>NZ_JBKEZJ010000010.1:0-185041 GCF_046449555.1 Rahnella selenatireducens
AAAAGCATCGTGAATTTTGAAGGCATATATCGTATTCAGCCTCTCCATATTCAGGGTAAATGGTCGCTTATCAATAGTGCGTCAGATGATAAGCACTATATCCAACGGCTGCTCCGGCAATATCCCAGGTAAAATCTTTCCAGCTCCATCCACTTCCTCCCGTGCGGCTATCATAAAGCTCTTTTGTTGCTCCTAGACCTACTGAAAATAACAAGCCGAATGAACGACTGCGTGCTTCATTCCAACCCTGGTTATCTGCGTAAGCCGTGCCAGCCGCCGCTAATACCGCTGAGCCAACAAAGTGTTCGGCTTTGTCTTTACCGGTCCATTGATCATTCGCGAAATGGGTGCAGCCGGTGCAAAAAAATATAAGGCTGATGGCGGAGAGTCTGACAGAAGAGGGGAATAATGGCGTCATAAAATGGAATTCCAGATATAAAAAAGCCCGATCAGGATGATCAGGCTTTCAGTATAGCCAATTACAGAATTCGGCTGATTAATCTGTCGATTCGAATCCGCCGCAAACGGCGAATAAGCTTACGCACTTTAACCGGATAATTCGGAATACTTTCCAGTTCCATATAATGAGAGACAATTTGCGTATGCTGGCGGATCTCATCCAGTTCTTTTTGACGCTCAGTTGCCATCTCTTTATGTGGATCGTGGATCAGAATGGCATTCTCAAGATCAAGTCGCCAGGCTCGCGGATTCAGGTTATTCCCGGTAATCAGCTGCCAGCGGTCATCCACCCACATACCTTTCAGGTGGTAACTATTATCCCCATCTT
Source organism: Rahnella selenatireducens (assembly GCF_046449555.1). Lineage (NCBI taxonomy): Bacteria > Pseudomonadati > Pseudomonadota > Gammaproteobacteria > Enterobacterales > Yersiniaceae > Rahnella > Rahnella selenatireducens. The sequence goes on from NZ_JBKEZJ010000010.1 coordinate 788, forward strand.
TCCAGAGGCGGACAATTAATTGCCCGCTGTCGACAAAGCGTTGTAAACGGCTCAGGAAGCGGCGCAGATTGATTTCATATAAATAAGGTAAGGCACCGATGATTTTAAAAGGCTGATCTTGCGGAATATAAAAATCGTTAGCGGTTTTATCACCCACAATAATTTCAACCTGCTTACCACGACGCAGCAGATGAATGATATTACGTGCCAGCATCGCCGGCATATTGAAATAAGGGGTACACAACGTCAGCTTGTGATCGGTGCTGGCCATTAAATGGTGAATCGTGCGATTCAATTCATTCTGTTTGCCCAACCCTACAATGGGCGTGACCGCCAGTTCATCGTTACCGGCGCTGTCTTTGAAATGATAACCACTGGTGCGCAGGGTTTGGCGAAACTGACGCGTTTCGTTTTTAATCTCAATACTTTTCGGACGATCTTCACGATCCAGACGCTGAACTGCTGCAGCCGTAAGGATCGATTTCTTCATAAAGTCGACCATCGTATTTGCCAGCGCTTCATTGGTCAGCATCTGATAACGGTCATAACGATATTTTTCGTGGCGATGCAGATAAACATCATTGAGGCTCGCCCCGCTGTAGATGACCTGATCGTCAATAACGAAACCTTTAAGGTGCAGAACACCCAAAGCTTCACGTGTATTAACGGGAACGCCATAAACCGGCACAGAAAGTTCTGGGTGTTCCTTAGCCATACGACAATACCAGTCAGCATTGGTATTTGATGCCACCGCACCGATACGGCCACGCTGAGCGCGGTGCCAGTCAACCAGCACGCAGATCTCCAGCTCAGGTCGTAGCTGCTTTGCGGCATACAGAGCCGACAACACGTCACGTCCGCCATCATCGTTCTCTAAATAGAGAGCAACCAGATAAATCCGTTGGGTGGCGTTGGCAATGGCTTCGAGCAGCGCCTTACGGAAATCTGTAGGGCAATAGAGCGTTTTTACAGCACCAACTGTTTGGGGGAGTTTTGGCAGTTGAGCAAGGTGTTGTTGATGTTTATTACGTTTAAATTTTGACAACATCACAGTGCGCTTCTTCTCTTTTCAGGTAATGATTTCAGCGGCACAGATAGACTGTGGTGACCGCACAATCGGTCGATAATACCATTAGTCCTGCCGCATGTGCGCATCTTTTGCCTGTTCATCGCTCAGGCTCACGGTTTTCTGCTATAAATTCCGGCGTTTTTCCAGTGCCAGAAACAGATTAACGATTCCGTCCTGAATCTGAATATCGACATCAAATCCCAGCTTTTTGGCCAGTGTAATCATGCCGCGGTTGTTGGGCATCGTGATACCGGTCAGACGTAGCAGGCCGTGCTCTGCGGCGTAATCAATCATCTTATCCAGCAAACGTCGCCCGAGCCCCAGGCCTTTCAGATCAGAACGCACCAGTACGGAGAATTCGGCATCGATATTGTCGGGGTCAGAAACGGTTCGCGTGACTCCAATAATTTCACTTTCTTCATTCACTGTTCGAATAGCCACGAAAGCCATCTCGCGGTCATAATCAATCTGCGTCATGTTCGCCAAGTCTTCATGAGTAAACTCGTTAATCTCACTGAAATAGCGGTAATACAGATCTTCTTTGGTGACCTTCAGGATAAAGGCTTTCAGCAGCGGCTCATCTTCCGGAAGAATCGGGCGGAATAACACAGGGACACCATTCTTGAGTATAACGCGCTCTTCCAGTTCGCGTGGATAAGGCCTGATTGCCAGGCGTGAAGGCGCATCCCGGTCGCGCGTGGAAAGCTCCATCGACACATCAAGCAGGCTCACTTCACTGCCGGAAATCAGCAACGGATGGATGTCCAGCCGTTCGATTTCCGGGCAATCAATAATCAGGTTAGACACGTTAACCAGAAGCTGACTCAGGGCGGGAATATTGAGAGGATGCAGCGCATTCCGATCGCGTATTTTACCGCTCTTCAATGCCTGCACGACCTGATAGCGCGCCAGCGTCATGTTCAGGGGCGGCAGCGCAATCGCCGCCTGTCTTTCGGGGCGCCAGTCAGTTCCGCCTTCGGCCAGCATAATCAACGGGCCGAAGACAGGATCCTGCTCGACGACTACCCGTAATTCCTGAGAGCCGGGGCGGTTGGCCATCGGCTGCACCAGCAAACCCAGAATTCGTGCCTGTGGAAACGCGAGTTTAGCCCGGTCGAAGATGGCATTGGCCGCCTGTTCGACTTCACTGGGCGTGCGCAGATACAGCATGACGCCCTGAACTTCAGAGTTATGCGGAATGTCCGGCGAACGCAGTTTCAACGCGACGGGATAACCAATCTGGCTGGCAATATTTACGGCTTCAGCGCTGTCACTGGCGATCCAAGTCGGCAGCACATTCATTCCGTACGCCTGCAAAATAGCGCGGACTTCATGCGTATCAAGCTGTGTGGTGCCTTCCGCTAATGTTTGTGCAATCAGTCTGTGAGCCTGATCGGTATTCTGTTCAAGATCTGCCGGCAGCGCAGGCGTTTCTTTCAGTTGTTTCTGGTTGCGGCGATATTCCACCATATGCATAAACGCTGTCACCGCCCCTTCCGGGGTCCGGTAAGTCGGGATCCCGGCACTGCTGAACAGCTTGCGTGCTTCCTGTGAGGAAAATTCGCCGCACCAGTTTGTTAGCAGCGTAATGTATTTTCCTCGCGGATGTTTACGAACCGCTTCTATCAGCTGGCTGCCGGTGACCGTGCCATGCGCTGCCGCGCTCGGGGCGTGTATCACCAATATGGCGTCGTAATCCGTACTGTCGAGCAGCGCTGTTATGACCGACTGATACAGCTGAGGCGTGGCGTCGTCATGCAAATCTAGCGGATTAGAGGCGGTAATCGTCTTCGGCAGAACGTCAGCCAGCGCTTTTCCTGTTTCATCCCCCAGCTTTGCCAGTTTCCCGTTACGCAACAGCAGTTGATCTAACGCCATCGCCGCCGGTGCTGCGCCGTTACTGATAATGAGTAAGCGCTCACCGCGCAACGGGCGCATATGGCTCAGGGTCTCTACAGCGGAGAAGAGTTCATGCGTATCTTGTACGCGCAGCAATCCCGCACGCTGAATGGCGGCATCATAAGCTGCGTCGAGGCTGAGCGGGCTGTTCAGGAGATGCTGAGCCTGCCCGCTGCGGCCACTTTTGATGACCAGAATAGGCTTGTTGCGTGATGCGCTGCGCGAAGCAGAAAGAAAACGCCGGGCATCGCTGATATGCTCCAGATAAAGAAGGATGGCGCTGGTTTTTGTATCGCGGGCGAGGAAATCGAGCAGATCATCGACGTCGATATCCAGACTGTCGCCCAGTGAGACGAAATAGGAAAATCCGACGGCACGTTGCTGCGCCCAGTCAAGAATGGTATTGGCCACGGCGGCCGATTGCGAAATAAACGCGAGTTTGCCGGGCAGGATCGGCACCGGAGAAAAACTGGCATTCAGCTTTTGCCAGGGAGCGAGAATACCGAGACTGTTTGGCCCAAGAAGCCGCATTGTAAAACGCTGAGCGCAGGCTTTCAGTTCGGAGAACTGGCCGGGTTGAGAGGAAAGTACGATGACAGTTTTGCAACCGCGCTCGCCCAGCTGTTCCAGCAGCGCCATATTACGGTCTGCGTGCGTGCAGAGAATGGCGAGATCAGGCGACATCGGCAGACTGGCGACATCCTGCCAGGTCAGAACGCCACAGACTGCGCGGTAAGCCGGGGTGACCGGCAAAACAGGGCCGTTAAATCCGCTGTCGAGCAGATTGCGCATCATCAGATATCCCGCGCGCCCCGGTTTATTACTGGCGCCGACGACTGCAATCGACTCAGGTCGTAATAGTGCTTCTAGTCCGCGTTGGCTCATCGTCTCTCCGATTCATCATGTTCCCATGATTCTAGAGGTTTTCTTCGTTTTTTGCTGTGAGCTGATGCACCGGATGATGGGGTTTTCCTGCCAGATATTGCGTGCGGAAATGGGTAAAGTGTCGTGATAAACCTGCAGACGCCTGTGTGTCCCCGGCTTTTTCGAGTAACGCGGCGGCCACTTCAACTGTGCAATGTAATTCCGGACGCGAGGCTTCACGCAGGATATAACCGGAGCTGGCACTTACATCCAGAGAGAATACCGGCAAATTATCCAGATACGGACTTTTGCGGAACATTTTGCGTGCTTCATTCCAGGTGCCGTCCAGCATGATAAACAGCGGGGGTTTACTGCCTTCGGGGACTTCGGTAAAGACCTGACGCGGCGGTGTTGCGAAAGACGCCGGAAAAACCACGTAAGGCTGGCGCGACGGGTCAGATATGGCATCCAGCAACGCCGGATCGGTTTCGGTACGCGACCACAGGAATGCCTGCGTATCCGGTAAAACGTCCGCAATCAGGCGACCGGTATTGCTCGGCTTCATCGGTTCGGTGTCAAACATCACCAGACAGAAACGGCTGTTCGCCTGATGTATCTCACGCGTGGCGCAGATGCAGTGACGTTGAGGTAACAGGCATGCCTGGCAACGAATCGCACGGGATCCCCGGGCCAGAAAAGGGCGGGTCGAGCGGGCTAAACGCTGCTCACGCAGGCGAAGGACGGCGTTGGCTGACATAAGCATTCCGGTATTCGAAAAGCGGCTATTTTAATCACCCGCCGTTCGCTGGCAAGCAGCATCTGCTGAACGTACAAAATGGCCCGCGCTGAGGCGGGCCATCGGCAGGGCTTTATAACGGCTTATGCGTTACAATGATTCATTAAGCCAGTTATTGAAAGGTGCCTTAGGCATGGCGCCGCTCAACATATCGACCATTTTGCCTTCATTAAACACCATAATGGTCGGAATACTGCGAATACGGAACCGCGCGCTCAGTTCAGGTTCTGCTTCGGTATTAACCTTAATGAAACGGATTTTACCGGCACGTTCCTGCGCAACATCTTCAAAAATAGGCGCGAAGTTCACGCACGGGCCACACCACGGTGCCCAGAAATCGATGACAACCGGCAGGTCGTCCTGCAGATATTTGTCCAGCGTGGCGGCAGTGGCGTGAACCACATCGCCTTCAAAAAGTGCATGACCGCAGCGGCCGCATTTTGCGCCGTCGTCGATACGATCCTCAGGCAGGCGGTTGGTGGCCTGACATGATGAACAAATCGTATTCATAAAATAGCCTCTACATTGCTTAACGTGAGAATGGTATCAACCAGAACCCCGGCTTTACGCATAAAGCGGTAAACAAAACGGCTGATATGTTACTTGTATGTTGTAAGTATGGGGGCGCCACGTCACGTAAACAACGCGGTTTATTCAATGAATATGATAGTTTTTAGCTTTTGGTCGAAAGCCTGTGGCTTAGCTCACAGACATCAGGTAATCTTCGCGCCCTGCGCGTAGGTGGAGAGAAAAATGAACGATTCATTCAGTGGCAAGAACGGCAAAGTCAAAGTGATGTACGTCCGTAGTGACGACGACGGCGATAACCGCAACAACGATAAACGTCCTTCCAACAATAAAGGACGTCCGGGCGATAAACCTCGCCAGGGTTCCCGTCCTGACGATGCCCGCCGCAATGAGCGTCGCAGCAGCGATTCCCGTGGCGATTCACGCGGCCCTGCACCTCGTCGTGGTGATGATCGCCCGCGTCGTCCGGCACGTGAAGACGACGGTCCGTACTCTTCACCGTGGAAAACTGTTTCCCGTGCACCGGCGGATGAATCTGTACCGGATCACGGTGGTATCAGCGGCAAAAGTTTCATCGACCCTGAACAACTGCGTCGTCAGCGCCAGGAAGAAACACGCGTTTACGGCGAGAATGCCTGTCAGGCGCTGTTTGCCAGCCGTCCTGACGCGATTGTTCGCGCGTGGTTTGTGCAATCAGTCACTCCGCGTTTCCGCGAAGCGTTGCGCTGGATGGCGGCAAACCGCAAAGCGTATCACGTGGTAGAAGACGAAGAGCTGGTGAAAGCTTCCGGCACCGAACACCATGGCGGCGTGTGTTTCCTGATTAAAAAACGTCAGGGTCTGGATGCAGAAACCTATCTGCAATCTGCTCCTGCGAAAGACTGTGTGCTGGCGCTGGAAAACGTCGGCAACCCGCACAACCTCGGTGGTATCATGCGTTCATGTGCGCATTTTGGTATCAACGGGATGATGGTTCAGGATCCGGCTCAGCTGGAATCCGGTGCCGCCGTGCGTACCGCTGAAGGCGGCGCAGAACACGTTAAAGCCATCAGTGCGGATAACTTCCTTGATGTGCTGGCGACCTTCCGTAAAGCCGGTTACACCATCGTGACCACGTCCAGCCACAAAGGGACGGCGCTCGGTAAAGCTGAGCTGCCAGCCAAAATGGTGCTGGTGCTGGGCGAAGAAAGCGACGGCCTGTCCGACAGCGCATGGCAGCAGGGCGACCTGAGCGTGTCTATCGGCGGTACGGGCAAAGTGGAAAGCCTGAACGTTTCCGTTGCGACCGGTATTTTGCTGGCTGAATGGTGGCGTCAGAATCAGGCGTAAATCCTGATTTTCACCCATAAAAAACGGACGCCCTGAGCGTCCGTTTTGCTTTCCGATGTTTACTGATTCGTGTTAACTGACGACATGAAATCAGTGCGCACCACCGCCGCCGCCACCGCTGCTGAATGGCGGACGGGCGAACCAGATTAAGATCAGCAGTACCAGGAATGCCCCGCCGGATAACCAGAAAATCTCGTTAGCAGAGATGATGAGCCCCTGATTCGTAATTTCCCGCGCTATCCACCCGGAAGCCTGCTGATGGCTCATGCCAATCCCTTCCAACTGCTGATAAGTCTGTGTCGCTGCCGGGTTATACGGTGTGATGTTTTCGGTCAGCTGCGCATGGTGCAGCGATTCCCGGTTCGACCACATCGTCGTGGTGATTGACGTCCCGATAGACCCCGCCAGCGTACGGATAAAGTTCGACAAACTGGAGGCTGCCGCCATACGTTCCGGCGGTAATCCCGACAGAATAATGGTGGTCAGGGGCATGAAGAAGCAGCCTACCGCAAAGCCCTGAATAAACTGCGGCCATGCAGAAGCACCAAAATCCATCCCCGGTTCGAAGGTATAAGCACGCCAGAAGAAACAGTAGGCGTACATGATAAAGCTGAACGTCACCAGTTTTCGCATATCCAGACGGTGTGCGAAGCGGCCGATAATCGGCGACATCAGCACCGGCAGAATACCGACTGGCGCGGACGCCAGACCCGCCCAGGTGGCGGTATAACCATAGACCTCCTGCAACAGCTGCGGCAGCAAAACAATCGCGCCGAAGTAAAGCATGTAAGCCAGGCTGATACACAGCACGCCGATGGTGAAGTTTCGCGATTTAAACAGCGACAGGTCGACTATCGGGTGGTCATCGGTCAACTCCCAGACGACCAGGAAGCACAACGCGACCACCGCCACGACCGCCAGCACGATAATTTCTGTCGAGTTGAACCAGTCCAGCTCCTTGCCCCGGTCGAGCATCACCTGCAATGCGCCGATGCCCAGCACCAGCAACACCAGGCCAACGCTGTCGATCGGGCGGATCTGTGTGGCAGTTTCGCGGCCTTTCAGGGTTCTCAGCGTCAGCACCACGACCACGATGGCGATCGGTACGTTGATGAAGAAGATCCATCCCCAGTGGAAGTTATCACTGATATACCCGCCGAGGATCGGCCCGCAAATCGGGGCGACGATCACCGTCATCGACCAGAGTGCGAGCGCGGTACTTCGCTTGGCCGGCGGATAGTTATTCAGTAGCAAACTTTGTGATAAAGGGATCAGCGGACCTGCTACCACGCCTTGCAGCACACGGAAGAAGATCAGCATTTCCAGGCTGTTGGACATGCCGCAAAGCCAGGAGGCGAGCGCAAACAGTATCGTGGACCACAGGAACAGTTTGACTTCACCGATGCGCTTAGCCAGCCAGCCGGTGATGGGGATTGAGATGGCGTTAGCGACCCCGAACGACGTAATCACCCAGGTGCCCTGTGAGTTCGATGCACCCAGATTCCCGGCGATGGTCGGGATCGCCACGTTGGCGATCGTCGAGTCCAGCACCTGCATAAAGGTGGCCAAAGACAAAGCCACCGTCATCCAGGCCAGCGGGGCGCCTACCAGCGGTTTATTTGCCACAGAGGCCTCCGGAGGTTTTAGCCCGCATTTGCGTGAATAACATCAGCAATGATGGCATTAGCCGGAGCCAGATCCAGTGTCAGAGCTGAAGTCTGATACAGCGGTTCGGAACGCACGGTATTAGCCAGCACCAGACCATCACGGTTCTGAGTATCAACCGTCACCAGCGTGGACAAACCAATGCGCAGCGGATGTTCCGCAACTTCCTGATCGTTAAGCTCAATGCGTACCGGGAGGCGCTGAACCACTTTGATCCAGTTGCCGGTCGCATTTTGTGCCGGAAGCAGCGAGAACGCGCCGCCGGTACCCATATCCATACCGACCACTTTGCCGTGATATTTCACGTCATCGCCATACATATCACTGACCACGGTCGCCACCTGACCAATACGCATATTCGCCAGCTGTGTTTCTTTAAAGTTGGCATCAACCCAGATGTGATGAGCAGGCACAACGGCCATCAGAGACGTGGACGGGCTGATTTGCTGTCCGATCTGAACCGCGCGACGGGAAACAAAACCGTCAATCGGGCTGCGGATTTTGGTACGTTGCAGGGCGAGCCATGCGTCACGAACCTGCGCGGCGGCCTGCAAAACTTGCGGTTGCTGATCAACTGGCGTGTTCAGCACCATCGCCTGATTTGCGTTGTACTGCTGCACGGCGACATCATATTGCGCTTTCGCGGTATCCACGGCATCACGGGCGTGTTGCAGTTCTTCACGTCCAATGGCGTCAACGTTGCCCAGCACGATACGACGTTTCAGGTCAGACTGCGCCTGTTGCAGTTGCGTCGCACGCAGCGCGATATTTGCCTGGTACTGTTTGCCGTTGATGATCAGCTGATGCGTCTGGCGCACGCTGTTAGCCAGAGCCGTTTTAGAACGTTCAAACGCCTGTTCCGCATCGGTCGGATCGATAGTCACCAGCACATCGCCTTTTTTGACAAAGTCGGTGCTGTCGAAATTGACGTCAGTCACGCTGCCTGACACCTGCGCCATAATCTGAACCTGATTACCGGCAACATACGCATCATCGGTAGACTCGAAGTGACGTAATACCAGCAGCCAGTAAAACAGGTAGGCGATGGCGATAATAATGAAAATCCCGGTTAACAAGAGCATCGCGACTTTGCGCGTTTTCTTCTTATTTTTCGGAGCTTGCGGCGTTGCCTGAGTTTCGGCATTTGCGCTCATGGTCTTCTCCACACTGAGTCTTTTATTATGATTTTTGGTTCGCAGCCGGGGCCTGATAGCCTCCCCCGAGCGCACGAATGAGACTGATTTTTGCCTGCATCAGCTGACTGCTGGCGGTAAGTTGCGCCTGTTGCTGTTGCAGGAGTGCTGACTGGCTGGTTAACAGCTCATCCCGTCCGATGACGCCAGCGTTGTATCTTGCATCCGAAACGCGATACACCTCTTCCAGCGATTTAGCGGCAGAAGAAGCCTGCTGCAATTGTTCAACGCTGCTTTTCGAGAGGGTAATGGCATCCGCAGTTTGCTGGATGGCGCTCAGGATGGTCTGGTTATATGACTCAACGGACTGGTCATATAACGCGGACTCTTCGCCCAGTTTGGAACGCAGTGCGCCTGCGTGGAAAATCGGCAGCGAAATTGCTGGTGTGATATTCCAGGCTTTGCTGGCTGCTTCCAGAAGATTCGGGCTGGTGCCGCCGTAATTGGTGGTCGTCAGACCGCCAAAGGCGCTGATCGAAAGGCTTGGGTAGAACTCTTTTTTGGCCGCACTGACGCGCTGGGAATAAGATTCCACCAGATCACGCTGCGCAGTGATGTCCGGGCGTTTGCCCAGTAAATCGAGCGTCAGCTCGCCTTTCGGCGCCAGCGCTTCAGCCGGTGGTAATGCCACGGCGTGCAGCCCGTTCATCGCATCCGGCCCCTGCCCAGCCAGCGCGGAAAGCTGATGTCTCAGCTGTTCTGTCTGGGCTTTCAGGTTGATGATTTGCTGCTTAGCACTGTCGGCCTGAGCCTGTGTTTGTTGCGGAATTTCAATGCCGTAGACACCGGCCTGATACTGCGCTTTACGCAAATCCGCCAGATGCTGATTGTTATCCACTTCATGTTGCAGAACATCCTGCAAAGCCAGATTGGCCTGCAACTGATAATAGGCTGACGCGACCGAACTGGTCAGCGTCAGCGCGGCTTCTGCCTGCTCGGCGCGGGCGGAATCCACCTGTGCTTTCGCGGCATTTACCTGATTGCGATACTTACCCCACCAGTCAAACTCATAGCTCAGATTCAGCCCGAGGCTGTTGCTGCTGTCGTAAATGGGCGCTTCCGGGTAGCTGGTCAGGAACGGCGGGATCGTGTTTTTCGCTACACGTTCACGACGCGTCGAACCATTCAGGTCCAGATACGGGCCATTGGCCGCATCGGCTTCGCCCATCACGCTCTGCGCTTCGCGCACGCGAGCCGCGGCCTGACGCAATGATGGCGAGTTTTGCAACGTCGTGGTCATCAGGTTATCAAGCTGCGGATCATTAAGACTACGCCACCACTGTGGGCCGATGGTCAGAGAACTGACTTTTGCCTGCTGCAGATGAAGCTGTTGGGTATCCAGCAGCGACGACTGAGGAGCGATATTATTACTGGAGGCGCAGCCAGCCAAAATCAAAACGGCAAACAGCGGCGTAAGCCTCCAGCGAGCTTGGAGTGACATGTGTGGTTTACCTGAACAGAAATTTAGAATTGTTGTAGTGCTGTCGCATCCATCTGATCAAGGCGAGTTAACAGTTTGCGCGTCAGGGTTTCTAACTGCTTCTGCTCATCTGCGTCCAGGGTTGACCAGAGAAAATGCAGGCTCTTATGTTGAGGCGGCAGTAACTTCTGGATAAAAGCTTCACCATCGGCCGTCAGGTGTAAATGCAGACACCGGCGGTCATTGTCGCTCTCACGACGTTCAATCCACCCGCGCTTTTCCAACTCATCCGCAATACGGGTGGCATTGGTGCGGGAAGAACCCAGCGCTGAGCTTAGCTCCGATGGCTGAATACTGTGGCTTTCCTGTGCATCAAGTGTGAGCAGGGCCATAAAGAGCGTTTCGTTGATGCCTTGCGCTTTCAGCATCTTATTGCGGTTTTCCAGCAATTTACTTTGCATGTGCATACACAGGCGGGTCAGCAATATTTCCTGATAAGGAAAATCTTTTTGCTTTTTAGCCCGGAAATTTAACATGTTTTCAATTGGCGCGAACGAACTGTCCATATGAGTAGCCTCATTAGTTACAGATGACATAGTAACGATGGTAATTAATAATATCAATGTCATGAATCACCAATTCTTTAGCAATTAGTGTGTTTCATAACTCCGGTGAATTATTCGATGTTTAAAGTATTCGGCAAAGTTTGCCTGGTTGTTGCCTTACGGTAAAACACGGCCTCAGCCCGCCAGCAGCATCACCTTGAACACCAGGCCGTAGACCACGGCACCCGTCAGCGTTGCGATAATAATGCTTTTGGTTCGCCAGAAAATCAGTGCAAGCAGCGCAAAACCGGCCAGCGAAGGCAGCAATTTTTGCGTGTCACGTAGAATTTCCGGGGTGCTTGAAACGACCAGTAACGCACAAATCGAGGCGATACCGATGCTGTCGAGCACGCGGGACAGCGGGCCGCTTTTCAGCGTCCCCGACTTTTGCCGTGCGCCCAGGCGCAATGGCAAATATCGAAAGAGGTAATTGACGGCGCCGACCAGCAGACAAACCAGAATGACATTAGCGCTCATCCGGGGTGACCTCCGTGGCGCTCACTGAGGCTGCGGGTTGCAATAGGGCGGCCAGACATCCGGCACCGAGGCCGCATCCGATAGCGGCAGGAATCGACCAGAATAACAGCCCACCGAGCGCGCCGGCCAGCGAGGCAACAAACACCATGCTTTGCTGGCGCTTAAAAGCGGCGAGCAGGAAACTCATGAAAAGGGCGGGCAACATGAATCCGAGCGCAGCTTCAATGGCAGGGTAATTTTCCAGCGGGCCATTGCCGAAAAGTGCGCCGATGGCGGTGCCAAAAACCCACGAAAGCCAGGAAGAAAGCGCGATGCCACACATCCAGTTCTCGCTCCAGCTGCGTTTATCACGGACGAGTTTGGCGGTGGCGGCGGCAAAAACTTCATCGGTCAGGCCAAACGCCCAAAGTGCGGTTTTTTTACCGCTGAGTTTTCCCACAATACGGTTACGCAGCGAAGGGCCGTAGAGAACATGGCGAACGTCCATGGCCATCACGGTAAGAGCGGAAACCCAGAGAGACATCCCGGCGCTGAGCAGCGCGGTGATCACAAACTGACTGGCGCCAGCATAGATAAGTATGGAGAACAGCAGACTTTCAGCGGGCGTGAAACCGAGTTTGACGGCGCTGAGACCAAACGCAAAAGCGATAGGAAGATAACCCATCACGATAGGAAGGCTATCGGTAATACCTTGTGCGAAAGTGGAAACGCGGACGGGGTCAGGCGCTTCAAGATCAGGGTTGCTGTGCATGGTGTTTAAAACATTGTGAAAACCGGGAGGATACCGGCGAATAATTTATGGCGTAAACATTACCAGACTGTAAGTATTGTTAACACCCTTTGGTACAAATAAATTTCTAATATGATTATTCGCAAGCTAATCAGGAGGGGTGATGATTCCCTCCTGATGTAATTTCGTACGTTATCAGGCCAGCTTGTGTTTATGCCCCTTCTGCCAGACCAGTAAATTCAGTACGCACATGATGGTGCCTGCCACCGAGACCCCATACCAGCCCGCCGTTTGATAAGCCGAAGCCGACACCAGGGACCCTACCGCGCCGCCAATAAAATACGTTGTCATGTAACCTGCTGTCAGGCGGTTACGCGCTTCCGGCATCGATTTGTAAATCACGCTTTGGTTAGTAATGTGCACGCCCTGAACCGAAAGGTCCAAAATGATGATGCCGACGATCAGGGAAATCACCGAATGCTGACCGTAAGCAATCGCCGCCCAGGAGAGCAAAAGCAGCACCAATCCTGCCGTTGTCGTCAGATGCGCTTTGCCTTTATCGGCCAGATGTCCGGCGCGTGTAGCCGCCAGTGCGCCCGCTGCGCCGACCAGACCAAACAGGCCAATCACCCCTTCGGAATAGTGATACGCCGGGCCAGCCAGCAGGAACGCCATCGACGTCCACAAAATACTGAAGTTAGCAAAACAGAACATACCGATCAGCGCGCGGGTGCGTAAAACTGGCGTGTGGATAAACAGGGTGAAAATGGATTTAAGCAGTTGCGGATAGTTCAGAACCGTATGTTGCTGATGTTTTGGCAGTTTGCGCCACAACACCAGTGCCATGATAATCATCAGCGCACTGGCAACCCAGTACACCGTCCGCCAGCCGCCGAGCGTCGCCAGCGCACCGGCAACCGTCCGGGCCAGCAGAATACCCAGCAACAGGCCGGACATAATCAGCCCGACTACTTTGCCGCGCCGTTCCGGTTCAGCCAGCGTCGCCGCCAGCGGCACCAGAATCTGCGCCACCACTGAGAACAGCCCGGTCAGCGCCGTCCCCACCAGCATGATAGTCAGCGTTGGTGCCATCGCGGTGATCAGCAATCCGGCGGCGGAAAGCAGTGTCATCAGCACAATCAGGTTACGACGTTCAAACATATCGCCCAGCGGAACGATAAACATCAGCCCGCAGGCATAACCCAGCTGAGCAACGGTGACGATAAAACCGGCCTGATTAACGGAAAGGCTGAATGCACGCGCAATGGTTTCCAGCAGCGGTTGCGGATAATAGTTACTGGCAACGGCAAGCCCGGTGGCCACCGCCATCAGCATGATCAGCGCCGGGCTGAGCGTGACAGGTGTTTTTGAGTTTTTCATTATGAAAGTCAGTCTTTTTTATTGGAGATAGCGATAAGCCGCTGGTGTGAAACTTCAGGAATGCAGCAGAGGCCCAGTATCGTTCACTCTTAAATATTAAACCAATGTATAGTTTTGATTAAAACTATCTCATTTTGCGATTGATCGATGAACCTCAAACAGATCCGATTTGCCCTTGCCGTGGCGCAGGAACAGAACTTTACCCGGGCGGCGCAGCGCTGCCATACCGTGCAGTCTGCACTGAGCCACCAGATTGCAAAACTGGAGGAAGAGCTGGGCAGTACGCTGTTCGAGCGGACGTCCAGACAGGTCAAACTGACCACCGCTGGCCGTGCATTTCTGGCCCCTGCAGAGAAATTGCTGGCCGCGCAGGGGGAATTGCTCGACACCATGGAAGCCCTGAAAGGCGAAATCAGCGGTACGCTCACGGTCGGGACGATATCAACGCTGAACGCGATAGATGTGGTCGGTCAGCTGGCGCGTTTTACGCAGCGCTATCCGCGAGTGAATATCCGGCTCTACGTAGGAATGAGCGAAAAGCTGCTGGAAGACGTGCAACAGAGCCGGACCGACGTGGCCTTTGTCGGCCTGTGGCCGGGTGACAGAGCGTCGATCAAACTGCCACACCGCCAGCTTTGTGATGAACCGCTGGTGGCGCTGGTCAGCCCGAACCATGTTTACGCGCAACGTGGGACGGTGGCGTTAAGCGAGCTGGCGCAGGTGCCGCTGGTGGATTTCTATGCCGGTTCCGGTGCGCGCCGCCAGACTGATAACGCCTTCAAAGAAGCCGGAATTACCCGCCATGTCAGCTTTGAAATCGATCATATCGAGTGGCTGGAAAATATCGTCCGCCGCTCGCTCGCCGTCGGCATTGTGCCGCTTTCACGGATTCAGGCCGGCAGCGATCTGGTGTCGATCCCAATCGAAAACGCGCCGCGCCGTCAGGTTTTTTGTGTCTGGCAAACCACGATGTCCCTGGCCGGGCAACGCTTTCTTGCAATCTCCGAAGACGACACGCTGTAAACACAAAAAAACGGGCGGAGATTTCTCTCCGCCCGCGGGTTTTACTGCGTTATTTTTTGCTTACTTCGCGGCCGCAGCGGCTTCTTTCACCCAGCCATCGAACTCTTCCTGATGGGCTTTAATCCAGCCGTCGGTCTGTGCATCGATATCAGCATCCGAGTTTTTACCGGCGTGCATCGCAGCATTCTGCGCATTGATGTCTTTCAGCGGTAATTTCATGATGGCAAACAGCTTCGCGGCGGCCGGGTTTTTCTCAGCCCAGGCTTTGTTTGCCACGATATGCATAGTACTCACCGGGAAACCGTAGTTCTTGCCGTTTGGCAGTTTGGTATCGGCGTTTTTATCACCCGGCACGACGGAGAACGGCACCTGCATCCACAACACATCTTTGCCCGGGATCAGCACATTGCTGACCCAGTACGGCGTCCAGGTGTAATAGAAAATCGGTTTGCCTTCTTTGTATCGTGTAATGGTGTCGGCGATCATCGCGGAATAGTTACCCTGATTATGTGTCACGGTTTTTTCCAGACCGTACGCTTTCAGCTGTTCATTCAGTGCAGCTTCACAGCCCCAGCCCGGCGTACAACCGGTCAGATCGGCTTTGCCGTCGCCGTTGGTATCAAACAGCTTGGCGAGTTTCGGATCTTTAAGCTGTTCGATGTTGGTAATGTGATACTGCTCGGCGGTTTTCTTATCGATAAGCCAGCCCTGCGCTGCGCCGGTCACATACGTCCCTTCACGATAGAAAACTTTATCGCCACCCGCGGCTTTGTACATTTCATCATGCAACGGCGACCAGTTCACTGCGGTAAACGTGGCGTCACCGGCAGCAATGGTGGTGTAGCCGACGTTGTAATCCACTTCACGGGTCGGCTGAACGTCGTAGCCCAGTTTTTCCAGCGCCTTGTTCACCAGTTCCGTCTGAAAAGTTTCTTCGCTGATGGTGCTTTGAATCGGTGTCACGCTGACGCCTTTGCCCGGAAGATCGGCGGCGAACGTTGTGGCTGTGGCAAATGTGGTGAGGGCGGCAACCGCCCAGATTCCTGTCTTTTTCATAAATTCCTCTGAGATTTTCATCGGTTATTTCGTGGCGGCTGCGGCGGCCGCTTCTTTGATCCAGCCATCAAACGTGGCCTGGTGTGCTTTGATCCAGCCGTCAACGTGCTGCTGGATATCATCAGAAGAGGATTCCCCTTCGTGCATCTTCAGGTTTTGCGCGTTCACATCCGCCAGCGGCAGTTTCATGATGGCGAACAGTTTCGCGGCGGCCGGGTTTTTCTCAGCCCAGGCTTTGTTCGCCACGATGTGTTCGTTGTTGACCGGGAAACCGTAGTTTTTGCCGTTCGGCAGTGTGGTATCCATGTCTTTCAGCGAGCCCGGATTGGCCGAGAACGGCACGGTCAGCCAGACCACGTCTTTGCCCGGTTTCATCTCGTTGCTCACCCAGTAAGGCGTCCAGGTGAAATACAGCACCGGTTTGCCGGATTTATAGCGGGTCAGCGTATCGGCAATAATCGCCGAATAGTTGCCCTCGTTCTGTGTCACGGTGTCGCTCAGGCCGTAGGCTTTAATCTGCGTATTGATGACGGAGCCGCATACCCAGCCCGGATTACAGCCGGCCATATCGGCTTTGCCGTCACCGTCGGCGTCAAACAGCCTGGCGATTTTTGGGTCTTTCAGCTGCGACAAATCGTGGATGTGATATTTGTCGGCGGTTTTTTTGTCGATCAGATAACCCTGCGCTGCGCCGCTGATATAAGTGCCCTGACGGTAGAATTTCTGGTCGCCACCGGCGGCGTTGTACATATCTTTTTGCAGCGGTTCCCAGTTCACCGCCATGTACGTCGAATCGCCGCTGGCGATGGCGGTGTACGCGACGTTGTAATCCACTTCACCGGTTTGCTGAACGTCATAACCCAGCTTTTGCAGGGCGCGGTTAACCAGTTCGGTCTGGAAAGTTTCTTCTGCGATGGTGCTTTGCAGAGGTTTCACGACCACGCCTTTGCCCGGTAGATCAGCGGCCAAAGCGGCGGGTGTAGCGATCGATAATGCGAGGACGAGTGCCTTTAGTTGTGTTGTGCGCATGGTGAACCCTTATTCTTTTCCCCGCCATCCTTTGAGCTGCTTCTGTGTTGGCTGTCTTCATTCATCCCAGTCACTTACCTGTGTAAGCTCCCGGGCTTTATTCAGTTGCCGCCTTGACCCAGCACAAATGATTTTGGGGATTACTTTGAAATACGTAAGAGTGGACTGCGTTGTTTTAGCTTTTGAGAGTTCCCGGCAGCGAGCCGCCGGGAAAAGTGCAGTATGTGTGAATCAGGCTTTTTTAACGAAAGGCTTCATCACCAGACCAACCGGTCCGCGGGTGAACCAGCGGTGACCGCCTTTGCTGCGGCTGTCGCGGCCCATAGACTGCGTCAGGCGGTCGAGAATGATGGCGAGAATAACGATACCCGCACCACCGACCGACGCGAGGCCCATATCCAGACGACCAATCCCGCGCAGAACCATCTGACCCAGACCACCGACGGCGATCATCGAGGCGATAACCACCATCGACAGCGCCAGCATCAGCGTCTGGTTTATACCGGCCATGATGGTTGGCATTGCCAGGGGAAGCTGAACTTTAAACAGCATCTGACTCGGGCTGGATCCGAAGGATTTCGCGGCTTCGATCAGATCTTCCGGCACCTGGTTGATCCCTAGAATCGTCAGACGCACGACCGGTGGCAGGGCGAAGATAATGGTGACCACAACGCCCGGCACGTTACCGATACCAAACAGCATCACGATCGGCACCAGATACACGAACGCCGGAGTGGTCTGCATGGCATCGAGTAGAGGCCGTATAATTTTTGCCGCCCGCTGACTGCGCGCCAGCCATATTCCCATCGGTAAACCGATCAGAATACAGAAGAACAGCGAGGTCAGAACCAGTGCCAGCGTCACCATGGCCTGTGACCATGCGCCGATTGCCCCAATCAGAACCAGAGAAACCAGCGTGGCGGCACCCATGCCTACACCCGCCATCTGCCAGGCGAGCAGGGCGAAAATCAGAATGGCAATAGGCGCTGGTAATGATTCCAGACCGCTTTGAAAGCCGCTCAGCACGAAATCGACCGGCACGCGGATCCCCTGGAATACCGGACGGAAGTTGCCAACCAGCCAGTCGATCCCGTTGGTTACCCAGTGGTCGAGCGGGATCAGCGTGCTATGGAACGGATCCAGAATATTGAAATGCTGATGCTGTTCCGGTGCGACGCTCAGCCAGTCGTTGGCCTGTGCGGCGGCGTGGTGTGTGGTGTCCGGTGCGCTGGTCGCGGCATCGCTGCTGCCGCCCCACGGATCGCCACCGGCATCGGCGGGTGCGGAACTGGCTGCTGCATCAGGCTGAGGCGCAACGCCACCGCTGGCGTTATCGGCACTCCATGGATCAACGGATGCATCCAGTGGCTGAGCCTGAGCCGCCTGCGCGTGCTGAAGAATTGTATTGTTTACGGTTGAGTTGCTCATTCGTTACCCCCTTCTTTATCCAGAGCCTGAAGCAGCATGGCTTTGGAAATGATGCCGATATAGTTATTGTCCTCATTGATCACCGGTACGGCACAAGGCGCGGCGGCAACATGAGAAATCAGTTCGCTGAGCGGCATATCTGCCTGCACCGGCGCCGGAGATTCCAGCAGGGCGCTTTCCAGCGGCTGATTGGCTTTCAGCGCGGTTTTCAGGGATTCAATCGACACGACGCCGATGAATTTCTGTCCGCGTTCCAGCACATAACCATATTCGCGGTCTTCGTCTTCGAGCAGCTTGAGCGCCGCACGTGGACCAAAACCGGGGGTTTTACGAATGAGCGCGCCACGACGGCGGGCAATGTCTTTGGCGCTGAAGACCTGACTGATATCGACACCGCGGAAAAAGGTGCGGACATAGTCATTGGCCGGATTATTGAGGATATCTTCCGGCGTACCGACCTGAACCACTTCGCCGCCCTGCATAATCGCAATGCGGTCGCCGATGCGCATGGCTTCGTCGAGGTCATGGGAAATAAACACGATGGTGCGCTGATGCTGTGCTTGCAGCTTCACCAGCTCATCCTGCATTTCGGTGCGGATTAACGGATCGAGCGCTGAGAAGGCTTCATCCATCAGCAGAATGTCAGGGTTATTGGCCATTGCACGGGCTAAGCCGACGCGCTGACGCATCCCCCCGGACAATTCATCCGGATAAGAGTTGGCATAGTTTTCCAGCCCGACCTGACGCAGTGCATCCAGCGCTTTGGCATTTCGCTCTTCCACCGGCACACCGGCCAGCTCCATACCAAACGCCGTATTATTCAACACGGTGAGGTGTGGCATCAGCGCAAACGACTGAAATACCATACTGATTTTACTGCGACGCACCTGGCGTAATTTTGACTCTGAGATTTTGGCGATGTCTTCGCCGTCAATCAGCACTTCGCCGCGGGTGGGCTCTATCAGACGATTGAGAAGGCGTACCATGGTGGATTTACCGGAACCGGATAACCCCATGATGACGAAAATCTCGCCTTCTTCAATGGCCAGACTGGCATCTTTAACGCCAAGTGACAGACCGGTTTTCTCAAAAATTTCTTCTTTACCCTTGCCTGCGTCAATCATCTTGAAAGCGCGATCCGGGTTCTCGCCAAACACCTTATAAAGATTTTTTACTTCGATTTTAATTGCCATGCAATATGCATTCCTTGGATATAAATAGCCGTATCGGCTTGATGTCTAATTTTTCTGTTGAAACGTATAGTTTTTTGCCTGTTACAAAATAGTGAACGCTTTATACCCTAACACACCAAAATTCTGAGACAAGTCTCAATGTTTCTCATGAATATTCATGGTTGTGTTTCTGGTGGCGTATTTTTATGTATTACGCGCGTCTAATTTTCGTCAGCGCGGGTTGACATTTAATGACAATTTTAAGGGCTCTGTGATTATTGTTGACTACCTAATTATCTGATGCGCGTATTTCGCTAAATATATAATTAATTAATTGATTTTTAATGATTTAATGTCTTCTTATTTTGTGGGGTTTTTGGTGGTTTAAATAGTGTCAACTCGGCGGATTTAATGCAAATTTCATGGCGGTATTTGCAATGTGTAAATAGTGATTTCCGCGTGCACTGAAAGCCCTGTATTTACCTGTTGTCTGAAAGGTGAATATTTTTGGAAATAATCGCACTGTGCTGGGTGAAATGTGGGAATTTGGCCAGCGGAGCCGCTGACCGTGCAGGCTAAATTCAGAGGGGCAGAACGCCATAATTCGGGTTCAGGAAGAGGATTTTTCCTCAGTCACTATTTTCCGGTACAGGCGCCTCGGATGGCCGATATTTCCGTACTGCATCTCGACGCCGATAAAGCCAATTTCCACACAATATTCCAGATACCGGCGGCCGGTGGTTTTGCTGATCCCAATTTCTTCAACCACCTGTTCTACCGACCAGCTGACGTCGGGTTTTGCGGTGAAAACCCGCTGAACCAGCTCGAGCGTATTCGGCTCAATCCCTTTCGCTGACGGGGCTGGTGGTGTGTCGCTGGCGGGCAGATTAAACAACTTATCCAGCGCCCGCTGATCGACCACTTTCACATTGCGCAGGGTTTGCACCAGTTGCATGAAACGCTCAAGCGAGCTGCGCAGGCGGTGAAACGACACCGGCTTAATAATGTAGTCAAACGCGCCGCTGCGCATGGCGTGGCTGCACGTTTGCATATCGCTGGCCGCGGTAATGAAAATCACCGAACAGTCGAAGCTTTTGAGCAGCGGGCTGTCGATCAGATCCACGCCCTGGCCGTCTGGCAGATAATTGTCCAGTAAGACCAGCCTAGGCTGATGCAGCCGCAATAACGAACGGGCCTGTTCCAGCGTGGCGGCAATCCCGACCACGCGCAGGTTAAAATTTTGTTCGATAAAATCACGGTGCAGACCGGCAAGGTGCGGCTCGTCTTCCACAATCACGACATCGAGTGCGCTGCTGTTATTCATGTTGCTGTCCTGTTGACCTCTCTGACGGATACGGGATAAACACTGAAAATATCGTACCTTGAGGCGCATTGTCTGAGATTTCGATGCTGCCGCCCGCCTGACGGACGTAGCCGGCCACCAGATAAAGCCCGATACCGTGTTCTGCACCGGTCATCTCATCGCCGCCGGAGGGCTTCGAGGTGACACCCTGCTCAAACAGATTCGGCTTCAGGGCGTCATCGACGCCGCCACCGCGATCGGCCACCTCAATCAGCAGCTCGCGGTTCCTGTCTGAAATATACAGTTCTACCGGCGAAATCGGTGCGCCGGCTTTCAGCGTGGCGTCCACGGCGTTATCAAGCAGATTGCCGATCACAGACATCAGCTCGGTTTCGCCGATGACCGGCGGAATACGGATTAACTGGCAGGCCGGGTCAAACACCAGCTCCACGCCTTTCTCGCGCGCACTGACGAATTTCCCCAGCAGCAGCCCGCAAAGGGCAGGCGACGTGAAGCGTGCCGATACGAAATCCAGCACCGCCTGCGCGCCTTCCGACTGTGCCTGAATGTAATGCATCGCGTCATCGTAACGCTGCATTTGCAGTAAACCGGCCAGCGTCGCCGTCCAGTTCAGTTGTTCATGGCGCATGATGCGCAGACTATCGGCGTAGCGTTTCACCTGACTCAGCTGGCTGCTCAGCGTATTAATGTCATTTTTATCGCGGAAGCTGAATACCCATCCGCTTTCTTTGCCAGGCTCCAGTTCAATCGGTACGCGGTTCATGATCACCTGTCGCTGGTTGAGCACGGTTATCTGATCATGGCGGCTGTTGTTGTCCTGAATGCCGCTTTGCGTAAAGAACGCGGGCGGCGTGTGGAGCACTTCTTCCAGTGGTTTGCCGATCAGCTCGTTTTCCGGCTGACGGATATCGAGTAACTCCCGGGCGGCGCGGTTAATGGAAATCAGCTTCTTCTCAGCATTAACCGCAAATACGCCTTCATACATGGCTTCCAGCAGGGCTTTTTGCTGGCGAACCAGCAGCGCAATATCTTTGGGTTCAAGCCAGAACATCTGTTTTTTGACGTTGCGGGTAAACATCCACGAGAAAATAAACAGCAGCAATAAAAGAAGAAGACCGTATAAACCGGCCTGCGCCAGACGGTGACCGTTAATATTGTCGATGTAAGACGTGAGATAACCCACCGACACAATGCCGATGACCTGATTATTTTCGTCGAGAATCGGCGCTTTGCTGCGTAATGACACGCCGATGCCGCCCTGGCGCACCGATATAATGGTTTTCCCGGCCAGCACTTCTGCGTTATCGCCGCCAATCATCGGCAGATCTATTCTTTCCGGGGATTCCGAGTGATAAAGATGCCGCTCACGGACGTCACCAATCACGATATAGCTGGCATCACTCTTATCGCGTAACGGCTGGATAAGGCGTGCAATTCCCGGCACATTGTGACGGGCGACTTTCTCTGCCAGCCCTGGCATCAGCGCGATTTCGCTGGCCTGAACTCTGGCGCGCTGCCCCAGATCGTGATGCAGCTGGCGGTCTATGATATGAAATAAAATAGCGCCCAGCAGCGCCAGCAACAGGCAGGAAAATACCACCAGAGATAAAAAGAGCTTTACCTGAAAAGGTAATCTTAATTTCATACATCCCGCCAAAAGCCAGATATGAGGCACACATCGAATAAGCGTATCACGGCGAAAACGCCGCCGTAATCTGACATAAGCGAAGTTGTGAACGAAGAAGATAAATAGAACGCAGTTCACACAGTGATTGCAGGGTTAATAACGGAATTTACTACTTATCTGATAATCCTTATAAATTTGGACGCATTAACTCCATAAACACCATAACAACCTTTATCCCTGCGGTTTTAATTTGAACAACCTCACATCCGCCTGGCCAGCCATTTTCATATGCTCAGACCATCAATAAGAAAAGATTTCAGAACAAAGAGGCAATGTCATGAGCACAACCGACGATTCCTACATCGCTGTCAAAGAAACAAAAACTTCCGGTATGTCTGCCCGCCAAAAATGGTGGCACATTCTGGATAACTACAAGATAGGGATTATCCCGCTGCCGTTTTTCCTGCTGGCGGGCGTGCTGATCCTGCTCGATTGCCTGAACGGCAAACTGCCCAGCGATATCGTGGTGATGGTCGCGACGCTGGCGTTCTTCGGCTTTGCCTGCGGTGAATTCGGAAAGCGTCTGCCGGTGGTCGGCAAACTCGGCGCGGCGGCGATTTGCGCCACTTTTATTCCGTCCGCGATGGTGCATTATGGCCTGCTGCCGGACGTCGTGGTTGATTCAACGGTCAAATTCTATAAATCCACCAACATTCTCTATCTCTACATCTGCTGCATTATTGTCGGCAGCATTATGAGCATGAATCGTCAGGTGCTGATCCAGGGCTTTATGCGGATCTTCGTGCCGATGTTGTGCGGTGAAATCGTCGGGATGATCGCCGGAATGGCGATGGGTACCGCGCTAGGTTTACCGCCAATGCAAACCTTCTTCTTCCTGATCCTGCCGATCATGGCCGGTGGCGTCGGCGAAGGCGCGATCCCGCTGTCGATGGGCTACGCGACCATTCTGCACATGGAGCAAGGTGTGGCGCTCGGGAGGATCCTGCCGATTGTCATGCTGGGTGGCCTGACGGCAATTGTGCTGGCGGGTGTACTGAATCAGCTCGGAAAACGTTATCCGCATCTGACCGGCGAAGGTTCGCTGATGCCAGCCAAAGAAGGCAATATTGGCAGTGGAACCGATGAGTTTCAGGGCAATCCCGGCGTGAACGCCCTGGCTTGCGGCGCGCTGCTGGCGATCCTGCTGTATATGGTCGGGATGCTCGGGCAAAAATGGATTGGCCTGCCTGCCCCGGTCGGGATGTTATTTGCGGCGGTGCTGGTGAAACTGGCGAACGGCATTTCGCCGACCATCCAGCACGGTTCGATGACGGTGTATAAATTCTTCCGCTCGGCCGTCACCTATCCGGTGCTGTTTGCCGTTGGCGTGGCGATTACGCCGTGGCAGGAGCTGATCAACGCATTTACCGTACAAAACCTGCTGGTGATCGTCACCACCGTGCTGGCGCTGGTCGGCACCGGTTTTTACGTCGGGAAAAAAATCGGTATGCATCCGATTGATGTCGCGATTGTTTCCTGTTGTCAGAGCGGGCAGGGCGGCACCGGCGACGTGGCAATTCTGACCTCCGGTAACCGCATGACGCTGATGCCTTTTGCCCAAATCGCCACCCGCATCGGCGGTGCGATCAACGTTTCCGTCGGGCTTTTCGTACTGGCGAAGTTCTTCTCCTGATGTCTTCACCAACCCCTTCCGGCGCAAGGGGTTGGTTCTGCTGTAAAAAGAGAGGGAGTCTATTTTTGGACTCTTTTTAGGGTGGTTAATTTTCACGCATCGGTTATTATTTGCGCACTCAACGACGAGTCACCCGCCCTTTATGCTGGTCAACAGGTAAGGAAGAATTCTATTTTTGAGAACTGAAAAAGCGTATGTTCCGTATTAAAAATCTTGTCTCCGCATTATTATTCATCGCGTCTTTTGTATTTAGCATGAATTCCTTTGCCTTCGAATTGCCAAAGGAATTCACGTCTTTCGGGAAAAAAAATTATTCCCATGAAGAACTTTTTAAATTAAAAGACAATGTGCCTCTGTCGGATAAGAAGGGTAATCCTGACGATATTAAATCGGCATTATTGTCACAATACTCCCACTGGAAAGGTACGCATTATCACCTGGGCGGCACGACGCGCCACGGGGTTGATTGTTCCGCGCTGATGCAGCATCTCTTTAAGGATTCCCTTCATCACCCGCTACCACGTACGACGTTAGAGCAAATTAAAAACGGTAAACAGGTGAATAAAAATAACCTGCAACCGGGCGATTTGGTCTTTTTCAAAACCAATTCAGCAGAGCGCCACGTTGGGGTTTATGTCGGGGACAATCAGTTTATTCATGCGTCTAAAATTGAAGGTGTCACTATTTCATCGCTGGATAACCGGTATTGGGTTGATCATTACGAAACGGCACGACGTCTGGAATTAATGAGTTAAATCTTCTTTATTTGAAATGGCGAATAACAATTTTACTCGCCATGATTTATTAATGACGTATCAGATTATTTATCTGACGACGCCTGCCATAAATTTAATTGCCCATCCGCAACATGTTGATCAATCGCCGCCAGCTCTTCATCAGTGAAGTGCAGGTTTTCCAGCGCCCTGACGTTCTCTTCCAGCTGTTCAGGGCGGCTGGCCCCGATCAGTACGGATGTCACGCGGTCATCTTTCAGCAACCAGCTCAGTGCCATCTGCGCCATGCTCTGGCCTCGCGTTTGCGCCATGTCATTGAGCAAACGCAGGCTGGTAAGGTTTGCATCGGTCAGCATTTTTTCATTCAGCCCGCGCACTTTATTACCTTCCACCTGCATCCGGGAACCGTCCGGGATCCCGTTCAGATACTTACCGGTCAGCAGCCCCTGCGCCAGCGGCGTGAACGCGATGCAGCCCGCGCCGTTTTGTTTCAGCGTATCCAGCAGGCCGCTTTTATCTACCCAACGGTTCAGCAGATTGTAAGACGGCTGGTGGATCAGCAGCGGCACTTTCAGTTCGCGCAGCAATTCCGCCATCTTCTGCGTACGTTCCGGCGAATACGACGAAATTCCCACATACATTGCCTTACCGCTTTGCACGGCGAAAGCCAGCGCGGCAGCGGTTTCTTCCATTGGCGTTTCTTCATCGACGCGGTGCGAATAGAAAATGTCCACGTAATCCAGCCCCATGCGTTGCAGGCTTTGATCCAGACTTGCCAGCAGATATTTGCGCGAGCCGCCGGAGCCGTAAGGGCCGGGCCACATGTCGTAACCGGCTTTGGTGGAGATAATCAGTTCATCGCGGTACGACGAAAAATCCTGACGCAGCAATTTGCCAAAATTCTCTTCGGCGGAACCCGGAGGCGGCCCGTAATTGTTCGCCAGATCAAAATGCGTGATGCCTAAATCAAAGGCTTTTTGCAGCAGGGCGCGCTGGGATTCCAGCGGGCTGACATGACCGAAGCTGTGCCATAAACCGAGAGAAAGTGCAGGGAGTTTTAAACCACTCTGACCGCAGCGGCGGAATTGCATGGTTTCATAGCGCGAAGGTGAGGCCTGATACAACATGATGTTTCCTTCTTTGTTTCCTCGTCATATTTCAAGTTGCAGATGCGTTGGCTACGCTCACTCACCCTGGTCACAGAGTTCACTATGCTTCCAGGATGAGCAAGCTTGCCGCCTTCCTGCCACTCGAACTATTTAGAGAAAGTAGGGTTATTTTTGAAACACTGTTTCTATTGTAACCCTTGAAGACATTACAGCAACATCAGAAATCCCAGTCCTCGTCTTCGGTGTTGACCGCTTTACCGATCACATAGGAAGAACCGGATCCCGAGAAGAAGTCGTGGTTTTCGTCTGCGTTTGGCGATAATGCCGAGAGGATCGCCGGATTGACGTCTGCCATGCTGGCCGGGAACAGCGCTTCGTAGCCGAGATTCATCAGCGCTTTGTTGGCGTTGTAGTGCAGGAATTTCTTCACATCTTCGCTCCAGCCTACGCCGTCGTACAATTCTTCGGTGTAGCGGATCTCGTTGTCGTACAAATCCTGAATCAGATCAAAAGCCTGCTCTTTGATCTGCCGCTGACGCTCTTCACTTTCCAGCGCCAGTGCTTTCTGGAATTTATAACCGATGTAGTAGCCGTGAACCGCTTCGTCGCGGATGATCAGGCGGATCAGATCCGCAGTATTGGTCAGTTTGGCGCGGCTCGACCAGTACATTGGCAGATAGAAACCGGAATAGAACAGGAACGATTCAAGGAACACGCTGGCGACTTTCTTCATCAGCGGATCCTCACCGTCGTAATACGACAAAATGATTGCCGCTTTATTTTGCAGCGCGACGTTTTCCTCGCTCCAGCGATAGGCTTCGTCTACATCCACGGTGGCGCACAGCGTCGAGAAAATCGAGCTGTAAGAACGCGCATGCACCGCTTCCATAAAACATATATTCGAGTAAACCGCTTCTTCGTGGGGCGTCACGGCGTCTTTCATTAGCGTCGGTGCACCGACTACGTTTTGTACGGTATCAAGCAGCGTCAGGCCGGTAAATACGCGAATTGTCAGCTGTTTCTCTTTCGCACTCAGCGTCGCCCAGGACGGAATATCGTTGGATAACGGCACTTTTTCCGGCAGCCAGAAGTTGGACGTCAGACGGTTCCAGACTTCCAGATCTTTATCGTCCTGGATCTTGTTCCAGTTGATCGCTTTACTGACCGGCTGCGGCACTAACAATTGTTTTACTGCGCTCATCTTTAAGTCCTTTCAATCGGTTACAGCGTGCAGGAAACGCAGCCCTGAACTTCGGTGCCTTCCAGCGCCATCTGGCGCAGACGGATGTAATAAATGGTTTTGATGCCTTTACGCCAGGCGTAGATCTGCGCTTTGTTGATGTCGCGCGTGGTGGCGGTATCACGGAAGAACAGCGTCAGCGACAGCCCCTGATCGACGTGCTGCGTGGCTTCGGCGTAGGTATCAATGATCTTTTCCGGGCCGATTTCATACGCATCCTGGTAGTAATCCAGATTGTCGTTGGTCATAAACGCCGCCGGATAATATACACGGCCAATCTTGCCCTCTTTGCGGATTTCCACGCGGGACACGATCGGGTGAATACTCGACGTCGAATTATTGATGTAAGAAATCGAACCGGTCGGCGGCACTGCCTGTAAGTTCTGGTTATACAAGCCGTGCTGCATCACCGAGGCTTTCAGCTCCGCCCAGTCTGCAAGCGTCGGAATGTGAATGCCGCTGTCCGCAAACAGTTCACAAACGCGCGCAGTTTTCGGCTGCCATTTCGTGGCCAGCGCGTCATCGACGTATCGATCAAAGTAGGCGCCGCTGGCGTAGGTCGAATCGGCAAAGCCTTTGAAGGATTGCTGGCGTTCGATGGCAATCTGGTTCGAGGCACGGATCGCATGGAAAGCGACGGTACAGAAATAGATATTGGTGAAATCCAGCCCTTCTTCCGAGCCGTAATAAATCCGCTCGCGGCACAGATAACCATGCAGGTTCATCTGCCCGAGGCCGATGGCGTGGGAATCCTGATTTCCCTGATCGATAGACGGCACTGAGCGGATATTGCTCATATCCGATACCGCCGTCAGTGCTCGCACCGCCATTTCCACCGTATTCCCGAAGTCCGGTGAATCCATCGCCGAGGCGATATTCAGCGAGCCGAGGTTACAGGAAATGTCTTTGCCAATTTCCTGATAAGACAGGTCTTCGCCGTACACCGTCGGCGAGTTCACCTGCAAAATTTCCGAACACAGGTTGCTCATATTGATGCGACCTTTGATCGGATTGGCGCGGTTTACCGTGTCCTCGAACATCATGTACGGATAGCCGGATTCAAACTGAATTTCCGCCAGCACCTGGAAGAATTCGCGCGCGTTGATTTTGCTTTTGTGAATGCGTTTGTCATTCACCATCTCGCGGTATTTCTCGGTGATGCTGATTTCGGACATCGGCACGCCGTAAACTTTCTCGACGTGATACGGCGAAAACAGATACATATCTTCGTTGTTTTTCGCCAGCTCGAATGTGATATCCGGAATGACCACGCCGAGAGACAGCGTTTTGATGCGGATCTTTTCGTCGGCATTTTCACGTTTGGTATCGAGGAAACGCAGAATGTCCGGGTGATGCGCGTTCAGATACACCGCGCCTGCGCCCTGGCGTGCGCCGAGCTGATTGGCGTAAGAGAACGCATCTTCCAGCATTTTCATGATGGGAATCACGCCGGAAGACTGATTTTCGATGCGCTTAATGGGCGCGCCGACTTCGCGGATATTGGTCAGCATAAACGCCACGCCGCCGCCGCGTTTTGACAATTGCAGCGCCGAGTTCACCGAACGGCCGATGGATTCCATGTTGTCTTCGATGCGCAACAGGAAACACGATACCAGCTCGCCACGCTGTTTCTTGCCGCAGTTCAGGAAAGTTGGCGTGGCAGGCTGGAAGCGGCCGGAAATAATTTCATCTACAAACTGCCCGGCGAGCTGAATATCCCCGCGCGCCAGCGTCATCGCGACCATACACACGCGGTCTTCGTAACGCTCGAGATAGCGCTTGCCGTCGAAAGTTTTCAGCGTGTAACTGGTGTAATACTTGAATGCGCCCAGAAAGGTCTGGAAGCGGAATTTGTGGGCGTAAGCCCGTTTGAACAGACGCTTGATATCTTCGAATTCGTAAAGGTTCAGCACGTCGGCTTCGTAATAGCCTTCTTCCACCAGATAACGCAATTTCTCCGCCAGATCGTGGAAGAAAACCGTGTTCTGATTGACGTGTTGCAGGAAGTATTGGCGCGCGGCCAGACGGTCTTTATCAAACTGGATCTGGCCGTTAGCGTCGAACAGATTCAGCATCGCGTTAAGTGCGTGATAGTCCGGGCTGCGGGTGCCGGGGTCGGTGATTGCTAGTTCTGTCGCTGCCAAAATTCTGTTACTCCCTGTTTAACCTTTGCAACGTCTTCCGGCGTTCCCAGCAACTCAAAACGGTACAGGTAAGGAACCTGACACTTCTGGGAAATAATGTCACCGGCAATGCAATACGCTGCGCCGAAGTTGGTGTTGCCAGCGGCGATAACACCGCGGATCAACGAACGGTTATGTTCGTCATTGAGGAATCGGATCACCTGCGTGGGCACCGCGCCTTTTGCCGACCCGCCGCCGTAGCTCGGGACCAGCAAAATATAGGGTTCATCGACACGCAGTTTTGCGCCTGCTTCGCCAATCGGAATGCGAATTGCCGGCAAATCCAGCTTGCCGACAAAACGGTGAGTGTTTTCCGAAGAACTGGAGAAATACACTAACGGATGCATCCGTCAGGCCTCAGAAGGCGGTTTGCAGCTGACGCAGGGCGGAGATTTTGTCCGGACGGAAACCAGACCAGTGGTCATCGCCGGCCACAATCACCGGAACCTGCTGATAACCCATTGCACGAACCTGCCCGAGCGCCTGCTCATCCTGAGTCAAATCGACCACTTCATAAGCGATACCTTGTTTATCTAATGCACGGTACGTCGCGTTGCACTGGACACAGTCTGGTTTACTGTAAATAATAATGCTCATGATTCGTATTTCCATTTAGTAAGAAATCAGAGACAATTTTTGCCTCACCCGCTGCGCCACTGCTTCAGCCGGGAAGAGGCGCGAGATTCGGTGCCATCTTGGCGTTCCGATGCATTGAATACTAGATGTGGTGATTATAATTTTCAACCACACAATATGTAGATTTTCTAAAAATGCTTATTGCAAAAACGACAAAGCCCGCAGGAAGCGGGCTGGCGGGGAGAAACTTTTTTCTTCTGATTTTCGCGCAGAGATGTGTTTAAAAAATGCACTGTGAAAAGTGTGAAACTTACTGGCGCATACCCACAGCCAGACGGTTAAACGCATTCATCAGGCCGATAGCAAAAGTCAGTTCTGAAATTTCCACATCGCTGAAATGTGCTTTCAACGGCTCAAACGCGCTGTCCGGTGCGCCGGTGGCGGCAATCAGCGTCAGCGATTCTGACCAGGCCAGAGCGGCACGTTCGCGCTCAGAATACGCATGGCTTACCTGCCATCCCGCAAGCTGATCCAGTTTGGTCTGATTCACGTCCATTTTGCGCAGCGCTTTGGAATGCATATCCAGGCAATAAGCGCAGCCGTTGATTTGTGAAACACGCAGGAACGCCAGCTCAATAATCACGCTATCCAGCGGGCCGTTTTCCAACGCGCCGAGCGCGACTTTCATGGGTTCCATGACAGAAGAAGACAGGGAGTAGTAAGGCAAGCGAAGCGTATTCATGGTGATTTCCTGTGGTGAAATTGGATGATAAATGGATGCGCCTTGCATCTCAATGACGGCTACTTTACGCAGTATATGGTCTATACTACAGGGCCATAAAAACTCTCTTTAAGCAGGTCATGATGAGCCGCTTTAGCCTCGTTTTTTCCCTCGATCCGCAACACAAAGAACCGCTTTACCGCCAGATTTATCAGCGTGTGAAAAGGGCGATCATGGAAGGGCAACTGAAGCGCGGCAGCCGCGTGCCTTCCGTGCGAGCAATGGCCAGTGATCTGGGCGTGGCGCGTGCGACCGTTGAAAACGCCTACGGCCTGCTGACGGCGGAGGGGTTTCTGCAAAGCCGCGGGCAGGCGGGAACGGTGGTCAGCGCGCCGGAAAGTTTATCCGCGCCTGTGCCGTCGCCAGCGGCGAAATCTGCTCCGCGCAAACCGATTAACCCGATGTTGCCTTCCGTCTCGTCGTTACCTTTCCAGCTTGGGTTGCCTGCGCTCGATGCTTTTCCGCGGGCGATCTGGTCACGTATTGTGGCGCGTCAGAGCCGTCATACCAGCATGAACGATCTGGGTCATCCGCCGCTCACCGGTATTGACGCACTGCGGGCGTCGGTGGCGCGATACCTTCAGCTTTCCCGTGGCTTTACCTGTCGTCCCGAACAGATTTTTATCTGTGGCGGTTATGCGCCGGTGCTGGATCTGATTATAGGCAGCCTGCTGCAACCGGGCGACGGTGTCTGGCTGGAAGATCCCGGCTACCCGGTCACGCAGGCATTTTTCCGCGCCGCTGGCGCAGTGCCGGTTGCGGTGAATGTCGATGAAGAGGGCATGAACGTACCGCAGGCCGTAGCGCACAATCCGCACGCCCGTTTTGCCGTCGTGACGCCTGCCCATCAAAGCCCGCTTGGCGTGACAATGAGCCTCTCGCGGCGCATGGCTCTGCTGGACTGGGCTGAAAAACAACAGGCGTGGATTATCGAAGATGATTACGACAGCGAATTCCGCTATCACGGCCAGCCGTTACCGTCGCTGAAAAGCCTCGATACGCAGGGGCGCGTGATTTATGCCGGGACATTCAGCAAAGTTATGTTTCCGGCACTGCGTTGCGGTTATGTCGTGGTGCCAGAAAGTCTGGTGGAAAAAATCGAAGCCTATTGCCCGCTGCGGATCTGCGGCACACCGCCGCTGATTCAGGCGAGCATCACCGAGTTTATCGATCAGGGGCATTTTTACCGGCATCTGAAACGGATGCGGCAGCTTTACGCCGAACGGCGCGGTTATCTGGAACAAGCACTGACGGCGGCATTTCCAGCGGATGTTTTACAGGTTAGCCAACAGGCTGGTGGGATCCAGCTTTGCACCACGCTCAGCCGCGAGCTGGACGATGCGCTTATTGCCAAAAATGCGCGGGAACAGGGGCTGGCGGTGCAGGCGCTTTCCGACTGGCAGGTTCAGCGCCGCGAACGTGAAGATGCGCTGCGACCTAACGGTTTACTGATGGGCTTTCCCAATATCAGTTCTCAGGACATGGCAGAAAAGTGGGTAGTGCGGCTGGCGCAGATGGTTTCCGCTTCCGCCGACGCGGTATCATCATCCACAAAGCCAGCACCCACAAAACCAACATCTGCAAAATAGAAAACGGAGCCCGAGGGCTCCGTCATCTTTTTAGCAATCGCGCGGCAATGAGGGAGCCACGCGGGTGTTTCAGAGAATCCCGACACAGGAATGAAACACCGCAAATTGCCTCTTGCGTTATCGACGTCCCAGCAGGACACCGATAACAATACCGATAGCTGCACCGGCACCCACGCCATACCACGGGTTATCTTTCACGTAGTCGTTCGCAGACGCGGCGGCGTCACGGGCATGCTTCGTCAGCGTTTCACCGTTGAAACGTGAACGGGCATCGCGTAAAACGCCTTCAGCTTTGCTGCGGAGTTTATCCAGTTCGTCCTTGGATTTATTTCCCGCAGACTGAAGCACTTCATCCAGCGTGTCTGCCAGCAGGGTTACGTCCTGATCAATTGTCTGTTCTGATTTCTTAGCCATTCTGTCTCTCCTTGTTGTGAACTGTAGTTTTCGTTTTGCTAATGCCTTCGTTTAGCTTATTTATAAAAGCATAGACCAAAATGTTGTACCGGATGGTTCTTTGAGAACATCGGGCTATGATTCGGGGGGTTTTCAGGCCATGTGGCTGTCAGGAGAAATCAGGCGTGGCGCGGCTTTGCGTGACGCGGCTCAGATTTCTCTGCAAATGCTTTTGAGCGTTACAGCCAATAACATTTTTTGCGCCGTTTTACGTTTTATCCTCCCCGAAACCTGTTTATGCTATTGATTCCATTCGCAGCGTTTTCATCCCGGTTTTGCCCATGTCTTTAAGTACGTTTCGCTCTAACGCAATGCTCAATAAACGCATTCTGTCGTTCATGCTGTTTACTTTCGTTGTCTATCTGACCATCGGTTTGCCGCTCGCGGTGTTGCCCGGTTTTGTGCATAACACGCTGGGGTATAACTCCGTGCTGGCCGGACTGGTCATCAGTGTTCAGTATTTTTCGACCCTGATCAGTCGTCCGCATGCCGGGCGCTATGCCGATCTTCTGGGGCCGAAACGGGTGGTGATTTTCGGCCTGATTTGCTGCGCAATGAGCGGCGTTTTCTACGCTGCGGCGTTCTTCCTGACGGACTGGCCGCTGGCGAGCCTGCTTTTACTGTGTCTGGCGCGCGTTTTTCTCGGTGTAGGGGAGAGTTTTGGCAGCACCGGCACCACGCTGTGGGGCATTGGCGCGGTGGGCGCGAAGCACACCGCGCGGGTGATTTCATGGAACGGCGTGGCGACCTACGGCGCGATGGCCGTGGGCGCGCCGCTCGGCGTCATGCTCAATCATGCGTTTGGCCTGATGGGCGTGGCCGTGCTGATTGTAGTTGCCGCCGCCATTGCCGCCCTTTTGGCCTGCCTGAAAGCCGCGATTTCTGTCACCGCCGGCAAACGCATTGCCTTCAAAGCGGTGGTCGGGCGCATCTGGCTTTACGGTCTCGGGCTCGGTTTTGGCACCATCGGATTCGGCGTTATCGCCACCTTTATCACGCTCTATTATGCAGAAAAAGGCTGGAGCGGCGCGGCGTTTACCCTCACATTATTCAGCCTCGGTTTTGTCGGCGCGCGGCTGGTGTTTGGGAATATGATTAACCGCTTTGGCGGCTTGCGGGTTTCGCTGGTGTCTTTCGTCTTTGAAATCGCGGGCTTGCTGATGATCTGGCAGGGGCACGATCCGCTGTCTGTTCAGTTGGGTGCATTCCTCACCGGTTCGGGTTTTTCACTGGTTTTCCCGGCGCTGGGCGTCGAGGCGGTGAAACAGGTTCCGCCACAGAATCAGGGCACCGCTCTGGGGCTGTATTCCGCGTTTCTGGATCTTGGATTGGGGATTACCGGGCCGGTTGCCGGTTTGATTAT
The DNA here is from genome assembly GCF_046449555.1 of Rahnella selenatireducens. Taxonomy (NCBI): domain Bacteria; kingdom Pseudomonadati; phylum Pseudomonadota; class Gammaproteobacteria; order Enterobacterales; family Yersiniaceae; genus Rahnella; species Rahnella selenatireducens. The sequence goes on from NZ_JBKEZJ010000010.1 coordinate 35,123, forward strand.
TTCCCATCTCGGCACGCCTTCTATTTATCTGGCGGCAGCCTTTATGGTGGTGGTGGCGTGGCTGCTCACCCTCAAAATATGGATGCAAACCGGCACGCAAAAGCCCGCCGAATAGCCTTTTTCAGAGCAGGGTTTTGGGGTTTAGATAAATCCTAAATACGCTAAAACTCAGGATTTAGGCATTGTTTGGCAGGCTTATTGCGGTAAGGTCGCCTTGCGGTTAAAGAAGCGAGGAGCAACCATGTATTTACGGCCAGATGAAGTGGCGCGCGTTTTAGAAACATCCGGATTTGAACGCGATTATATTGATGATAAAGCCTACGGTTATCGCCGTGGCGAACACTATGTGTATGTAAACCGGGAAGCGCGGTTTGGCCGGACTGCCCTGGTAATACACCCGGCGATGAAAGAACGCAGTGAGCGTTTTGCCGAGCCGACGGCATCGTTTCGCAGCAGCGGCGTTTATAAAAATTTCCCGCTGGATGTCTCGAGCGATAGCGAAACGTATTACGGCATCTGCCACGGTTTCAGCTCGCGGCAGATCCTTGCAAGTTATCTGGATAACGTGTTCAGATAATCCGGGACAAACAGCGCTGCCGTTCAGTATCAGTCGGGGCAGCGCTTCCTGATGTTCCTTTCCTTATTTCAACGGCAGCAAAATATCGGTTTGCTGCGCATGTTCCGGCAATTCCTGGTCAAGATGCAGATAGCGAAAATACACCGGAAAATCCCGCAATTCCTCTGCGCTGTGCGGCAACCATTCACGGTAAAGGTAATAGACGCTGTCGCTGATGCGCTCATAAGCCCCCACGTGCCGGACCACAGCGCAACGCCCGCCCGGCAGGTTTTTCGCCACCACGCCTTGTGGATTTTCAGGCACACGTCCGTCCGATTCAGGGTCTAACTCCCCGCAAACGTCAAAGCGAAAATCTTCACCCGGCGTCACCAGCGGATCGTTGTAGGGAATACCGTATGTCCCGCGTACAGTGTAATCCGACAGCCCCGACGCTTTTCGCCATTCAATGAATTTCGCGACGGTATTGTTCACCGTCATCGGATCACCGCGATGCTCCAGCACCGCAATGCTCACTGGCGCAACCTCAATAATTTTCACATCCATATTTTCCAGCCTCTGCTGATTTTCCCTGCCGGGAAATTGAAAATGCACATGCCAGTCAACCCAGACGGGAGTTTTGCGAAACTCGCTGGGCGTCAGGCCAAAGGTGTTTCTGAAGGCACGGGAAAACGACTCCGGATTTTCAAATCCGGCATCAAATGCAATCTCAATGATCTTCTCCAGCGGGTTTTGCACCAGCCGGAAAGAGGCTCTTTTCAGCCGCATCAGCGTGATATAACGGCTGACGCTGACGCCGCAAAACTGGCTGAACTGGCGGTGAAAGTGAAACTGCGAAAAGCAGGCCACTTCACTTAACTGTTCAACCGTCATCGGGCTGTCCAGATGCGCCTCGATATAAGCAAACACCTGCTGAAAACGCCGCTGATAAAGATGAGTTTTCTCGTGATTCATTTCCGCTCCTTCAAGGCACTTACTTTGCACGGGTCGCCGCGGGCTTTCCTGACTGAGATTGCTTTTTCATCGTGAAGGCAAAAAAAATGGCCCCGCCAGGGCCATGGGTGAAACACTTCTTAACATCAGACCAGATGGATCTGATTGTAGGTTTCGTTGTAATCGCGACGAAACTGCGCCAGTTCAAAAGGCTCGATATCCAGTTCAGCAAAGTAGAACAGCGCCAGTTCGGCGTGCTCGCTGCTGAGCTGCGGCGGCAGGTGCGCGCGCACCAGAATGTTCCGCCAGCGGACAATATTTTCCGGCGAAGCATCTTTGATAAATGTCTGATAAATAAAAACAACGTAGGCCGCTTTGCGGATCTCTTCAGCATAGCCACCGCTGATGGAGCGGATAAACATCTGGCTCTGTCTTTTGCCCATTTCCAGCAGCATTGAATCAATGTAAACCGGCTTAATTTTCAACAGACTGGCGAGAGAAGCGTTCGCTTTACGGGTGTCTGCCGTCATAAACCAATAACCCACAATAAAAACCACAACAATTGCAGCAAGCATAATCCATATCATTCTGGACTCTGGCCTCCGGCCTTTTCTGGCGTGATGTGAAAGGTGCATGCAACACCCGATGCTGCGAGTTTATCTGCTAATGAAAGGAAATACGTGAAGGTGTGACAAAGAATTTACGCTCCGCGACGCCGGGAGACCTCGCGGAACGTATTCAGGGCATTAATGTGCCAGTGTTTGCTGGCATAAATACTGATAAATCTGCTGAGTATCTTTATCCGAACACAACCGCGTGCCGATGTTCAGCGTCGCTGCGCTGCCCGCAGCAACACCGAATCGCACGATGTCGTGCAGATCAGCACCGGCGGCGAGTTTGAGCGTCATCGCGCCCACCATGCTGTCACCCGCACCGACGGTACTCATTTTTTTCACCGGCGGCGGAACTACCTGGAATGCACCTTGCGCATCAACGGCCAGCGCACCCTGCGGCCCGAGTGAAACCACGACGCGCTCGGCTCCGCCTTCGCGGATAATTTTCTGCGCCGCGGCCAGCACGTCACCCGGATTTTCCAGAGGCCGCCCGACCAGGGCAGAAAGCTCATTCTGGTTTGGTTTCACCAGCGCCAGACCGCCCAGTTTCAGGCCCGCGGCCAGTGCATCACCGGAACTGTCGAGAATGCAGCGCAAACCGGCGTCCTGCGCTTTGCGGATAAGATCGGTGAGCGCGTTAATGTGCGTCCCGGGTGGCAAGCTACCGCTGATCACCAGAATTGAACCGTCAGGAATATTTTCAATTTTTGCACTCAGGCTGGCGAATTCAGATTCCGTCAACCGCGCACCGGGCATGACAAACCGGTATTGCTCACCGGTATTTTCGGTATGAACATGCAGGTTTTGCCGCGTCCAGTCCTGGGTTTGTACTGTTTCCGTGGCGATCCCTTCATCAAGAAGTAACTGCTTCAGATGCTCTCCTGTCGGGCCGCCAATCGGGAACAGCGCCGTCGCCTGCCCGCCGAGATAGACAATAGCGCGGGCAACGTTAATGCCGCCTCCGCCCGGCTCAAAGACCGGCGCGGTACAACGCAGTTTCCCTTCGGGATAAATCTTAGGTGTCAGTGTGGCACTGTCGAGTGAAGGTGCCAGAGTCAGCGTAAAAATTTTGGTCATCATCGTTCCCTCAGTTTTCCAAAAACTCCCCTGAGGTTAGCACCCTGAACTGATTTTGCAGCCTCTGAGTGCGTATTTAGTAAGCGAGATCAAACCTCCTTGCCGCGGAGCATTCTGTCACGGTAAGGTCAACGCATGTTCATCAAAAACACGTAAAAAAGAGTCAGCTTTTAAGGGAGTAAGCGATGGCCAGAAATATTGAGATTAAAGCGAAGGTTGATGATTTTTCCGCACTGTACGAAAAGATTGCGCTGATATCCGACGGGCTGCCGGACATTATCGGGCAGGATGACACCTTTTTTATCTGCCCGCACGGACGCCTGAAACTGCGCACGCTGGCGGCGGATCGTGGCGAACTGATTTTCTATCAGCGACCGGATCAGGCAGGGCCGAAAACCAGCTTCTATACGCTTTCTGAAACTCACGACCCTGACAGTCTGCGCGAAACGCTCACACTGGCCTACGGTGCGGCAGGCAGGGTTATCAAGCAGCGCACGCTTTTCATGCTCGGCCAAACCCGTCTGCATCTCGACCGCGTAAAAGGGTTGGGCGATTATCTGGAGTTTGAAGTAGTGCTCGAAGATAGCGAAACACCGGAGCAGGGCATTGCGATTGCCGAGGCGCTGCTTGAACGGCTGGGGATCGACCGGCAGGAACTGGTGGATCAGGCTTATGTCGATTTGCTTAATCAGAAAGGCAAACATCACCACGCGTAAGCCGGAAATCACGTTATGACTTGCCGCCTTCTTTTAAGCATTCGGCCATGAAGAAGGCGGCAAAGAGCGCACCGGATTACTTCGTCTCTTCCAGTGAATACGGCAGCGGATGGATACTTAAATGGCTGGTTGTATCATCGCGAACGCGCAGGCTGGCGTCGGCATCCAGATCGTTGTTAAGAACGGCCTGAACCCAGACGGTGCCATCACTGAGCTGAACCGCGGCCAGCACGGTGCCGGTTCGACGCCAGTTTTCACCAAGTTGCAGTTCAAGATCGTCAGCCGGAGCCGGTACTTTTGAGGCTTTACCGGATAACCAGTAAAGCGCGCGCTTGTTCGCGCCACGGTATTTTGCCCGTGCGACCATCTCCTGACCTGCGTAGCAACCTTTGGTGAAACTGATCCCGTCCAGCGCCTGAATATTGGTGGCCTGTGGGATAAACTGCGCGGTATTGGCGGTATCAATAACCGGGAAACCGGCTTCAATATCCAGCGCCAGCCACTGCTGGCTGTCGTTGCGCTGCGCCTGCTCACCCAGTTCTTCCACTACCTGACGGGCTTTTTCCGGGCTGGTGACAATAAGAAAACGTTCAGCGGGCAGGGAGAAATGCAGCAGAGTCGTTTCATCCTGCTGTACGACCGGCTGTTCTGCTGTTGGCAGCGTCGAGAATAACCCCGTCAGCGCAGCGCTGGCCTGAAAACCGGCCACACCGAGCAGCACCACGTCATCATCGGCGGTAAACGTAATTTTCGAAAACACGGCGTATTTCTTTATTTCGTTCAGCTGCGTGTCGCGCAGATTGCGACGCTCGATATAGGCCATGCCATCGCCACGTGTGAACAGACGCAGGTTGCTCCACATTTTCCCTTTGGCGTCGCAGTGGGCGCAAAGAATGTGATGATCGACTGGCAGAGCATCGATATCTGCCGTCACCTGACCTTGCAGGTATTTCACCGTATCGGCGCCGGTCATGGTCACCAAAGCCCAGTCTTCCAGTGAAATCAGGGTCAGCGGCAGATGCGAAGACGCTGAAGGTTTTTGCGGTGGAAAGGGGAATGCGTTAGCCATTTTCTTATCCCGGTCAATGAAATGTGACTGATGCCTCATGGTAAAAGAGCCCACAGCCTTTGAAAACAGTTATTGGTGCCTTTTACGGGATGCCTTCCAGAGAATGTAAAGCCAGTGACAGGTTTGCAGCAGGTTTTACGGCACATCACGTAGATTGACAAAACAGGGCACTGAAAAGTTACTTATGACGGCTGACGGCTGATAGAATCGCTTTCTATATAAAAGAATTCTCATTCTGTATCCCAAAAAAGAGTCTCATTATGGAAAGCAAAAACCAACTGGATATCAATAATCGTTCCCGTATTCACTGGGCCTGTCGTCGCGGTATGCGCGAACTCGATATCTCCATCATGCCGTTTTTTGAACATGAATATGATTCGCTGCCCGATGCCGACAAAGAACTGTTTGCCCGTCTGCTGACCTGTGACGACCCGGATTTGTTCAACTGGCTGATGAATCACGGCGAGCCGCAAGACACAGAATTGCAGCGCATGGTGGCCCTCATTCAGACTCGAAATAAAGCCCGTGGCCCTGTGGCGATGTGACCTCAGGGTGTCCTGGCGCAGTCAGCTCATTTCACTGGGGTCTTACGGTGGTGTGATGTTACTGATTTTGCTGGCACCCTGGCCTGCCGGCTACTGGCCGGTATGGATGACATTACTTTTGCTGGTGCTGTTTGAATGCATCCGCAGCCAGCGCCGTATTACGGCCCGCACCGGCGAAATTGTCCTGCTTGAGGATAACCGCCTGCTGTGGCGTGGCCATGAATGGCAAATTAAGCAGCCGGTCTGGATGATAAGCAGCGGGGTGCTGCTGACATTGCGTCGTGAAAAACGCAAAGGCGGGCTGGCGCAGGCGATGCGCAGCTCAAGACAGCGGCTATGGCTGGCGTCTGACAGTATGGGGCTGGATGAATGGCGGCATTTGCGCCAGATCTTGCTGAGCGGAGATCCCCGTAGCCCGGCTGAACCGGGCTGAGGTAATGACTGGTTCGTTCGCGAACAGCTACAGCAGGGCGTCCATTTCCAGCAGGATCTGCTCGCACCACTGTTGCAGGCGCTCGTCGGTGAGATCAAACTGGTTTACGTCGTCGAGCGCGAGTCCGACAAAATGTTTACCGTCGGCGCTGAGCGGTTTCGGGCTGGTGAATTCGAAACCTTCCGTCGGCCAGAATCCGATGAAGCGAACGCCCATCGGGAGCAACTGATGGTAAAGCATGCCGAGCGCGTCGAGAAACCACTCGCTGTATCCGAGCTGATCGCCCATGCCGTACATGGCGACAATTTTTCCGCGCAATTTTAGCGTAGGCAGCTCATTCCAGACGGCTTCCCAGTCTTCCTGAATTTCGCCGAAATCCCATGTCGGGATGCCGAGGATCAGGATGCTGTAATCTTCCATCTTATCGGGATCAACATCTTTAATGTTGTGCAAATCAACCAGCTCTTCGCCCAAAATATCGCGAATTTTCTCCGCGGCCATTTCGGTGTAACAGGTGCTGGAACCGTAGAAAAGTCCAATTTTCATGCTTGCTGCCATAACGTCATCAGAATACGAATGGCAGGCAGTGTAGCAGATTTGGGCGAATGAAAGGCATAATGGCGGGTGTAGTCTGCACGCAAGCAACAGGAGTCGGGATGCCAAAACAAGATAATGCAGGCCATCAGGAGATAACGCCTGAACAGGCTGCGCAAGCCGTCAATCAGGCCGATCAGAGCCTGACGGAACAGTTTCTCGATATGCTCTGGATTGAGCGCAATCTCGCAGAAAACACGCTCTCGTCTTATCGTCAGGACCTGAAATCATTGCTGGGCTGGCTGCATCACAACGAAACAGATTTGCTGCACGTCAGCGCCGAAGATTTACAATCTTTTCTGTCTGAGCGCATTGAAGGCGGCTATAAAGCGACAAGTTCTGCGCGTTTGCTCAGTGCGATGCGTCGCCTGTTTCAGTACATGAACCGCGAATCGGTGCGGCAGGATGACCCGACGGCGCTGTTGTCCTCGCCGAAACTTCCGCAGCGTTTGCCCAAAGATCTGAGTGAAGCGCAGGTTGATGCGCTGCTGGCCTCACCGGTGGTGGATGTCCCACTTGAGCTGCGTGATAAAGCCATGCTCGAATTGCTCTACGCCACCGGTTTGCGTGTCTCCGAACTGGTCGGGCTAACGCTCAGCGATATCAGCCTGCGGCAGGGCGTGGTGCGGGTTATCGGTAAAGGCAATAAAGAACGGCTGGTGCCGATGGGCGAAGAAGCGGTGTACTGGCTGGAGAATTATTTCGAGCACGGAAGACCGTGGCTGCTGAACGGTCAGTCTCTGGATATTGTCTTCCCCAGCAACCGGGCGCAGAAAATGACGCGGCAGACATTCTGGCATCGCATCAAACACTATGCGATCCTTGCCGGTATTGATGCGGAGCGGTTATCCCCCCACGTGTTGCGCCACGCATTTGCAACCCACTTGTTAAACCACGGTGCAGATCTCCGCGTTGTGCAAATGTTGTTAGGCCACAGTGACTTATCAACAACTCAAATTTATACCCATGTAGCGACTGAACGACTCAAACTGCTACATCAACAACATCATCCTCGCGCGTGACGTGCCAGGGAAAAAGGACGAAATGATGAAAAAAGGTTTAATGCTGCTGACCCTTCTGGCTGCGTGTATAAGCTCCGCGGCGCAGGCTGACGATGCTGCAATCAAAGCCACGCTGAACAAGCTGGGAATGAACAATGCCGAAATTCAGACGACACCGGTCACCGGCCTGAGCGCGGTTTCCACCGACAGCGGCGTCATTTACATCACTAATGATGGTAAACACGTTTTGCAGGGCCCGATGTACGACGTCAGCGGCAGCCAGCCGGTCAACGTGACCAATAAAGCGCTGGTGAAAAAGCTCGATGCGCTGCAAAGCGAGATGATTATCTACAAGGCCAAAAACGAGAAGCACGTGATCACCGTCTTTACGGACATCACCTGCGGCTATTGTCACAAATTGCATCAGCAAATGCAGGACTATAACGACCTCGGCATTACCGTGCGTTATCTGGCGTTCCCGCGTCAGGGGCTGAATTCCAAAACTGAAAAAGATATGCAATCCATCTGGTGTACCGGCAACCGCAAAACCAGTTTTGATGCGGCGATGCGTGGCGATGACATCACGGAAGCGACCTGCAAAAGCAGCGATATCGCGAAACATTTCGAGCTGGGCGTGCAGTTTGGCGTGACAGGCACTCCGGCCATTGTGCTGGAAGACGGTACTTTGATCCCGGGTTATCAGCCGCCAAAAGAAATGGCCGCGATGCTTGACCAGCGTGATCCTTCACATAAAACCGGTGGTTGATTTTTCGTGACCTTGCAGACTCAACTTCGCCGCCGTGAGGTGGCGACTGGCGTGGATCTTCCCGCTGAACTTTCCCCGTTATTGCGCCGGTTATATCTGGCCCGTGGCGTTAAACAGAGCAAAGAGCTGGAGCGCAGTGCGGCAGGTTTGCTGCCGTATCAGCAACTTGATGGCATCGATACTGCGGTGAAATTGCTGCAAAAAGCCCTGAGCGAGCGGATGCGCATTATTATCGTCGGTGATTTTGATGCCGATGGCGCAACCAGCACGGCGCTCACGCTGCTTTCTTTACGCAGTATGGGCTGCGGTAATCTGGATTATCTGGTGCCGAACCGTTTTGAAGACGGCTACGGCCTCAGCCCGGAAGTGGTGGAACAGGCTGCATCGCGCGGTGCGGAGCTGATCCTGACCGTCGATAACGGGATTTCATCGCACGCCGGTGTTGAGCTTGCTCACGCCAAAGGCATTCAGGTGCTGGTTACCGACCATCACCTGCCGGGCGAAACGTTGCCGGATGCTGAAGCGATCATTAACCCCAATCTGCACGGTTGTGAGTTCCCGTCGAAATCTCTGGCGGGCGTTGGCGTCGCGTTTTATCTAATGCTGGCGCTGCGCAGCGCGTTGCGCGAAAGCGGCTGGTTTGAGCAAAACAATCTGACGGTGCCGAATCTGGCGGAGCATCTGGATCTGGTGGCGCTGGGCACGGTGGCGGACGTTGTGCCGCTCGATGCCAATAACCGCATCATGGTTTATCAGGGGCTGAACCGCATTCGCGCGGGGAAATGCCGTGCGGGTATTCGTGCGCTGCTGGAAGTCGCCGGTCGTGAAGCCCGTACGCTTTGTGCCAGTGATCTGGGTTTCGCGCTCGGGCCACGGCTGAATGCTGCCGGTCGCCTCGATGATATGTCCGTCGGCGTGGCGTTATTGCTCAGCGAAGATATCGGTCAGGCACGTGCGCTGGCCAGCGATCTGGATGCACTGAACCAGACTCGTCGCGAGATAGAGCAGGGAATGCAGGTCGAAGCGCTGGCGCTGTGCGACAAACTTGAGCGCAGCACCGACGCATTACCGTACGGGCTGGCGATGTACCATCCTGAATGGCATCAGGGCGTTGTGGGTATTCTGGCTTCTCGCCTGAAAGAACGCTTTAACCGGCCGGTGATCGCGTTCGCGCCAGCGGGCGATGGCATTCTCAAAGGTTCTGGCCGCTCGATTGCCGGTTTGCACATGCGCGATGCGCTTGAACGTATTGATACGCTGAACCCTGGCCTGATGATGAAGTTTGGCGGCCACGCGATGGCGGCAGGTTTGTCTCTCGAAGAAGGCAAGTTCGACGAATTTCGCGATCGTTTCGCTGAGCTGGTCGGTGAATGGTTAGATCCGTCACACCTCGAAGGTGTGGTCTGGTCGGACGGCGAACTTTCCGGGCATGAGCTGACGATTGATACCGCAGAAATGCTGCGCAATGGCGGTCCGTGGGGACAGGCATTCCCGGAACCGACGTTTGACGGCACTTTCCGTATCCTTCAGCAAAAGCTTCTGAAAGAGCGCCACCTGAAACTGATGATTGAACCGCTGGGTGGTGGTCCGCTGCTCGACGGCATCGCGTTTAATATCGATCCGACCTTCTGGCCGGACAGCAGCATTCGCGAAGTGCAGTTGGCATACCGTCTCGATATCAATGAATTTCGGGGAAATCGCAGCGTTCAGCTGATCATCGAACATTTGTGGCCGAAATAAGCGGTTTTCATCCCGAATAAACCCTGCAAAAAAACGGCTCGTTGCTGTAAAAAGACCGCTAATTCCGTTAGAATCTGCGGTTCGAATGGCATTGGGCCAACTCCGAATCTAACGTAAGACGCGAAAAATCATGTTTGAAATTAATCCGGTTAAAAACCGCATTCAGGACCTGTCCGAGCGGACAGTCGTTCTTCGGGGGTATCTTTGACTATGATGCCAAGAAAGAACGTCTCGAAGAAGTAAACGCCGAGTTGGAACAGCCGGACGTCTGGAACGAACCTGAACGCGCACAGGCGCTGGGTAAAGAACGTTCCTCTCTGGAAGCTATCGTTGAAACCATCGATGAGTTGTTGCAGGGTGCCGAAGATGTGACCGGCCTGCTGGAACTGGCGGTTGAAGCCGACGATGAAGACACCTTCAACGAAACCATCGCTGAACTCGATGTGCTGACCGGCAAACTGGAACAGCTTGAATTCCGTCGCATGTTCTCCGGCGAATACGACAGCGCCAGTTGCTATCTCGACATTCAGGCGGGTTCCGGCGGTACGGAAGCGCAGGACTGGGCAAGCATGCTGCTGCGTATGTATTTACGCTGGGCTGAAGCCAAGGGCTTCAAAACGGAAGTGATTGAAGAGTCTGACGGCGAAGTCGCAGGCCTGAAATCCGCGACCATCAAAATTATCGGCGACTATGCGTTTGGCTGGCTGCGTACTGAAACTGGCGTTCACCGCCTGGTGCGTAAGAGCCCGTTTGACTCCGGTGGCCGTCGTCATACGTCTTTCAGTTCCGCGTTTGTGTATCCGGAAGTGGACGATGACATCGCAATCGAAATTAACCCGGCAGACCTGCGTATCGACGTATACCGCGCGTCCGGCGCGGGTGGTCAGCACGTCAACAAAACGGAATCTGCGGTACGTATTACCCACCTTCCGACCAACATTGTGACTCAGTGTCAGAACGACCGCTCCCAGCATAAAAACAAAGATCAGGCCATGAAGCAAATGAAGGCGAAGCTTTATGAGTATGAGATGCAAAAGAAAAATGCGGATAAACAGCAGCTGGAAGACAACAAGTCTGACATCGGCTGGGGCAGCCAGATTCGTTCTTACGTGTTGGATGATTCCCGAATAAAAGATTTGCGTACGGGCGTCGAAACACGAAATACGCAGGCCGTGTTGGATGGCGACCTGGATAAATTCATCGAAGCCAGTTTGAAAGCCGGGTTATAAGGAACCAACATGTCTGAACAACAACAAGCCGCTCAAGGCGCAGAAAACGTACCAGATCTTAATAACGAGCTGAAAGCACGTCGTGAGAAGCTGGCTTTACTGCGCGAATCCGGTATCGCTTTCCCTAACGATTTCCGTCGTGACAGCATCTCTGATGAACTGCATGCGAAATACGGCGAGAAGACCAACGAAGAACTGGAAGCCTTAAACGTCGAAGTCACCGTGGGTGGCCGTATGATGACCCGCCGTATCATGGGCAAGGCGTCTTTTGTGACCCTGCAAGATGTTGGCGGCCGTATCCAGCTTTACGTTGCGCGTGATGACCTGGCAGAAGGCATCTACAACGAGCAATTCAAAAAATGGGATCTGGGCGATATTCTGGGCGCGACCGGTAAACTGTTCAAAACTAAGACCGGTGAGCTGTCGATCCACTGTTCTGAACTGCGTTTGCTGACCAAAGCGCTGCGCCCGTTGCCGGATAAATTCCACGGTTTGCAGGATCAGGAAGCGCGTTATCGTCAGCGTTATTTAGATCTGATCGCCAACGACGATTCCCGTAAAACCTTCAAGATCCGTTCTCAGATCATGTCTGGTATCCGCAGCTTCATGGTGGAAAACGGCTTCATGGAAGTCGAAACCCCGATGATGCAGGTGATCCCGGGCGGTGCAGCGGCGCGTCCGTTCATCACTCACCACAATGCACTCGATATCGATATGTACCTGCGTATCGCGCCGGAACTGTATTTGAAACGTCTGGTTGTCGGTGGTTTTGATCGCGTATTCGAAATCAACCGTAACTTCCGTAACGAAGGCGTTTCTCCGCGTCACAACCCAGAGTTCACCATGATGGAACTCTACATGGCGTACGCGGATTACAAAGACCTGATCGTTCTGACTGAAACCCTGTTCCGCACCCTGACTGAATCCGTTCTGGGTAGCAGCGTTGTGCAGTACGGCGACCAGACTTTCGATTTCGGCAAACCTTTCGCCAAGCTGACCATGCGTGAAGCAATCTGCAAATACCGTCCTGAAACCAACGTGGCCGATCTCGACGACCTGGCGAAAGCGACTACGATTGCAGAATCTATCGGTATCAAAATCGAGAAGAGCTGGGGTCTGGGACGTATCGTGACTGAGATCTTCGAAGAAACCGCCGAAGCTCAGCTGATTCAGCCAACCTTCATTACTGAATACCCGGCAGAAGTTTCTCCGCTGGCGCGCCGTAATGATGAAAATCCTGAAATCACTGACCGTTTCGAATTCTTCATCGGTGGTCGTGAAATCGGTAACGGCTTCTCCGAGCTGAATGATGCAGAAGATCAGGCGCAGCGTTTTGCTGATCAGGTTTCTGCGAAAGACGCAGGCGATGATGAAGCGATGTTCTATGACGAAGACTACGTGACAGCGCTGGAACACGGCCTGCCACCGACAGCGGGTCTGGGCATCGGTATCGACCGTATGGTGATGTTGTTCACAAACAGCCACACTATCCGTGACGTGATCCTGTTCCCGGCAATGCGTCCACAAACGCAAAAATAAGCTTCGCCGGAAACAACAAAGGGCGCTCCGGCGCCCTTTTTCGTGTATGAGATCACGCCAGATGCTAACTGCTTAAAACTCCAGCGCTTATCCGCAATCACGCCTTGCTCCGTTGTCGTAACCGGTTATAATGCCAGTCGCACACCAAAGCGGGTGTAGTTCAATGGTAGAACGGCAGCTTCCCAAGCTGCATACGAGGGTTCGATTCCCTTCACCCGCTCCAAAATGTCCTCCAGTAGTATCTCAGAAAGTCCTCCAAACCCAGTAAATACGCGCTTTAAGCCACTTTATCGCTCTAGCCTTGTCCTCTGCTATCTATTGAAATCTTCCCTTGTCTGGGGGTATATATGGGGGTATCAGGTTGTTCACCCTGTAAAAATACCCCCAGCAGAGCGATGCTTTCCCCACGAGATACCCCCAAATGAAACTCAACGCCAGACAGGTAGAGACTTCCAAGCCGAAACAGAGCGGTTGCGCCTCGGCCCTAATGGCGGTGACGTGATCGTTGTTCATCATGCGCTGGCGGTGCCTGGTGCCCTCAACGATTCAAGCGAAGTTTAAGCGCTTAACCGTTCACGCCTTCTGTTACTTACCCTCGGCTATCGCCATTTTTAGCCCTGAACTGAATTCAGTGCTTGAAGATGAAAAATCCCAAAATACTAAATGCGTGGCTCTTATTGGCTAAAAAAATTTGGCTTAAGAATTCATGACTATAAGATAGCCGCTCTTATCCATTGGTTTCATGAGGGATTATGGCTAGAGCATTAGTTTGTCTGGGAGATAAAACCACGTATGGGGCGGTTTTGTCTGCGTCGTCGTCATGTTACGAAGGTAACCGGGCGCTGGCACTCACGGGGGATATGGCCTCATGCAGCAAGTGTGGCGGGGTTTATCAGATAATAGGAACCGTCTTCGATATGTCGGAGGATGGTAAGGCGTTTGTGGCGACCGGTGACCGCGTTCTCTGCGGATGCCCGAACAATGTCGTTTTTGGCTCCACGACCCAATATGTTTCCCCTGCGGGTGAGGCTTTTAGCCAGAACGCGCCAACCGGGACCGCAGCACTAAAAACCGCCGCGCCGGTTTCCCCTCCTGCGCCTCCGGCTGCCCCTGTACCGGTATTTGCAAAATCTGGCGAGCGTGGCGCGGGTAACACCGACGCGGGCACGACAGATGAATCTCACTATAATTTCGGTCATCTGTCTTTTGGTACTCCTGCCCAGCTCGAGACGGCGAAACCAGAACCAGTGCAACACGCACAGGCGGCGAAACGTAAACCAGCCAGCGGTAGCCAGAAACCGGATACCGGCTTACCCTGGTACAAACGGATGTTTGGCGCTAAACCTGACGCACCGGCGCAGGCTGGTATGCCGCTGGTAATTCCGGTGGCAACTGGCGGCGGGGCAGAACTGGCAGCGGCCGGAATGAACGCCTTGCGCGGGCTGAGTCACTTTATCGGCTCTGGCGCCGTGTTTGTTAACCCTGTCACGGTTGGCGTGGTCGGAACGTTCTATTCCAGCAAACTGAATGCCGGAGAAGACGACATACTGGCGGATAGCCAACTGGCAGCGCTGGCGGGTAAATCGGCACCGACACGTATCCGGTTTCAGTGGGTGAATGATAACTACGGGCGCTTAAAGCCGGTGGCGTATCACACTGGCGCTCATAGCGGTCTGGATCAGGTGCGTGTACGCTCGATGGAGCGAAACCGTTTTACCGGAAACTATGAGTTCTGGGCAGATGGCGCCGATAAGCCAACGATAGTCTGGACGCCGGACGAAGTGGAGTTTAAAGCGCCAGCCAATACCGGCAACCGGGACGAACCGTATTTACCCTCGACTATTACAGTATTGCCGCTACCAAGCGCTGGGGAAGTAGGCAGCACGTCAACCTCACTGCCGATCCCGGATGAAAAATCGTTTGATGATTACATCCTGGTGAACCTGCCTCACGGTATGCCGCCGATTTATATTTATCTGAGTAATGACCATAAATATTATACTCCACCAAAAGGGACTCCTCCTTTAGCTGCATTCCCAGACGCCAAAAAAGCGGTAAGTAAGACACCTATAAAGGGTGGGGGGAAGCTTCGTTATCGTTGGAAAGACTCAAAAAGCAGAATTTATGAATGGGATTCTCAACATGGAACCGTTGAAGTTTATGATAAAAGTGGGCGTAATCATTTAGGTGAATTTGATCCCGTAACTGGCAAGCAAACTAAACCTGCGGATCCCACAAGAAAGGTAGAAAAATAATGATTATTTACACTATTGATCTGTTTGATAAAAAAACAGAAGACTTAGCTTTAGAGGTTAATATTCCAGAGCATAATTTAGAGCCTATTGCAAAAATAATGAAATGGAACGAGGAGGATAAAATGGATTTTATCAATGGCATTGCTGTTTTTAGCGTAAATAAGGAGCAGGCCGAATCCTTAAGTAAGCTATTTGACACAATCTTTGATACTGATAATTACATCGTCCAGATGTCCGCAGGGGAAAACAATGAGTGATGAATCCCTGTGCCCGTGCTGTGGTGAAAAAGTATTTGAAACTTTAGGTGAGCATGACATCTGCCCGAACTGTAATTGGGAGGATGATCCCTTTCAGTCAAGAAATCCAAATCGAGGCGGAGGAGCTAACAAAATGAGTCTTAGCGAAGCCCGAGAGGCTTTTAAACAAGGCAGGAAAGTAAAGTAGGCATAAGCCAACGTCACCAAGCCCCTGACCGAATGGTAGGGGCTTTTCATTTTCCCTGTCTGAAAGAAGAGAGTTCAGGGCGCATAAGTTAGTACAAAAAACATACGGAAAAAATTCAAGCAGAAATGTTTGTGTATAGAAATGTGTATAGAATTGTCTTTTAAAACTCTTGGTTTCCCATTTTATCTGGGTTTGTTTGTGTTAGTTCTACTCCCTTTACCGCTCCAAAAGATTCTTCCTCTAAATCTAGTCATTACCAAAAAATTCACTACCCAATCACTTTTCTTCGTATTTTGTGTACGTTGCTTTTGCCTGTCAAAAATTTGATTGAATAATAGAAAAGTAAAGTAAAACAGGTGATTACTACGAGAAAGAGAGTATGAGCGGCGGGCGGGGGAATTTGGTTTAGATCAAGCAGGCTCAGGTAATTCACCCGAACCTGCTTCATTCTATGCTAACAATAATTACTTGTTCTTAGCCTGCAATCCGCGCGCGGGCAGATTATTGTTATCGACCTGCGGTAAACCGGTAGAGGCAGAAGAGGTCAGCAATCCGGTCTCAACATAGTTTTGCAGCTTCTCGCGGGTATCGGTGATATCCAGATTGCGCATGGTCAGCTGACCGATACGATCGTCAGGTGAAAATACGGAATCACCTTTCTCCATTGTCAGGCGCTCGGGTTTGTAAGTCAGATTCTCAGACACCGTATTCATGATGGTGTAGTCATTGCCACGACGCAGTTCCAGAGTCACTTCACCGGTAATTTCGCTGGCGACCCAACGCTGAGCGGAGTCACGCAGCATCAGCGCCTGAGGATCGAACCAACGGCCCTGATACAGCAGACGTCCCAGAACACGGCCATTCGCATGATATTGCTCGATGGTATCTTCGTTATGAATACCGGTCAGTAGGCGTTCGTAGGCGATGTGCAGAAGTGCCATCCCAGGGGCTTCGTAAATGCCACGGCTTTTGGCTTCGATAATACGGTTCTCAATCTGGTCGCTCATGCCCAAACCGTGACGGCCACCAATGCGGTTGGCTTCCATCATCAGCTCAACGCTGTCGTCAAAGGTCACGCCATTCAGGGCAACAGGGTAGCCGCGCTCGAAGCGGACGGACACTTCTTCCGCTTTCACGACAACATTCTCGTCCCAGAATTTAACGCCCATAATCGGGTTAACGATTTTGACGCCGGAATCGAGGAACTCCAAATCTTTGGCTTCGTGCGTTGCGCCCAGCATGTTGGAGTCGGTGGAATAGGCTTTCTCGGTCGACATTTTGTAATCGAAACCGGATTCAACCATGAACTCTGACATCTCATGACGGCCACCGAGTTCATCGATAAAGTCGGTATCCAGCCAAGGTTTATAAATTTTCAGTTCAGCATTGGTCAGCAGGCCGTAACGATAGAAACGCTCGATATCGTTACCTTTGTAAGTACTGCCGTCACCCCAGATGTTCACACCGTCTTCTTTCATCGCGGCAACCAGCATGGTTCCGGTAACGGCACGGCCCAGCGGTGTGGTGTTGAAATAAGTGACACCTGCCGTGGTGTTATGGAATGCACCACATTGAATGGCCGCAATCCCTTCCGCAACCAGTTGTTTACGGCAATCAATCAGGCGAGCTTTCTCTGCGCCGTACTCCATCGCTTTACGCGGAATGGCATCGTAATCTTCTTCATCAGGCTGGCCCAGGTTGGCCGTGTAGGCATAAGGAATCGCCCCTTTCTTCTGCATCCAAAGCAGCGCGGCACTGGTGTCCAGACCGCCGGAGAAAGCAATGCCCACGCGCTGGTTGATAGGAAGGTGCTTAAGAATAGTTGTCATCGATAAAATCCTGTATGAATTAGGTCAGTCTGGAAAAGGTCTCAATGCCTATATTAATATCGCAAAACCTACGCCGCGTAAAAGATATTTTGCATATTTATGCGCTTTTAATTGCATGACTATTTAGTAATCACGTGTGGGAAGCGTTGTTTCATTCAAAATCTCTTAAAATGTTGATGCGATATCTTTACCGGTTTTGTCTTGCAGCTATCAGGTTAAAATTTAAAGCGGGAAGCCACCAAAGTAAACCGACACAATAGGTCTTAGCTAAAAGATGCATATAAAATGCATCTTTTTAGAGAAACACGTTTCTGAAAGTGGTTTAATACTGACAGACCCTGAATTGTTTGATTAAGGAGAAACGATGCTTCGTATCCCGCAAAACTTTATTCATACGCGTTCTACGCCGTTCTGGAGCAAAGAAACTGCGCCTAAACCACTGTTTACGCATCACAACACCAAGTCTGGTGTGTACGGGCGGTTGTCGGTTATGCAAGGCGCAGTGAAGTATTTTGGTTTTCCAGACGCTGAAGCGACCGAGCCAGATATAGAAGTGATCATTGAGGCCGGAACTTTTGGTATCTCTCCGCCGCAGAAATGGCATCGCATCGAACTGATGACGGAAGACACTTATTTCAACATCGATTTCTTCGCCGATCCGCAGGTTAAGCTCGAAGGTGCTGGTCTTGGGGAAGTGGTGAATACGCATAAGGGCTGAATTATGTCTGACAGCACAAGGGCCGGGCATACATTCCTGGCAAGTCTGGGCAAAACGCGGTTGCGCCCTGGCGGCAAAGAAGCGACGGAATGGCTTATCTCCCGTGCCGGATTAGACCCGCATTCCCGCGTACTCGAAGTGGCCTGTAACCGGGCCACGACGTCGACTGAACTGGCGGCGCGTTTCGGTTGCAGTATCTTTGCCGTTGATATGGATAAAGAAGCACTTCACGTTGCGCAGGAAAGGATCCGTGCCGCCGGGCTGAGTGACAAAATTCAGCTGATAGAAGCCAACGCCACGCGCCTGCCTTTTCCCGATAACTGCTTTGGTGTCGTGATCAACGAAGCGATGCTGACGATGTATGCTGATAAAGCCAAAACGAAGCTAGTCCGTGAATATTGCCGGGTACTTAAGCCCGGCGGCATCTTACTGACGCACGATATTATGCTGACCAACGAAAAGCTCAGTAAAACAGCGGATGACGATTTACAAAAAGTCGTGAAATCCAACGTCAGCCCGATGAGCGAGCAGGAATGGAAAGCGTTGTTTCTGAATGCAGGATTTGATTCTGTTCAGACACAGCATGGCGCGATGTCCCTGATGTCACCACAAGGACTCGTCAGAGATGAAGGCCTTTTGGGGGCCGCCAGAATACTTTTTAACGGGCTGAAAAACCCGGAGAACCGGTCGCGTTTTCTCGGGATGTTCCGCTATTTTCACGCGCAGCGCCACAGGCTGAATTACATCGCCTGTTGTTCACAGAAGAAATAACGTTGCCCGGCACCTGCCGGGCATAATGCTATAAACCGTCCAGCGGCAACGCATCCAGCGGTTTGACTTCCCGCAGCACGAACGATGTTTGCATCTCTTTAATCCCCGGTAAACGCCGCACGACTTCCATCGCAAAACTGGAAAAACTGTCGAGATCTTTCGCCACCACCTGCAACAAAAAATCAGCGTCACCGGCAATCGCATAACAGGCGATTACCGCAGGCAACGCGCCGACCTGCTGCTCAAAACGCTGCGCATCTTCCTCGCTGTGGCTGTCGATTTTCACGCGGATAAACGCCAGCATTCCGAGGCCGATTTTTTTTCTGTCGATATTGGCCTGATAACCGCTAATCACGCCGCTTTCTTCCAGTTGTTTCATCCTCCGCCAGCAGGGCGACGCCGCCATGCCGACTTTTTCAGCCAGCTCCTGATTGGTCATGCGCCCCGATTTTTGAAGTTGCCTGAGAATGCGAAGGTCTGCCGGTAAAAATTCTGATGTGGACATAATCCGCCTGTTTTAGAGAATTTTTAGAAAGGAATAACCGGATTAGGGCATTTTACGGCGATAAAAGAAAGCACCTTTCAGCCGCAGGCGGTTATGATTTTTGCATCAATAATGATGAAAAAGGGCGCAAACATGGCAGACATTCTCCGGGTGGCAATTATCCTCAATCCTGATCTTCCGCCCGGTTTACTGGCGAATAGGGCGGGAGTCATTGGCATCGGTCTGGCGGCTAAATTCCCGATGCTGGCAGGTCATTCGCTGTGTGATGCAAAAGGGATGACCACTGACGTTATCTCGAAATATCCGCTGCCAATTTTACAGGCGACGCCGGATCACATTAAGGCGCTCATGTTTAAAGCACTTGAGGCACAAGGGGAGCGCAGCGTGGTGCCTTTCCCTGTGTTTGCCCGCACGATGCATACTTTTGAGGAATACGAACAGGCTTTCCCGTTGAGGGATTTATACGATGAAGTGCTGGATGGCGTCGGTTTTGTCGGACCGGAAAAGTGGATTAAATCGCTGACAGGAAATCTGAAGTTATTACGTTGAAACGATAAATAAAAAGCCCGAATGCAGGGACCGCATTCGGGCTTTATAGAAACAATCTTTCCCAATCAGCTCGTGGTTTTCAACTGCGGGTAGCGTTTGAAAATCGTCAGACACCAGACAAGCGCGATACACCCGAGCAGGCCACCGGCATAACCGACGTTGCTCATTTCCAGATGCAAACTCACCTGATTACCAATCAGCGCGCCCGCGCCGATGCCGATATTGTAAATACCGGAAAGCAGTGACATCGAAACGTCGGTGGCGTCGGTCGCCAGTGCCAGCACGCGCACCTGCATCGCCAGGCCGATAATCATCATTGCCAGCCCCCAGACGACGCAAAGTATTGAAATAGCGACCGGATTCATCGCCGCGACAAACAGTAACAACATGCTGAGCGTCACCATCAGAATCGGGCCGCTGAGCATGGCGGCCGGGAAACGGTTACCGAGCACGCTGAACAGGATACTGCCGAATATCCCAGCACCGCCGAAGATTAGCAGCAGGAACGTGGTGAAGTTTTCGCCCATATTCGCGACGGTCTGGATGAACGGCTCGATATAGCTGTACGCCGTATAGTGAGCGGTCACTATCAGCGCGGTCAGGACATACATCCCTACCAGCGCCGGACGGCGGAACAGCATCGGCACGCTTTTCAGCGAACCGGTATGTTCACTTGGCAGTGGCGGCAGCAATTTAATCAGGCAAATCAGCGTCAGCAGCGCGACGACGCCGATGCTCATGAACGTGGTGCGCCAGCCGAGATACTGACCAATCAGACGGCCGAGCGGCAGCCCGAGCACCATCGCCAGCGCGGTGCCGGTAGCTAACATACTCAGCGCCTGCGTTTTTTTACCGGCCGGGGCGACACGGATCGCCAGCGAAGCCGTAATCGACCAGAAAATGGCATGGGCGAGGGCTATACCGACGCGTGACGCGACCAGACTCCAGAAATCCCAGGCCACGACGGATAAAATGTGGCTGACGATAAACAGGACAAAAATCGCGATCAGTAAGCGCTTTCGCTCAACGTTGCGGGTCAGCAGCATCAGTGGCAGCGACATCAGCGCGACGACCCACGCATAGATAGTGAGCATCAGGCCGACCTGCGCCGTCTGCATATTGAAACTGGCGGCAATGTCGGAGAGCAACCCGACAGGCACAAATTCAGTGGTGTTGAAGATGAACGCGGCAATAGCCATCATCACAACGCGAAGCCATGCTGTCCTGCGCGAAACGGTATCTGATTGCATTGAAATTTATGACTTTTTAAGAAGGTGTAAAGATCAGGACTTCGACGCGGAAGGCCTTCTGAAAGCATAGTGTGTTTTATTTGTTCTAAAAATGAAACAGAAAATTCGCCTAACAGATAAATGTTTTGGGGACAATTTTAGTTATGGCAGATGTGACGGGCGTCACTTACTTTTTTGCCGGATGCCAGCACCAGTGCCAGGGTTCGTCAATGAATCCCCACGGATTATCCTGCGGAAAGGACATCACAAAGCCAAAGTGTGCTGCGTTGGCTTCAAGCCAGCGGAAAGCATCGGTTTCGCCGAAGATGCCGGTGACTTCGTCGCAGCCGGGAGTGTTGATGTCCACTGCGCAGCCGGTGTGATGTTCACTGCATCCCGGCGGAGCCAGCGACGTGAAGAAATCTTCCGGCGCGATCCCTGCGGCTTGCTTGCTGCGGATTAAACCGGCCTGATAATCGAGGCTGCGCCAGGCTGAAACCAGATAAATGCCCACGCCATCGGCGGCGGCCTGCTGTTTCATCTCGCGCCATGCCTGTGTGGCAGGCGCGATCAGCCGATAAATTTTACCGGTATCAGCATCCGTTTCTGCGTCCACCAGTAAGTGCTCACTGACCTCTTCGAAGTACGGCAGCGTGCGGTGCGCGATAACGGACGGGTCGATATTCAGTTCACGCAACATCAGATCGGTCCTGGCTTTCATCTCGGCATGACTCATGCCTTTTCGTTTCCGGTACGCGCAATCACGTCGTTCATCACTTCTGTCATCGCTTTACCGGCGGAGCGCATCGCCTGCTGATAGCGCGACGCGGCCGCGACAAACGCGTTAAGCAATTGCGTATCCTGCTGATGTTGCAGATATTCCGGGTGCCATTGCACACCAAGGCAGAAATCATACCCTTCACATTCAATGCCTTCGATCACGCCGTCCGGCGCATACGCGTTGACGATGCTGCCCGGTCCGACGGTTTTCACCGCCTGATGATGCGAACTGTTCACTTCATAATGATCGCGGTCGACCGAACGGCTCAGTAGTGTGCCTTCAACAATTTCAACCGGATGCCGTGCGCGTTTCTTGCCACCGGCATTTTCGGTATCCACCGTCGTGCTGTGTTCCAGCGCGTCGGGCAGTGCATCGGGAATATGCTGATGCAGCGTGCCGCCGGTTAAAACGGCCAGCAATTGCTGACCGCCGCAAATGCCCAGCAGCGGCATATTGCGCTGCATGGCGCCCTTGACGATGGCTTTTTCGAATTCAGTGCGGCCTGGTTTCAGACGAACCTGATCGCTGTTCTGCGTTTCGTTAAATAGCTCCGGCGGAACATCAAACGCGCCGCCGGTCACGACAATTCCGTCGCACAGCGCCAGATATTCGTCGGCCAGTTCTGCGTGATGCGGCAATGCCAGTGGCACCGCGCCTAGTCCTGCCAGGCTGCTCATGTAATTCTGACGTAACGCATACCAGGGAAAATCGGCGTAACCACCGGGGTCTTCACTGTCCAATGTGACACCGATGACCGGTCTGGATTGAAATTTTGTCTGCATTCTTCTGAATTCCTGCCATGAAGATGAAAAACAATCAGAAAAATCACCATATCAAGTCGGGGTCAGCGCGAACAATATAAATTATCAATAGGTCTAATTTTCAGGATTTACCTCTGGTTTTATCACCCGTTCAGGTGGTATGACAGGTTGTTTTTCAGCCTAACCCTGCGTTTTCCTGACAAAATTTCAAAATGACCTGACACTTCCTGATACTTTTCTGTCGGCGTCTTCAATATTCATTCTCATTTACCTCTTAACATTGTGGATGCCTGGAGGCAAAATTAGCGCGTATAATTCACGCGGGCGATTGAAATGGAATTTCTTAATTGCTAACGAAATCTTTACGTTGTCCTAAAAACAGCCACCTGCACTTTTAGGGATAATGCGCTGTCACTTTTGAATGAAGTACATAAGAAAATCTCTGGTTGAAGGTCTTATTTCAGCTGTTTTCTCCTCATTAATACTGCGAAACCAAGAAATTTATGCTGCCGACTGCCTCTTCTCGTTCCAAAAAACGCACCCTTGTGTGGGTTATCGTCGCCATTATCGTTGCTGCGATCCTGGTCTGGTTTTTTGCTTTCCACCAAAGCGCGTCTGATCACACGGCAAAAAAAGGGGCGGGCGGGCGCGGCGGTATGCGGGCGATGCGCGGTCAGATGATGATGGGCATGGATACGCCGGTGCAGGCAGGGAAAGCCACGCAGGCGGATGTCCCTGTTTATCTGCGCGCGCTGGGCACTGTGGTAGCGAATGCGACCGTGACGGTGACCAGCCGGGTTGATGGCCAGTTAATGAAGGTATATTTCACCGAAGGGCAGAAAGTCGCGCAAGGGCAGTTGCTGGCGCAGATTGACCCGCGCAGCTATCAGGCGACGCTGGAACAATATCAGGGCGATCTGGCGCAGAATCAGGCGCTGTCGAAAAGTGCTGAGCTGACGTTAGCGCGCTACCGCAAGCTGTATGCGCAGGATTCCTTAGCGCGTCAGGATCTGGAAAGCCAGATGGCGACGGCCGGTCAGTATGCGGGCGCTGTGAAAGCCGATCTTGCACAAATCGCGGCGGCCAAGCTGAATCTTGAATTCGCGAAAATCACCGCGCCGGTTAGCGGGCACGTCGGTTTACGTCTGGTTGATCCG
The DNA here is from genome assembly GCF_046449555.1 of Rahnella selenatireducens. Taxonomy (NCBI): domain Bacteria; kingdom Pseudomonadati; phylum Pseudomonadota; class Gammaproteobacteria; order Enterobacterales; family Yersiniaceae; genus Rahnella; species Rahnella selenatireducens. Next base: position 58,952 of record NZ_JBKEZJ010000010.1, read on the forward strand.
GGTAATATGGTCACCAGCAGTTCCACTACCGGTATCGTCACGATCACCCAAACTCAGCCGATTGCCGTCACCTTCAGCGTGCCGCAGAGCAATCTGCAAACTTTACTCAAAGCGCTGCGCGGCGGAAATCAGCTGCCGACCACGGCGTTTAATCAGGACGGCAGCGAAGTCCTCGATCAGGGCAAACTCCAGTTTATCAGTAACGAAATTGACACCAGCACCGGCAGCATCAAGCTGAAAGCGCTGTTTGATAATGCCGATGAAAAGCTTTATCCGAACCAGTTTGTGAATGCCCGCTTGCAGGTTTCCGTGCTGAAAGATGCCACGGTGATCCCGGCGGCGGCATTGCAGCTGAGCAGCGACGGCGATTTCGTTTACGTGGTGAAAGCTGATAACACCATTGAACGCCGTTCAGTGAAATCCGGCCCGGACTTCGGTGACGATAAGGTCGCGATTTTGTCGGGTGTGAATCCGGGCGAACAGGTGGTGACCACGGGGATTGACCGTCTGACTAATGGCGCGAAAGTGCAGATCGTGACGGCCAACACCCTTGATGCCGCGGCAGCAGGCGGGTCTTCGAAAGAACGTCAGCAAAGCGGCGGCGTGGATAAAGCCACCACCGGCGCGGACAACGCTGTCGCAGGTAAAAATGAAACCGGTAAAGACAGCGGGTCTAAATGAATCCTTCACGCCTCTTTATTCTCCGGCCGGTCGCGACTATTTTGCTAATGGTCGCCGTGCTGTTATCGGGAATTTTTGCCTACAACATGCTTTCGACCTCGGCGCTGCCGCAGGTCGATTATCCGACCATTCAGGTTACCACGCTGTATCCGGGTGCCAGCCCGGACGTTATGGCGTCGGGCATTACCGCTCCGCTTGAACGCCAGCTCGGCCAGATGGCGGGGCTGAGCCAGATGTATTCCACCAGCGCCAGCGGTTCTTCAATAATTACGCTGAAATTCTCGCTGGATCTCTCGCTCGACGTCGCCGAACAGGAAGTTCAGGCGGCGATCAATGCCGCCGACAGCCTGCTGCCCAGCGACCTGCCCAATCCACCGACCTATAAAAAGGTTAACCCGGCGGATGCCGCAGTACTGACGCTGGCAGCCACGTCCGAATCGCTGCCGCTGACCAAAGTGCAGGATCTGGTGAATACCCGCGTGGCGCTGAAACTGTCGCAGATTTCCGGCGTCGGTATGGTGACACTCGCAGGCGGGCATCAGCCGGCTATCCGCGTGCAGGCCGATCCTCGCAAACTGGCAGCGCATAACATCAGCCTGGAAACTATTAACACGCTGATCGGCAACAGCAACGTTAACGGTTCTAAAGGCGGTTTCGACGGCCCGCATCACTCGATCACTATCGATGCCAACGACCAGCTGCGCACGGCGGATGAGTACGGCAATCTGATTGTGAATTATGAAAACGGCGCGGCGCTGCGTTTACGCGATGTGGCAACGTTGTCCGAAGCGCCGGAAAACCAGTACTTATCCGCCTGGGCCAACAAACAGCCGGCGATCATTATCAGCGTTCAGCGCCAGCCGGGCGCGAACGTGATTCAGGTTGTGGATGCGATTAAAGCGCAGTTGCCGAAATTGCAGGAAGCCCTGCCGGAATCGGTCAAAGTCAGCATTCTGTCTGACCGGACGCAAACTATTCGTGCGTCGATCAGCGACGTCCAGTTCGAATTGCTGTTGTCGATTGCGCTGGTTGTGATGGTCACTTTCCTGTTCCTGCGCAATGTCGCGGCAACCCTCATCCCAAGCGTTGCCGTGCCGCTCTCTCTGGTCGGTACTTTTGGCGTGATGTACCTGTGTGGTTTCAGCCTCAACAACCTCTCGCTGATGGCGCTGACTATCGCCACCGGTTTCGTTATCGATGATGCCATCGTGGTGGTGGAAAACATTTCGCGGCGGCTGGAAGAGGGCGAAACGCCGATGCAGGCGGCGCTGAAAGGCTCGCAGCAAATCGGCTTCACCATTATTTCCCTGACATTCTCGCTGATCGCCGTACTGATCCCGTTGCTGTTTATGGGCGACGTGGTCGGGCGTCTGTTCCGGGAATTTGCAATCACGCTGGCGGTGTCGATTCTGGTGTCGATGATTGTTTCCCTGACGCTGACTCCGATGCTGTGCGCCTATTTACTGCGCCACACGCCGGAAGAAAAACAGAGCAAGTTTTACCGCAAAGGCGGCGAGTTCTTCGACAAAATGATTGCCGCTTACGACCGCATGCTGATCGTCGTGCTCAATCACCAGAAGCTCACGCTGCTGGTGGCGGCCGCGACGTTGGTCTTCACCGCGCTGCTGTATGTGATTGTGCCGAAAGGGTTCTTCCCGTCGCAGGATACCGGGATGATCCAGGGTATCACGCAGGCTTCGCAGGACGTCTCTTTCAGTGAAATGGGGCGTCGCCAGCAGTTACTGACAGCGGCAATTCTTAACGATCCGGACGTCGAAAGTGTGGCCTCCACCATCGGCGTGGACGGCAATAACACCAGCCTGAACAGCGGACGTTTGCAGATCAGCCTGAAATCTTTTGATGAGCGCAGCGAGCGCGCACCGGCGATTATCGAACGCCTGAAACAGGAAACCGCAGGCGTGCCTGGCATTGAACTTTATATGCAGGCCTCGCAGGATCTGACCGTTGACGATCAGGTCACGCCTAGCCAGTACCAGTTCACGCTCGACGACGCTGACAGCGAAAATCTGGTGGAATGGACGCCGAAGTTGCTGGAAAAACTCAGCGCGCTGCCGGAGTTTAGCGACGTGGTCAGCAACCTGCAAAATCAGGGGCAGATTGCGTATGTCGAACTCGACCGCGACGCCGCTGCGCGTTACGGCATTACGGCGTCTGACGTCGATACCGCGCTGTATAACGCGTTCGGCCAGCGTCTGGTTTCCACTATCTTTACCCAGGCAAACCAGTACCGCGTCGTGCTCGAAGTGGCACCGCAGTTCCAGCAGTCTCCGGCCTCGTTTGATGATGTGTATCTGGCGACCAACAACAGCACGTCCACGTCCGGCACGGTGGCGACCACGGCGACCACAGCCTCAACGACGACGTCCGACAGCGGCGCGACCACCACCAATTCCGGTGCGACCAACGGCATGATTAAGCTGACGTCGATCGCGCAAATTCATATGCGCACCGGCGCGCTGTTGCAGGCGCGTCTGAATCAGTTCCCGGCGGTAACCGTATCGTTCAACCTGAAAGAGGGATATTCGCTGGAACAGGCGCAGCAGGCCATCAAAACGACCGTGGCGGATATCGCCATGCCGGACAGCATCACCCTGCGCTATCAGGGCGCGGCGGCGTCGTTTGAAAGCGCCACCGGCAATACGCTTTGGTTGATTCTGGCTGCGCTGCTGACGATGTATGTAGTGTTGGGCATTCTGTACGAAAGCTTCATTCACCCGGTCACGATCCTGTCCACGCTGCCGTCGGCAGCCGTCGGCGCGTTGCTGTCGCTGATCTTCGCCGGAACGGAATTCAGCCTGATCGCCCTGATCGGGGTGATCCTGTTGATCGGTATCGTGAAAAAGAACGCCATTATGATGATCGACTTTGCGCTCGACGCCGAAAACCGGCAGGGCTTATCGCCGCGCGAAGCCATTCATCAGGCGTGTTTACTGCGTTTCCGTCCGATAATGATGACGACTATGGCGGCATTGCTGGGCGCACTGCCGCTGATGCTGGCGAGCGGATCCGGCGCCGAGCTGCGTCAGCCGCTGGGGCTGGTGATCGTCGGGGGGTTAATCTTCAGCCAGATCCTGACGCTGTTCTCCACGCCGGTGATCTACCTGATGTTTGACCGATTATCTCACCGCCTTAACCCACGTCACCGGCGTGCAGCACAGCGGGCGGAATAACCGATGAACATCTCGCGTTTCTTCATCTTCCGCCCGGTCGCGACACTGCTGCTGACGCTGGCGATCCTCCTGCTCGGTTTGCTGGGGTATCGCCTGCTGCCGGTCGCGCCGCTGCCTCAGGTGGATTTCCCGACCATTCTGGTGAGCGCCAGCCTGCCGGGTGCCAGCCCTGAAACGATGGCGGCCACCGTCGCCACGCCGCTGGAAAGGGCGCTTGGGCAAATCGCCGGTGTGACGGAAATGACCTCGCGCAGCTCGCAAAGCTCCACCAGCGTCATTTTGCAGTTCGATTTAGACCGTGACATTAATGGTGCTGCCCGCGATGTGCAGGCGGCAATCAACGCCTCGCGTTCGTTATTACCCAGCAGCATGCCGTCGCTGCCGACGTATCGCAAAGCGAACCCGTCGGATGCGCCCATTATCATGCTGGCGCTGACGTCGGCCACGCGCAGCAAGGGCGAGCTGTACGATATTGCCTCCAGCCAGCTGCAACAGAAAATCGCACAGGTCAACGGCGTCGGGCAGGTTTCTCTGGTCGGTTCCGCGCTGCCGGGCGTGCGTATTGATTTGCGCCCGGAGGCGGTGACATCTTACGGTATTTCCCTCGATACCATCCGCACCGCCATTGCCAACAGCACCAGCAATCTGCCGAAAGGGTTGCTGCAAGGCGCGAATCAGTCGTGGATGATTGAAGGCAACGGCCAGCAAAGTACCGCCGCGCAGTACAAAACGCTGATTATTACTTACATCAACGGTTCTGCGATCCGCCTCAGCGATATCGCCAATGTTTATGATTCCGTTGAAGATAAATACAACGTTGGCTATTACAACAGCACGCCATCGGTGATGATTGGCGTGACGCGTCAGGCGGGCGCGAACATGCTGGAAACCATCGAAGCCATTAAAGCCGCGCTGCCGCTGATGAAAGAAAGCCTGCCGGGCGACGTCCAGCTCAACCTGGCGCTCGACCGCTCGCCGAACGTTTCCGCTTCCCTGCGTGACACCGAAATGACCCTGCTGGAAGCCACGCTGCTGGTCATTGCGGTCGTTTTCGTGTTCCTGCGCAACTGGAATGCAGTGCTGATCCCCGCGCTGGCGTTGCCGGTGTCATTAATCGGCACCTGCGCGGTGATGTATCTACTCGGCTACAGCCTGGATAACCTCTCGCTGATGGCGCTGATCATCTCGACGGGTTTCGTGGTCGATGACGCCATCGTGGTGCTGGAAAATATTACGCGGCATATTGAAGAAGGCATGGGGCCGGTGCGTGCGGCGCTGAAAGGCGCGCAGGAAGTCAGTTTTACCGTGCTCTCGATGACGCTCTCGCTGATCGCCGTTTTCATCCCGATCCTGCTGATGGGCAGTATTGTGGGGCGTCTGTTCCGCGAATTTGCGGTCACGCTCAGCGTTTCGCTGATTATCTCGATGCTGGTGTCGCTGAGCCTGACGCCGATGTTGTGCGCCCGTTTCCTGAAACGTAAACCGCCGGTAGAAAAACGTCAGCCGCGCATTTACCGGATGATCGAACGTGGCCTGAACCGGCTGCTGGCGGCATATTCCGCCGCGCTCGGTTGGGTTATGCGCCATCAGCTGATCACGCTGGTCGGCCTGTTCCTCACCGTGATCCTCAACTTCTATCTCTATACCGTGGTGGAAAAAGGCTTCTTCCCGGATCAGGACACCGGCATGCTGATGGGCATGTTGCGTGCAGATCAGAACACGTCATTCCAGTCGATCCAGCCGCAGGTGCTGAAATATAGCAAGATCATTCAGGACGATCCGGCCGTTGAGGCGGTGATGAGTTCGGCGGGCAGCGGCGGGTTTGGTGCGCGTAATACCGCCACCTTCTTCGTGCGGCTGAAAGATTTCGACAAACGTACCGCGACCGCCAATCAGGTAGCTAACCGTCTGATGATGGCGACCGCCAAAGTGCCGGGATCGCAGCTGTTCCTGATGGCCGCGCAGGATCTGCATATCGGCGGACGCAGCGCGAACGCGCAATATCAGTACAGTTTGCAGGCTGACGATCTTTCCCTGCTGCGCGAATGGGCACCGAAAGTGCAGAAAGCGCTGGCGAAGTTGCCACAGCTGACCGGCGTGGATTCGGACTCGCAGACCGGCGGGCAGGAAATCATGCTCAACATCGACCGCGATCGCGCCACACGACTCGGCGTGAACGTGAAAATGATCGACGCGCTGCTCAACAACTCCTTCAGCCAGCGGCAGATCGCCACTATTTACAAAACGCTGAACCAGTATCACGTGGTCATGAACCTGACGTCGGATTACACCAGCAACCCGGATGTGCTGCACCAGCTTTACGTGGTGACCGACGCGGGCGCGCAGGTGCCGTTATCCGCTTTTGCGACATTCAGCGGGGCGAATTCGCCGCTGTCGGTTTCGCATCAGGGCCAGACGGCGACCACGACCATTGCCTTCAACCTGGCGGACGGTTATGCGCTGGAAGATGCGCAGGCCGCGCTGAAAACCGCCATGGCGCAGATTGGTTTGCCGGACACCATTCACGGGAGTTATGCCGGTACGGCTCAGGCATTTGAAGCGCTGACCAAAACCATGCCGTGGCTGATTCTGGCGGCGCTGGCGGCGGTGTATATCGTGCTCGGTGTGCTGTATGAAAGTTACATTCATCCGCTGACCATTCTTTCGACGCTGCCGTCGGCCGGTCTGGGCGCGTTATTACTGATGTTGCTGACCAATACTCAGCTGACGGTGATCGCACTGATCGGGATCCTGCTGCTGATCGGCATCGTGAAAAAAAATGCGATCATGATGATCGACTTTGCGCTGGATGCCGAACGACGGCTCGGACTATCGCCGCAACAGGCGATCACCCAGGCCTGCCTGATGCGTTTCCGTCCGATCCTGATGACCACGCTGGCGGCCTTCTTCGGGGCGTTACCGCTGGCGCTGGGCAGCGGCGGCGACGCGGATCTGCGCAGTCCGCTGGGTCTGGCAATCGCCGGGGGGCTGGCGCTGAGCCAGATCCTCACCTTATTCACCACGCCGGTGGTTTACCTGTATATGGATCGCACCAGCCGCGCGACGCACCGCTTATGGCACCGGTTGCGCCCGCATGCGACACCGCCGGAGGTCAGCTCTAATGACTGATAAAACAATGAATTCTTACCCAGAAGCGAATCTGATGACTCTGCAAAAAACGCGTTCTCTTGTGTTTCGTCTTGCGCCGCTGGCGCTGGCTCTGCTGGTCAGCGCCTGTGCCGTCGGCCCGGATTACAAACGGCCTGACGTTGCGATGCCGGTGGCGTTTAAAGAAGCCAAAGGCTGGACGGCGGCTGTTCCGAAAGATAACCAGAGCAAAGGCGAATGGTGGTCGGTTTATCAGGATCTGCAGCTTTCTTCCCTGCTGAGCCAGGTACAGATTTCTAACCAGAACGTCGCGCAGTATGCCGCGCAGTACCGCCAGGCACAGGCGCTGGTGACGCAGGCGCGTTCTGATCTTTACCCGTCCGTAGACGCGACTGCAGGCAGCACGCGCAGCGCCACGTCATCGTCCGTTTCCAACAAACAAACCGCGCAGCTCAGCGCCAGCTGGGAGCTGGATTTGTGGGGCAAACTTCGCCGCACGGCGGAAGAACAGGATGCCAGCGCGCAGGCCAGCAAGGCCGATCTGGCTGACGCGACGCTCAGCGCCCAGTCCGAACTGGCGCAGGATTATTTCCAGCTTCGCGTCATGGATCAGCAAATTGTGTTGTATAAACAAAGCATTGATGCGTATCAGCGTTACCTGACCGTGATTCAGAATCAGTACGCGGGCGGCAATACGTCGCGTGGCACGCTGGCACAGGCGCAGACGCAGCTCGAAAGCACCAAAGCCTCCGCGCTCGACCTGCAATGGCAGCGCGCGCAGCTGGAACATGCGATTGCGGTGCTGATCGGCAAGCCACCGGCCCAGTTCAGCCTGGCGGCGAGCAACGTGAAACTGAACCTGCCGCCGATGCCGGATGCAGTACCCTCGCAACTGTTGCAGCGTCGTCCTGACGTTGCTGCTGCCGAGCGCACGATGGCGTCTTCCAATGCCGCGATCGGTGTCGCCACCGCTGCATACTTCCCGGATCTGACCCTCAGCGCGACCGGCGGATACACCGGATCCGCGCTGCATAACCTGTTCTCTCTGCCGAACCGCGTCTGGTCGCTGGGCCCGGAACTTAGCATGACCGTGCTCGATTTCGGTGCCACGCGCGGAAAAGTCGCGCAAGCTGAAGCCGCGTATGACGCCGACGTTGCCAGCTATCGCCAGAGCGTGTTAACCGCGATGCAGGAAGTGGAAGATTATCTGGTGGAACTGCACACGATCGACACCGAACTTGTTGCCCGACAGAACGCCGCCGACTCCGCGAAAGAATCCGCGCGCGTCACCTACAACCAGTATCAGGCCGGGATGATCGACTATCTCGACGTCGCCACTACCGAAAACACCAGCCTGACCCAGCAGCAAAGCGTGCTCTCGCTGCAAAGCACCCAGATGGTCACCAGCGTCAAGCTGATCGCCGCATTAGGCGGTGGCTGGAACGGGGATGTGGGAAAGTGATTTGAAATGAAGGCATCTCTACAGCAAAGACACATTTTTGTGGCCTTGGTGTAGAGATGACATTGCGAAACCTATACAAAAAATAATACCCGCTGACATCAGACAGGCATCCTTCATCTTCTTTTCCTGACCGTTGGGCAACTCAAGACTCTGTAAATCTCTCCGCTTAGCTCTTCTCAAACCTCATCAGCGCCCATTTTTGTTTACTTCCGTTTTGCCTTTCAGGCTATGAGCAGCGTCACTATTTAATCAGTTTTTTGCATTTACTCTGAATATAGAAAAGGTGACTGAATATGTTTCTTGAAGAGCGTCGGCAGCAGATTCTGGAGTATCTGGATAATTACGAGCGGGTGACGGTCAAGCTTTTGGCCTCCCTGTTTACCGTCACCCGGGAAACCATTCGCAGTGACCTCAATGCCCTGGCGGCTGAAAAATTGGTTCAACGCTGTCACGGAGGTGCAGTGGTCATTCGCCGAAGTTTGCAGTCGAAACTGATCACCGAGACCGGCGATAACTTTGAAGTGTTGCTAAAACGTCTGCAAAGCCAAAAAAGAAAGCAGGCCGGCCAGCAAAATAAAGGAAAGAACATGAAAGGTAAGGTCTGCATTCTGGGGTCATTTAACGTCGATATAGTAGCGAAAGTTGAACGCTTTCCAAAAGGCGGAGAGTCTCTGTTGGCGGTGGGCAGCACGCTCGGTCCTGGGGGCAAAGGAGCGAATCAGGCCACCGCTGTCAGCCGCGCCGGTGCTAAGGTACATTTCGTTTCCAAAGTGGGCAAAGACCAGTTCAGCCAGTTTGCTTACGACCACCTTACGTCATCGGAAATTCACTCTTTTACCCTATATCAGTCAGAAACCGAGCCGACCGGCAACGCCATTATTTATGTATCACAGGAAAATGGCGAGAACATGATTGCCATCTATTCCGGCGCTAATAAAACCATTAGTGAAGATGAAGTGGCGGCGATCGCGCCCGAGCTTGAAAACTCGGATGTGTTGCTGGTGCAGCTCGAAAACAATTTCTCTGCCACGTTTAACGCGATGAAGCTGGCTAAGGCGCTTGGGGTGAAAGTGATCCTCAATCCGGCTCCTTTCTCAACCCATGCGCTTGAGTGTCTTGAATATGTTGACGTGATAACGCCTAACGAAACCGAGGCATCGCAGTTGTCCGGCATTGACGTACAGGATTTAGCCAGCGCCAAAGAAGCGGCACAGCGCATCGTCAGTCAGGGTGCGAAGCGGGTCATTATTACTATGGGCGCGCGCGGCGCGCTGCTGCTCGACGGTAATCAGTTCCAGCATATTCCTGCCTTCCCTGCACTAAGTGTAGACACTACCGGAGCCGGTGATGCCTTTAACGGGGCGCTGGCCTCGGGGATTGCGAATGGGCAAAGTCTGGTTCAGGCCGCGACTTACGCTTCGGCGTTTGCCTCCCTGGCGGTAGAGCGCGAAGGCGCATCGAATATGCCTGATCACGCGCAGGCATTAACGCGTTTAATGCAGCGATGAAATGCTGCATTCACGGTGAAGTGTGTTGTTGCGGCTGCTACCTTGATTCTCAACGTAGCGGTCACGTAATCGGTTACGTCTGATGCCTGCGGGCATTTAAGGAGCATTGATGAGTAAAAGTATTGAAGGTATTGTGCCTGTGATGCTGACCCCTTTCACCGAAGATAATCAAATTGACTACCCGGGTCTGGCTCGTTTGATCGACTGGTACCTTGAGAAAGGGGTCGACGCGCTGTTTGCCGTTTGTCAGTCGAGCGAGATGCAATTTCTGACTTTGGAGGAGCGCGTTGAGCTGGCCGAATTTGTGGTGAAGCAAGTGGCTGGCCGCGTGCCGGTGATCGCTTCCGGGCACATCAGTGACGATATCAACGACCAAATCAGTGAACTGAGCGCGATGGCGAAAACCGGTGCCGATGCGCTGGTGCTGGTCACCAACCATCTTGATCCGAAAAATCAGGGCAGCGAAATCTTCTTTGCGACACTGGACAAGCTGCTGAGCGCGCTGCCGGCGTCTATGCCGCTGGGCCTGTATGAGTGCCCGGCGCCGTATCGCCGCCTGTTGACCGACGACGAGCTGACCTACTGCGCCAACTCGGGACGTTTCGTGGTTTTGAAAGATGTGAGCTGTGACCTTGAGACCGTGACACGCCGCGTTAAGCTGGTGGCGAACACGCCGCTGAACATCATCAATGCGAATGCGGCGATTGCTTATCCCGCGATGCAGGCGGGTTCAAAAGGTTTCAGCGGCGTGTTCACCAACTTCCATCCGGAACTTTATAGCTGGCTGTACCATAAAGCTGCCACTCAGCCTGAGCTCGCCAACGAGCTGGCTATTTTCCTGTCACTGGGGGCGGTGACTGAAACGCTGGGCTATCCGAAGAATGCCAAAATTTACCATCAGCGTTTAGGGACATTCGACAGCGAATTCTGCCGCGTGAATAAAGATAACGTGCTGGAGAAATTCTGGGGACTGACTGTGTTATTGGATCAAATCCAAAGCGGTACAGCGCTGTGGCAGAAAAAAATCGCCGCCGTATAAGGTGTGATAATTGTCAGTTATTTATGCGGATGAGGTGTCATCTCATCCGCTGAATAATGGCTTGTAATGCCGTCTGGTCGGTTTTTTTTTAAGAGTAGAGATGTTCTGACGTTATAAATTCTTACCTGTGATCTGACCCTCAATATAAAGAAAAATATAAAAGGATCCCTCAACATGATCGTATGTTGCCTGCGAGATTGGGAACGTGAAAAATTAGCGTTCCATCCGATTATTAATAAAGGTATTGAGTATATTACTCAAACCGAATTTTCAACGTTAACACCAGGGAAATTCGACATCATTCCGGGCAAGATGTTTTGCCTTCTTCAGGAAATGAATACAGTTCCTAGTAATGAAATGCGAGCTGAGTCACATTTTAAGTTTGTGGATATTCAGTTTCTCCTGCAAGGGGAGGAAACCCTCGGTGTAGCACGCGGTACGTCGGGACATGAGGTGGTAGAAGACCGGGCAGATGAGCATGATATTGTATTTTATCAGGACACCAGGAATGAATCATTCATTCATCTGGAACCTGGTATGTTTGCCATTTTCTTTCCGCAAGATTTACATCGCCCTTGCTGTCATTCTCAAAGAGAGTCATTTATTCGTAAGGCCGTGATTAAAATTCACCTGAGCCTGTTCGATGATGGCTTATTTATGAATAACCGATAGTGGATAATTAAAATTATGAAAGATGCGACATCTTCCCTCAATGTAATACGGGAAAAAAATGCCACCCCTGTTGTTTCTCGTTTACGCTGGGGAATTATTTTTATTTTGTTAATGGCGGCGGTAATTAATTATCTCGATCGCGCGAATTTAAGTATTGCTAACACCACTATCGCTAAAGAATTTGGTTTCAGCCAGACGGAAATGGGGCTGCTGCTGTCGGCATTTCTGTGGCCTTATGCGCTGGCCAATCTGCCTGCGGGTTGGCTGGTTGACCGTTTTGGCCCAAAAAAAATGTTCTCGTGGGGTGTGGGTCTTTGGTCAACCTTCACGGTCATGGCCGGTTTCATTAATGGCTATTCAACGTTTTATGCACTGCGCGTGCTGCTGGGCATCTCAGAGTCGCCATTCTTTACGTCCGGCATCAAGATTACGCATCGCTGGTTCTCCGATAAAGAACGCGCATTGCCGACCTCAATCATTAACACCGGCTCACAGATTGCTAACGCGATTGCTCCGCCTATTCTGACCGTGCTCCTGTTGACGCTCGGCTGGCGCGGGATGTTTATTGCGATTGGTCTGGCGGGTATTCCACTGCTGCTGGTGTGGCTGAAGTTCTACCGTAATCCAACCGAACGCGAAGAGAATGAGATCCACGCTGATTCTCAGCGGGTTCAGCAACCGTTGCCCAACGCTAACGGCAACAACAAAGCGAGCTGGGGGGCGCTGTTCAGGCATAAAACCACCTGGTTCATGGTGATCGGCAACTTCTCTATTATGTTCACCATCTGGGTTTACCTCACCTGGCTGCCGGGTTATCTGGAGAAATCGCTGGGTTTCAGCCTGAAACAGACGGGCTGGCTGGCAGCTATCCCATTCCTGGCAGGGATTTTGGGGGTGCTATGCGGTGGTACGCTTTCTGACCGTCTTATCCGTCGCGGTGTGAAAACCATTACGGCGCGTAAAGTCCCTATCGTAGCCGGTGCTGCGCTGGCAGCCTGTTTTGTTGCGCCGATCCCGTTTGTGCATAACACCACATTAAGTATCGCGCTGTTGTCGATTGGCTACTTCTTCTCGCAGTTACCCCAAGGTGTCATCTGGACGCTGGCCTCGGACATTGCGCCGAAAGAGCAGGTGGCATCTATGGGCGCAATTCAGAACTTTGGGGGCTTTCTGGGCGCAGCCTGTGCGCCAATTGTGACCGGAATTATTCTGGATGCGACCGGGCAGTTCACCAATGTATTCTTCCTCGGTGCCGGTTTACTGATGCTGGGTGCGTTAAGCTACGGGCTGTTTGTGAGAAAGCCGATCTTGGTAATGATGTCGACATCCTGAAATTTGCGGACAGCCTGACACTTCAATCCTTAGTGAAAGGCTGAAAGGGGGCCGGTTTTACCCCGCCCCCTTATTCACCTATTTCCCGGCTTTACGTGCCTTAGCCACATCGCCTGGCGTGACTTCTGCGGCCTGGTTTCCCCAGCTGGCGCGCAGAGTATTGGTTAACTCAGCGGCTTGCTGATCGGTGAGCGTCCAGCCATAACCCGGCATCGTGTTGGACATATGCTCTGCGGTCACAGGCGTCTGGCCGCCGTTGAGGATCACCCGCAGCAGAGTTTGCGGATCTTCTGAATTCACCGTCAGATTGCCCGCCAGCGCAGGAATGGCAAACACCTTACCTTCGCCATTCATCCCGTGGCAGGTTGAACAATAGCGCATAAAGGTTTGCTGTCCGGCAGGCGTCGAAACGGCAGGTTTAGCCGGTTTTTGCGGCGTTTCCACTTTAAGACTCAGCAAATAAACCGCCATGCTGTTGAGATCGGCGTCGGTCATAAATTGCGTACTGTTGGTGATCACGTCACCCATCGGGCCGCTGACGGCATCATGGGTGTTGCGACCGGTTTTCAGCAGCGTCACCAGTTCTTCCTGGCTGATGTTCAGCTCACGTAACGAAGGTACAGACCAGCCATCGACTTCACCGCCGCTCAGATACACCGGGTTTTGCTGATCACCCGCTTTCTCCTGCTGCGCCCAGCCCCGCGGCGTGTGGCAGGCACCGCAGTGTCCGGCACCTTGCACCAGATACGCCCCGCGGTTCCATTGCGCACTCTGTTCTGACTGGGGAATATATTCGCCATCTTCGAGGAAAACGCTGTTCCAGACGTGCATCGGCCAGCGAATGGATAACGGCCAGCTGATGTTATTGTCGCGGTTGGCGACCGGCTCCGGTTTCACTTCTTTCATCAGATAGTCATACAGCGCGCGCATGTCCTTTTCGCTCATTTTTACGTAGGAGGTGTAGGGCATCGCCGGATAAAGTGCATGACCGCTTTTGGCGATGCCTTTGCGTAACGCTTTATCGAAGTCTTCGAAACGGTAGTTGCCAATTCCGTGCTGAATATCCGGGGTGATATTGGTGGAGTAAACATCCCCGATCGGTGTGGCGAAACGTACGCCACCGGTCAAGTTCTTGCCATCTGGCGCGGTATGGCAGGCCGCGCAATCGGCTGATTTGGCGACGTACTCCCCTTGGGACATGGCAATCGCTGAGCCCGCTATCGCCATCAGGGTGGCGAAAATCATCAGATTTTTCATGCGTTATCCTTCTTCATTGCCGTCAGTTCATTCACCGCGCGCCATGCCTGATCTACCGCCGAGTTGGCGTACGGACTCCAGTCAGAATCGGAGTTCGCAATGGTAATTCGGCCAACCGGCTGACGGGCAAGATGAATGGTTTTCTGCGACTGTTCTTCATCGTCGAACATCCCGCTGAGGAAGTAGGAATAGCCGTGCGACCAGCGGTTTACGGTGATCGCCATGATGTCACGCTGATGGTCGAAACCGGCCTCGCCGAACATGCCCTGAAGCTGCTCGCGGATCATTTTTTCGTGAACGTCGAACGGGGTGCCGAGTAACAGGGCGCGGCCTTTACGCGACTGTTCGCGCGGGCTGAGGCCGCTGCCCGGCAAGGTCGGGACGTAAACCATATGCAGGCCAATCGGCTGATTCGGGTCGCGCGGGTGCTGATAACCGCCCATATCGACCGGATAATCCAGCTTCACGCGGCTGTAAGGCGCGGCGGGGGAGTAAATCTCGTGAACGCCCAGTTTGATAAACGGCTGCCAGTTGCGGATCACGACTTTCGAATACACCAGCGGTGCTTTGACATTCTCTTTCAGCGCCGCTTTTTGCGCTTCGGCAATTTCAGGCACCAGATACGGGATCATCATGTTGTAACCGGCCATCACCGCCTGTCCGGCTCGAACCCGGTGCAGCGTGCTGCCGGTCATGTACGTCACGTCAACCGCCGGTTTTCCTTCATGCACAACGTTGGCGACGTGCATTCCGGTGCTGTTGAGGCGCAGGCGCACCGGCTGCCCGGCCTTATCCAGCTGGCTGTAATCAAATTTCGCCAGCACGATATCTTCCATCGTATTGCCGCGCGCCACTTGCGGGATCAGATGCCGCACCATCAGACGTGCTAAACCGGCGTTACCGTCGGGGAAGTGGAAAATATACGGCTGGTCGAGGTCTTCCAGCGATTCGGCATCCAGCGGCGGTAATCCCATATTTTCCAGCCCCGGCAGGGCGCAGATACGCGCATCGCTGCACGACGTCGCATCAATCCCGACGGCCTGAAAATCATTGGTACGCTGCTGGAAATAACGGATCGCCACTTCGCTCAGTCCGACTTTTTCGCGCAGGAATTGTGTATAGCTGTGCCCGTCAACCCAGGCGACTTTCTCTTCCTGACTCATGCCGTGCAGATAATCTTTTGCTTCGGTGTGCAGGGCGATCAATGCCTTGCGGTCGGATTCCGGCAGCGGGAAATCACTGATGAAAGCCTTGATATCGCGGCCATTCAGGCGATCTGGCGGAATGTCATCGGCCACCGCACGGCCCGGATCGCCGCTGACAATTTTATCTACACCAAAGTTTTTACGGTCAAAATACACGCCACGGCTCAGATGCAGATCCGGATAAAACGTCTGGTCGAAATCTTTTGCCATCGTTTCGATATCGACGTTCAGCGTTTTCAGTAATCCCATCGCCACCGGGCTGAAATTGGTGCGCGGCGACTGAAAAGATTCGCTGCCGCCATAGCCGAGCAACATTTTATCCTCGACGTGGAATTCATTACGTTTCGCGTGTCCGCCGAAATCATCATGGTTATCCAGCAACAAAATGCGCTGTTGTTTTCCGTGCTGTTCCTGCCAGAAACACGCGGCCGCCAGCCCGCTGATCCCGGCTCCGACCACCACCAGATCGAACTCATCCTCGACAGGCAAACCGGAGGGATCGACCTTTTTACCTTCGCGCCCGAGAATGTGCGCGGCTTCGTAAGATCCCTGATGATTCCCGCGTAAACCGGTGAGCGAAGGCGGGTAATACAAAGACTGTGCAGCGGTTTGCGGCGAAGCCCGCAGCGCCTCGAACGGCGTCATACCGGCAGTGACGGTAATCGCCACACCGTTTAAAAAATCACGACGAGTGATGCCCATATTGTTTCCTCAAAATTACACCATCAACCCGCACGGAAGCCGTGCAGCAAAAGTTCTGTGCTTACAAAATGTCTCTGTTGTTTAACAAATTTAACATAAAGAGCGACTTAGGAAGAGTGATAGCGGGCGCAAATGAGGAAACAACGTTTATCTCTACAGCAAAGACATATTTATGTGTCATTGCTGTAGAGATTGAATTTTGGTCATGGGAGGTAAGGTTGCAGGCAGTTTGTTATCCCGTACACTAGTGGTGCTCGTCAGTAATAAACTTCTGAAAAATCCATTTTTAAAGGTTCGCCAACGGTTTGTGTAAATATACAGGCATAACGTATAGCCTCAATTTTTTAAAAAGGAATTTATTAAAATGGCAATTCCTGCCTATTTATGGCTTAAAGACGATGGTGGAGCGGACATCAGAGGATCGGTTGATGTACATGGTCGTGAAGGAAGTATCGAGATTATTGGTTTATCCCATGCCCTTGAAATCCCAACTGACTCCAATACAGGGAAAATTACAGGAACCAGAATTCATCATCCTTTCGTATTTGATAAAGAAATAGATTCATCGAGTCCTTATCTTTATAAAGCTGTTACTTCGGGAGAAACGTTTAAATCCGCTGAGATAAAATGGTATCGAATTAACGATGCCGGGCAGGAAGTCGAATATTTCAATGCGAAGCTGGAGAATGTAAAACTGGTGTCATTATCGGCAATGATGTATGACGTGAAAAGCCCTAATTTTGAAAAACAGGGACACATTGAATGTGTGGAGCTGCGTTACGAAAAAATAACCTGGACTTACACTGAAGGTAACATCATTCATTCAGACTCATGGAATGAACGAGCAACCGCATAAGGATGATTTATGACCTGGACATATAAACAAAGCACCGGTGAATTATTTCATGATGGAGTATTCATCGAACGGGGATATTCAGGCGTCCTGACAAATAAAAATAACCCAGATCGTCAGCATGTCAAAGGGATGGGACCCCTTCCCCAGGGGACATATCGGGTGGGTATTGCAACGAGTTCAAAGGGACCACTTACGATTGAACTGCATCAAACCTCGGGTGAATCCTATGGCAGGAGCTTATTTCGCGTACACGGTGAGAGAAGAAATGGCCCGGCCGGGTTTGCTTCTACAGGTTGTATCATTATGAGCAACCCTACCCGCCGTCTGATAAGAGGAACCTCAGAAACATTAGAGGTAGTGAGATGAGAATTCTTCCCTTACTTTTTCTCGCTCCAATAATGGTATTTGCTTCAACTACACCGAAAGATATAAGGGCAAGTGTTCAAAAATATGGGAGCAACAGTTTTGCATCCAAAATAACAGCAGAAGACTGGTCCGAGACGATTAAAAAAATCTCCACGGGTGACAATGAATGGCTATTGTTAGTCCCGGATTTAGCGACTGTAGTGAATCTACAGCAATCCAATCAACTTTCTGGTGCTCTCTATTACGCCCTGGATGCTAACGCAAAAGAAACGCTCAAAGTGATGTCAATTCTCGACAAGCACCATTACAAGTATCAGCAAGGAACGGATATAGCCTGTGTCCCGCCGTTTGACAAAATAACGAATGGCGACATGGAAATATATAATCGCATCCGCCTTTCTTTACTGGATACAGGACCTCAGGCCGCGACGTGCCTTTGGATAATGGAAGGTTGGGTCGAAGAGATCAAAGCAAACGAGGCTCGAAAATCCTCATAGAACCAGTTAAAATGTTCGTTCATAGCCCGGAGTCATTCGGGCTATTTTCCAATTTTTGAATGGCTTAAAATTTTGTCATTTTATCTCTATACAAGGGCGATAAAAAGTGTCTTTGTTGTAGAGCTTTTTTCGGGAATAGTAGCAAAAAATAGTTGGAGATGGGCTGCAAGGCAGCCCTAAAAGAATCAATGCTTGGTGGTTCAGTCGAAGGTTGTGGAGAGTTCGACGAGATCGAAGTATTCGTGGAACTTAAGTTCAATCGACCTTGTTTTATTAATATTCCAGCTCATTTTTAGCAATGAATCTATATTCATATCACGTGATACACCTCCATCACCCCAAGTTAACTCTACTGAGTTACCCATGTTGTTTACGAAAGATGTTGCTTTTTCCATCTTTACAATTTCAATTGAAGACGTAATGTAATCAATTACATTCACGCATACTTCTTCATTACTGAATGGGTTAGGGGCTTTTCTTAAGAAATCATGGTCATCAAAGAAGTGTATCATGCTAACATCAGTTTTTTCTCTTGATAAATCTGATTTTATATTTATTTCACTATATAGGCTGGATTTTAATTCATCTCTTGTTAGTGCGTCTTTAATTATTTTTGTATCAAACGTTTCTGTATATTTTATTTTTTTATATAGTGTGTTTTCTTTGTCAAAAAAATACATCAGTATCATTAAAAGAAAAGGGTCGAATTTTTTATCTTCTACAAGGATTATATCACTAACGCGATCAAAATATTTAATTGAGTTTCTTAGGTTTACTCTAAATGCATCGAGTATATCTGAGCATATTATTATGAAGTAATGAAAGTTAATAGGTTGTGGTGTAATGTTTTTAGTTGTTTTTTGATAATTGACTTTTAATTCACCCACTGCTCTGGATGCTAATAAACCTTTTGTTTTTGGTACGGTAAGTATATATCTTCTGTCAAAAAAACGTCCCAAATATTGTTGCGCATCAAAATCTTGGCCATAAATAACTTTGATGGAATGTTGTAGTTGATCAGTGTCAGTCGAAATGAAGAATACTAAGCCTTTTACATTGAAAATATGTTTCACTATTTCAAGTAAATTTATCGCATAATTTGGACGGCAACGATCCAGTTCATCTATAAAGATAAATATTGGCAAGTCTTTATTCATTGCATCTTTTTGTTTTATAAATCTAACCCACTCGGCGAGATCTTTCCTTATATCTTCAATCACTGCACTTTTTTCTTTGTGAGTATCAATGAGGTTTTCTGTTGCAGATTTTGCTATTTCAGACAGATCGTCAATGCCTGTAGTTTTTTTAACTATTCCCTGAATAACAGCCGGAGCAATACCTCTTAAAAGCACGCCCACTTTTTTCTCTGTTTTCTTCAATAAAGTTATAAATTTATCTGACTGATCGCCGAGCTGGTCTGAAATACTCGAGAAAATCGCCAGCAACGGTTCATCCGAGAAATCCTGTTTCCAGGCATCAACATAAACTGTCGGGTGCTTATCTTTGATGGTTTGCGCTAAGCGGCGGGTAAAATGCGTTTTCCCTGCTCCCCACTCGGCGTTGATATTGATGACCAGATTTGAGGTTTCTCCCCTGCGGGCAGCAACTTCATAAAGAAATTTGGCGTACTTGGCGCGGTCAAGATTATCCGGGGGAAGCTTCTCATTCAGGTATTCAACCTCAGCACTCCAGTCCCAATTCAAACTCATTCTCTTATCCTTATCAGAGTAGAAAGATCGTCGTCGCTTTCGCGAAATATATTTTATTTGTCATTATGTTTTCCAACCTATCAATATTACATTTCATCTTACCTATCAATGACCTGATCATATATTCCCGGATTCTATCTCGTTTTGGGATTATTTTTCTGTCGGTTTACTCTTCCTGCGTAGACGTTTTCTTACTCATCAATCAAAGGAAAGGATCCTCCATCAATAACCCACAGAATTACACCGACTGGCATCAGGCAGACATCATTGCGGCACTGCGTAAAAGTGGGACGACGCTGGCGGCGGTTTCGCGTGGTGCGGGGCTGAGTTCATCGACGCTATCGAATGCGCTTTCGCGGCCGTGGCCGAAAGGAGAGAAGGTGATTGCGCAGGCGCTGAATGTGCATCCGAGTATTATCTGGCCGAGCCGTTATTTTAATGCGCAGGGTGAGATGGTGGAGAAAATCATGCGGGGAAACCGCTAAACCTCGAGGCTTCGCCGCAAAGGCGGCAGCGAACAAAAACGCCGGCTTCCGTCGGCGCTTCCTGTCAAACCAAAACGTTTACTCCTTCCAGCCACCCCCCAGCGCTTTATACAAACTGATGTCCTGATTCAACTGGGCGAGTTGTGTGGTGATCAGCGTTTGCTGTGCGGAATACAGCGAACGTTGCGCGACCAGTACGCTCAGGTAGTTGTCGATGCCGCCTTTGAAACGCATCTGCGAGAGATCGTAGTTGCGCTGGTTGGCGTCGGCGTCCTGTGTGCGGGCCAGCAGTTCATCTTTGTAGGTCGCCTGACCGGCTAAGCCGTCAGACACTTCCTTGAACGCCGTTTGAATCGCTTTTTCATAGTTGGCGATGTCGATTTTTTTGGTGTCTTTGGCAATGTCGAGGTTCGCCTGATTCACGCCGCCGTCAAATATTGGGATATTAACTGAGGGCATAAATGACCACGCGCCGGTGCCGCCGTCGAAGAGTTTACTCAGGCTGCCGCTTTCAGAACCGGCGGTGCCGGTCAGCGTAATGCTGGGGAAGAACGCCGCGCGGGCTGCGCCGATGTTGGCGTTGGCCGCCTTCAGGGTGTGTTCCGCCGCAATAATATCCGGGCGACGCGTCAGCAGGTCAGACGGTAAACCGGCGGGCGTCTGCGGGAATTTCCAGTCCTGTTGCAGCGTGGCACCGGCCAGCAGGTTTTGCGGGATCGTCGTGCCGACTAACAATGTCAGCGCGTTGACGTCCTGACGGACCTGACGCGTGTACTGCGCGATATCGGCCTGCGCCGCCCGCACTGTGGTTTCCGCCTGCACCAGATCCTGTGAGGTGCTGATACCCGAATCGTAGCTACGCTTGGTCAGTTCGTAGGATTTGTTCTGGCTGTTGGCCGTATTGATCGCCAGTTTCAGCAGATCGTTATCCGCAGCCAGGCTCAGATAGCCGGACGCCACTTCGGAAACCAGCGAGATTTGCGTGGCGCGCTGCGTGGCTTCGGTGGCGAGGAAGGTTTCCAGCCCCTGATCGCGCAGGCTGCGCACGCGGCCAAACAGATCCACTTCATAAGACGTCACGCCGAGATTGGCGCTGTATTGCTGATACGTCACCGGCCCCGACGTTTGTGTTGAATACAATCCGCCCGGCAGATGCTGGTTGGTTTCACCGGCGCTGGCATTAAGCGTTGGCAGCAGGGCGGCGCGGTCAATCTGGAAGGCGGCGCGAGCGGTGTCGACGTTTAACGCCGCGACCCGTAAGTCGCGGTTGTTATTCAGGGACATGCCGATCAGTTGGTTCATGGCCGGTTCATTGAAGAACGCTTTCCAGCCGATATCCTGCGCGGCGCGGGTGTTAGCGCCGTTTCCGGCGCTCCAGTTGCTGGCGACCGGCAGGGCAGGACGCTGATATTTCGGTTCCAGCGTACAGCCTGCCAGCAGGGTGAGTGAAAACGCGCCAATCACGGACAGCGCGAAATGCGGTTTATTCATGGTGTGTTGCCTCAGTCGCCGGAAGCGCCTTGTCTTGTTTCTTTGATTTACGCGTGAACAGGTTTACTACCGTCACGTAGAACATCGGGACGAAGAAAATCGCCAGGAAGGTGGCGGTGATCATGCCGCCCACCACCGCTGTACCAATGGAGTGCTGGCTGCCTGCACCCGCCCCGCTGGAAATCGTCAGCGGGAATACGCCGAGAATAAAGGCCATCGAGGTCATAATGATCGGGCGGATACGCAGCTTGGCGGCTTCCACAGCGGCATCAATAATCGACATTCCCTCCTTCTCGTGCAGCTCTTTGGCGAATTCGACAATCAATATGGCGTTCTTCGCCGCCAGCCCGACGGTGGTTAACAGCCCGACCTGGAAGAAGACGTCGTTGGATAATCCGCGCAGCAATACCGCGCCGATCGTCCCGAGTATCCCCAGCGGAACGACCAGCAGCACCGAGAACGGAATCGACCAGCTTTCATACAACGCAGCCAGACACAGGAACACCACGATGAGCGACAGGGTGTACAGCGCCGGCGTCTGCGAGCCGGAGAGTTTTTCTTCATAACTCAGGCCGTGCCACGCCACTTTGTAGCCCTGCGGCAGTTTGGCGGCGATTTCCATGACGGCTTCGTTGGCATCGCCCGAGCTGTAGCCCGGAGCCGGTGCGCCCATCAGTTCCACCGAGGAAACCCCGTTGAAACGCTCGTAACGCGGTGAACCGTAAACCCATTTACCGCTGCCGAAGGCGCTCCACGGCACCATATCGCCACTGGTATTACGGAAATACCAGTTGTTCAGATCCTCAGGCGTAACGCGGGACGCCGCTTTGCCCTGGATGTAAACGCGCTTCACGCGGTTGTTGTACATGAACTGGTTCACGTACGCCGACCCCCAGGCCGCCGACAGCGTGTTGTTGATGTCGTCGAGGCTCAGACCCAGCGCCTGCGCGCGTTCGTCGTCGATTTCCAGCTGGTATTGCGGTTCGTCTTCCATCCCGTTCGGGCGAACGGCGGTCAGGCGTTTATCCTGCGACGCCATTTGCAGGAACTGGTTACGCGCGGCCATCAGGGCTTCATGCCCTTTGCCGTTGGTGTCCTGAAGGAAGAAGTCAAAACCGGTGGCGTTACCCAGTTCCATCACCGCAGGCGGAACGAAGGCAAACACCCGGGCGTCTTTGATGGTGGCGAAATGCCCCATCGCTCGGCCCGCCAGCGCCTGGACTTTCTGCGCGGCGTCCGGACGTTGTGCCCAGTTTTTCAGCTGGACGAACGCAATGCCTACGTTCTGTCCGCGACCGGCGAAGCTGAAGCCGTTGGCGGTGAACACCGACGAGACAATGCCGCCTTCTTTATCCATCAGGTATTCGCGGACGTTATCGAGCACTTCCTGCGTGCGCTGTGATGAGGCGTTGGCCGGTAACGTGGCCTGAATCAGCATGACGCCCTGATCTTCATCCGGCAGGAATGTCGTCGGCACGCGGGTGAACATAAACCCGGTGGCAATCACAATCAGCAGGTAAATCAGCATAAACAGACGACGGCGGGAGATGACTGTGCCGACGGCGCGGGTGTAATGCATCGCGCCTTTGTCGAAATTACGGTTAAACCAGCCGGAGAAGCCTTTCTGCGATTTCTCCTCATCGTTGTGTTTGATGATGGTGGCACACAGCGCCGGGGTGAAAATCAGTGCCATCAGAACGGAAAGCGCCATCGCGGAGACAATGGTAATCGAGAACTGACGGTAGATGATGCCGGTTGAGCCGCCGAAGAACGCCATCGGCACTAATACCGCCGACAGAACCAGCGCGATCCCGAACAGGGCGCCCTGAATCTGTTTCATCGACTTAATCGTCGCTTCTTTTGGCGATAACTTTTCTTCCGTCATCACACGTTCGACGTTTTCCACCACCACGATGGCGTCATCCACCAGCAGGCCTATCGCCAGCACCATCCCGAACATTGTCAGGGTGTTAATGGAGTACCCCGCGGCGGCCAGAATGCCGAAGGTGCCGAGCAGAACGACCGGCACCACCAGCGTCGTAACCAGCGTGGCGCGCAGGTTTTGCAGGAACAGCAGCATGACGCAGAACACCAGCACGATGGCTTCGATCAGCGTTTTCACCACTTCTTCAATGGAGGCGCTGACCACCGGCGCGGTCTGGTACGGGAATTCTACTTTCACGCCCGCAGGCAGGGACGATTCCAACCCGGCGACCGTGGCTTTAACGGCTTTGTCGGTATCAAGCACGTTCGCGCCGCTCGCCAGACGCAGGGCGATGGCGGTTGACGGTCTGCCGTTAAAGGTGGAAGAGATGGAGTAACTTTCCGGGCCCAGATCCACATTTCCGACATCGCTCAGGCGTACCTGAGAACCGTCGGCGTTCACTTTCAGCAGCACATTTTTGAACTGGTTAATGCTGTCAAAACGCGTTTTACCAATGATGGTGGCGCTGACTTTGCTGTCTTTCACCGTCGGTAATCCGCCGAGAGAACCGGAAGAAACCTGCACGTTTTGCGCTTCAATGGCCGCGCTGACATCACTGGGTATTAACTGATATTTATAGAGTTTCGCCGGATCTAACCAGATGCGCATCGCGTATTCTGAACCGAGCACCAGGAAGTCGCCGACGCCTTTGGTGCGGACAATCGGGTCTTCCAGTTTAGTGACCAGCAGGTTACTCAGATCCGAGTTACTCATTTTGCCATCGGTCGAAATCAGGCTGACCAGCAGCATGAAGTTGGCCTGGTATTTGGCAATACGGATACCCTGATTGACCACTTCAGTCGGCAACTGTGATTCGGCCAGAGACACTTTGTTCTGCACCTGAACCTGCGCGATATCCGGGTTAGTCCCCTGATCGAAGGTGGCAATAATGGTGGCACTGCCGTCGCTGTTACTTTGCGATTCGATGTAACGCAGGTTGTCCAGCCCGTTAAGTTGCTGTTCGATAACCTGAACGACGGTATTCTGCGCGGTTTCCGCCGAAGCACCCGGATAGGTGACGCTGACGGAAATCGCCGGAGGGGCAATATTCGGGTACTGGTTGATCGGCAACTGCATGATCGACAGCGCACCGGCGATCATGATGACGATAGCGACAACCCAGGCGAATATGGGACGATTAATAAAGAAAGTAGACATTCAGCTCACCCGTTATTGCGCGGAAGGATCGGTCATCGCGAGATTAGCCTGTTCGGCAGGGGCGCTGGCCGGGCGCTCGGTGGCGTTCACTTTGGCACCGGCTCTGACGTTTTGTAATCCGTCGGTGATCACTTTATCGCCGTTCTTCAAGCCCTGATTTACCAGCCAGAAGCCATTCATCATCTGGCCGGTGGTGATCGAACGCTGCTCGACGGTGTTATCGGCTTTCACCACGTAAACGTATGGCGCGCCTTTCACGTCGTGCATGATCGCTTCCTGCGGCACGAGGATCCCTTTGTCATCTACGCCCTGTTGCAGCTCGGCGTGAACAAACATGCCCGGCAGTAATTCGTCGTGCGGATTCGGGAATGAGGCGCGCAGTGTCACGGAACCGGTGCTTTGCGACACGGTGACTTCTGAGAATTCCAGTTTGCCCGGCAGGGCGTATTTGCTGCCATCTTCCAGCGTCAGATTGGCCTGTGCGG
This sequence comes from Rahnella selenatireducens, assembly GCF_046449555.1. NCBI lineage: Bacteria > Pseudomonadati > Pseudomonadota > Gammaproteobacteria > Enterobacterales > Yersiniaceae > Rahnella > Rahnella selenatireducens. The sequence continues at coordinate 84,140 of NZ_JBKEZJ010000010.1, forward strand.
CATTTTCACCGGCGGACTGTAATTTGCCGGAAGCCAGCGCGCGACGCAGTTTGAGCAAATCGAGTGAGGATTCGTTCACATCAACGTAGATAGGATTGAGCTGGTCGATGGTGGTCATTGACGTGCTTTGCCCGCTGGTGACGAGCGCACCTTCGGTGGACAACGAACGGCCAATGTGGCCGGAAATCGGCGCGTACACTTTGGTGTATTGCAGATTCACGCGGGCCGTTTCGACATCGGCGGCGGCTTCGCGCTCGGCGGCCACGGCGTCGTCATATTGCTGACGGCTGACTGCTTGTGCTTCGACCAGCGGTTTGTAGCGGCGCGCGGTGGCATCGGCGCTCTTCCATGTCGCCATCGCGCGGTCATAGGCCGCCTGATAGGTTGACGGATCAATCTGATAAAGCTGCTGACCGGCTTTGACTTCGCTACCTTCCACAAACAGACGTTTCTGGATTACGCCGCTGACCTGCGGACGAACTTCGGCGCTGCGCACCGCAGTTGTACGGCCGGGCAGGCGGGTGGTTAACGTGACGGGCTGGCTGTGCAGAGTGACGACATTGACCGCAGGCACTTGTGCCACCGGAGAGGCTGAACCGGCGGAACCATCACATGCGGAAAGCAGTACAACCGTACTGACAGAAAGAAACTTCAGGCGCATAGAATTCACTCTTTTTGGGGAATTGAGAATAACCATTCTCAACAAGTCCCCCACTATACGAGAGCGCCACAATTCTCTGTGTAAGGTTATTGTCATGACGAATGTTTTGATGTTTCGAAATAACAGGTAAATGTTGCGGCATAACCCCTTGTATTATTCAGGGTTTAATGTTTTCGTGCAGTCGCATAGGGCAGGATATTCATTACTTAGCAAACTAACCAATAAGGCTTAAGCGGGATTTTCAGCAGAATCGTCTGAACGTAAATGAATTGTTGTAGCGCGGATAAGTGTGATCTGGATCAAACAAATTTATACATTTTAACCTGCCGTTTACCCGAAAAGGCTGAAGGTTCTGGCGGTCTGCCGTTACCTTAGGACCCGAGAGCGAGCAGTTCTCACATTTGCTTGTTGCCAGCCGTACTGAACGACGGCCAGTCGCAACCCCCGTGCCCACAGTCCGATGTGGGCTTTTTTTTATTCGGATCCCCACCCGTTTTCTTCCCGCAAAACTGTGATCCCTTTCATACTCCTGACCTCTATGTCTATACAACTATACATTCTGTGACTTAACTCAATTAACGGCTGATTTTTAGCCACCCAGTTGAGGGATTTCAGATGATTAAACTTGGCAGCAAAATTCACGATCTGGGCAAAGCCCTGATGACGCCTATCTCGGTGATTGCCGCCGCCGGGATCTTCTTAGGGCTGGCGGCCGCGTTACAGAATCCGGCGGTGACCGGTGAAACCTTCGCGCAGATGAAAATCTTACAGCTAGTGATCGGATTTATCCGCCAGGTTTCCGGCGCGTTATTCGCCAATCTTCCTCTGTTCTTTGCCGTTGCGACCGCGATGGGTCTGGCCAATGCAGAAAAGGCCACGGCAGCCTTTTCCGCAGTGATCGGCTTCGTCGGGCTGCACGTCGGGGTGAATTACAGCTTGCTGGCGCAGGGAATTTCGCCGGACACCATTACCGTGGCGAAGCTCACCGCCCAAGGCATGACCGAAACAAACGCGATGATTTACGCCGCCGAATTCACTAACACGCTGGGGATTTTTACCTACAACATGAGCGTGCTGGGTGGTGTGCTGGTCGGGCTTATCACCATGTGGCTACATAACCGGTTCTATACGATAGTGCTGCCGACGGCGATTGCGTTCTTCGGCGGGCGTCGTTTCGTGCCGATTATTACGATCCTCGTGTTGCCGATTGTCGGCGTCATTATGTCGCTGATCTGGCCGACGATTGCGCAGGGGATTCAGTGGGTTGGCGAACTGATTGGCCGGACAGGAGAAGCCGGAACGTTTATTTATGCCACGTCGGAGCGGCTGCTGATCCCAACCGGTTTACATCACATCATCAATGAAACCGTGCGCTTTACGCCGATTGGCGGGGTGACGACGGTGGATAACCAGAGCATTGTCGGCGCACTGAATATCTTTAACGCCGCGCTGGCCAATCCGGGGATGATCCCCGACGCCGTTACGCAGCAGGCCACGCGGTTCCTCGCGCAGGGGAAAATTCCGGTCATGATGTTTGGTTTACCGGCCGCCGCGCTGGCGATGTATCACTGCGCGCGCCCTGAACATAAAGGTCGCGTGAAAGCGCTGATGCTGGCGGGCGGGCTGGCGTCCTTTACTACCGGGATCACCGAACCCCTCGAGTTCTGCTTTATCTTCGTGTCGCCGGTGTTGTATATCCTGCACGCCGTGCTGACGGGGCTTTCGTTCGTACTGATGCAGATGTTCCATGTGATGATCGGTAACGTGCAAGGTGGGGCGATCGACTTCCTGATCTTCGGCGTACTGGGCGGCAGCAAAACGCACTGGTGGTATCCGCTGATCCTTGGGATCATCTATGCGCCGGTTTATTACTTCAGTTTCCGCTGGGTTATTTTGCGTATGCAGGTGAAAACGCCGGGGCGTGAAGATGAAAATGATGCTGAAGAACGTGCAAAACCGGCGCAGGGAACCGGCGAGAAAACCAAAAATATCATTATCGGCCTGGGAGGTGAGGGGAATATTACCGCCGTCGACTGCTGCTTTACCCGTTTGCGGGTGAAGGTAAAAGATATGGCTCAGGTGCAGGACGGCACGTTAATGAAAACCGGTGCGGCGGGGGTGAAACGGATCACCGAAACGGATGTTCACGTTATTTACGGCCCGCAGGTTGAACAGGTGGCGAATCTCGTGAAGGCGGAGTTGTCAGGCATCGCCTGATGGCCGCTAGCTTTTAACTTTGGCATGGACGCTGAAGCTGTAGTTTTTTTGGTTGTAATAGACGTCGGACACTTCAAACAGCGTGCCGTCGGTAAATGACACCACGGCATGCGAGTGCAGCACCGGCTGGTCGCGTGAGAGATGCAGCGCAAGGCGGATTTGGTTGGAAGGCAGTTCGGCGGAAATCAGTTTTGTGCTGCCCGCTGGCTGGAAACCTTTGGATCGCAGATAGGCGTATTTTGAAGACGTCATCGCCGCCCGATTGATATCCGGCAGATTTTCAGCACGCATCCAGCACTGTTCATACACAAACGGCTCATCGCCCAGCAGCCGCAGACGGATCATAAAATACACGTCAGTCCCTGCCGGAATATTCAGCTCGCGGGCAATTTCGTCGCTGGCGGGCATACGGCGAAATTCCAGTACCTGATTTTCGATGCGCTGATTATTTTCCTGCGCGACTTCGCTGGCGGTCAGATGGCGGTCGAGCGGCAGGACGATTTTCTGCTGTTCGCCGGGTTCAACCACGAACGTGCCGCGTCCGCGAAAACGCGCCACGCGTCCCTGACGCACCAGATAGTCCACCGCTTTGCGCGCCGTCATGCGCGATACACCGTAGATCTCGCATAATGCGGCTTCCGTCGGGATCGGGTCACCGGGTTTGATCTCGCCCGCGCTGATTTTCTCGGTAAGTTGCTGTTCGATTTGCAGGTAAAGCGGTGTGAACGAGTTTTTATCTATTTTCATCAGACCTGAACCTCCGTATTAAAAAAATCACTTAAAGAGAATTGTATAGTCAGGTATACATTTGAACCAACCAGACTGTTGATTTTCTGTGCGAAATGGGTTTCAGCACACAAAAAAGAAAGGTTGCTGACATCAGCAACCTTTCTGCATTTTGAAACCACAGGGCGGTGGTGTCAGCGTTTACTCAGGCAAAATCGCCGAAGAGGTGAATCCGCACGGGCCATTTTCCTGATTTTTGAACCGCCAGCAGTGCTGATGGTACTTCGCCACCGTATTGCGGTGCGCCACACTGATGACCGACGTGCCCGGCAATTCGCTTAACAGCAGCGCGTAAACCTGTTGCTCGGTTTCGTCATCCAGCGCGCTGGTGGCTTCATCGAGGAACAGGGTGTCCGGTTTGATCAACAAAGCACGTGCAAACGAGAGACGCTGCTGTTCACCCGGCGACAGACGCTGGCTCCAGTTGGCGTAATCGTCCAGAATTTCAACCGTAGCCAGGTGCGGCAGGCGGCATTGTTCCAGCACGCGTTGCAGCTGTTCGTCAGTATATTCGCGGCTGGCGTCAGGGTAACTCAGCGCATCGCGCAGCGTACCAATCGGGATATAACTGCGCTGCGGCAGGAACAGATAACTTTTCCCTTCTGCCAGCGTGATTTTGCCGGACCCGTAAGGCCAGATACCCGCAATAGCGCGCAGCAACGTGGATTTACCGCAGCCGGAAGGGCCGGCAATCAGCACGCGCTCACCCGGCTTCATGGCTGCAGAAACGTTGCAGAACAGCGGATTCCCGTTCGGCAGATTCAGCGTCAGCTGATCCAGTTGCAAGGCATGTTCCGCGCTTTTCTCCACGCTGATCCCGCGTGGCTGGGCATTCACCTGGTCAATCGCCGCATTAAAACCGGCAAGACGGTTAACGGTAGCTTTCCAGCTGGCCAGATCGGTAAATGCATCAATAAACCAGGATAATGAGCCCTGAACCTGACCGAACGCCGAGGCGATTTGCATCAGCGCACCCATCTGGATCGCACCGGAGAAATAACGCGGTGACGCCACCAGGATCGGGAAGATATTGGCGAACTGGCCGTAGAAGTTTGAGGCAATATTCAGGCGACGGGTGATACGCATGATCGACCACCAGTTGGTTTTGATAGAATCAAACTTGCCGGAAAGTTGCTCGTGCTCGTTTTTCTCGCCGTGATATAACGCAATCGCGTCGCTGTTTTCACGGATACGAATCAGCCCAAAACGGAAGTTCGCCTCGAACCATTCCTGATTAAACCCGAGTTTGACCAGCGGTTTACCGATCCACCAGATAATGAAGGAACCCAGCGCGGCGTACAGCAGGGCGAACCACAGCATATAACCCTGAATTTCGAAATGATGCCCGCCCAGTACGAAGCTCAGCGGCCCGCTGATGGACCACAAAATAAAGACAAACGAGAACAGCGTAACCACGCTCGACAGCAGCCCGAGCACCAGTGAAAGCGTGCCGCTGGTCAGCGCATTGAGATCAGACGCAATACGCTGATCGGGGTTATCCACCTGATGCTGATACTCCGTGTAATAATAGGCGTGATTGGTCAGCCACTTCTCCATATACTCTTCGGTCATCCAGCGACGCCAGCTCATTTGCAGGCCCTGCGTCAGGTAAACGCGGTAAACCGCAATGATAATGAAGAGCAGCGCCAGCCAGGTAAATTTGAACAGCTGGGCTTTGAAAACCGGATAGTTTCTGTTTTGCAGCGCGTCATAAAACACGCGGTTCCATTCGTTTAGCAGCACGCTGATGTAGACGGTTGCCAGTGAGAGGATAACGATAGTGGTCAACATGCCCCAGGCTCGCCACTTTTCTTCTGAGCGCCAGTAAGGCTTAATTAACTGCCAGACGGCGCCCCATTGCGCCGATTTCCCAGGTTTTTTAGTCATAATAGCCATTAGTCATCGATATGTTGTGAAGTCAATCATCCCAGAATGAGTGTCTCAGTGCGATAGGGCAATGAACCACTTGTAAGGATGTTTTTCCAGCACGAAGCTCTGTAGACCACAAAAGTAGAAGGATGTTTGATGAAAGTCGCAGTGAATTTACTGCTGGTGGCAGGATGTTTTGCCAGTGTTCAGGCGTTTGCTCAGATTGATGAACCTGATATTGCGAATGATTGCGTAAAAGCGGGTATCTACGCGGCAGCCGGAAAAGTGGCGTACCAGCAAGGGGATATCGCCAAAGCGCGGGATATTTTCCGTAATCAGGTAGCCTGGAGTGAGTTTTGCCACAAACCGCAGGACCAGATCGCGACGGCTTACAACAATATCGCGCTGACCTACATAAAGGAGGGCGATTACCTGAAAGCCAAAGCCTGGCTGATGCTTGCACCTGCGGATAAAAAATCACAATTCAATCTCAAACAGATCCAGCCAAAACTGGATGCCATGCCCCAGCCTGCGTCCCCGGCGGGCGTCTACTGGCAATACGCCGGTTTTGGCAGCTGGAATCTGGTGGAAGTCAAAGCGGAAGAAGCCCAGTTTAAAATCGATTTCACCGGCATGTACATGGGGCAGATGTCATTGTACTACGGCCCGAACACCGGCGATTTCTCCGTTGTGACGGCGGTGAAAGATCACCACGCGGTTTACCACGAAGCCGACGACGCAGAAGCGGGTGGCGGCCAGTGCAGCGTGGATATGAAATTTGATGCCGCCAGCGTCATGCTGCACACCACTGGCGACTGCGGTTTCGGGCAGAACGTGCGCGCCGAAGGGCAGTTTGTCAGGGTGACGCAGTAGGGTGAATTATTGCTCTCAGTAATTCGGGTGCCATATCTGGCACCCGATCTCACACTATTATTCCGCCGTTTCCGCCGGATGAGGGCCAAAGCGGTTATCTTCAGGATCGCTTTTGAAGAACATCAGTATGAAGTTAAACACGGGGCAGAGGATCCACCAGCCGCTGTAACCGGCATCGTGATTGTGGCGCACAACGAGCGCCAGAGAAGGCAGAAACATGAATACAGAGTAGAGGGTATACATAATCCATTCATCGCCAAAGAGCAGGGTAATCAAAGTTATACCTACTGAAATAAGGGCATTGAATACAGCAAACCACCAATATTCTCTTCTTTTCGCGCGACCAGAAAATGTGGCGTAACTTTTTATTGCCTTGATATACCAATTCATAATATTCCTTTATATAAATTGAGGTGGGTAATCCCAGAATAAATAGGATTTCCCCGTACCTTTTTTGGGGAAGTGTAATACCGTGGGGAGTCTAATAGGGGAAAGTGATGCTTCAATTACTGATTAATACTATGTTGTTGTTTAATAATGAGTTTTTCGGCTGTTTAGGAAATGTAGATGACTAACACTATGATAAATAGATAAGACGAGGTTTCTGTATTTTCTGAAGATTAACAAACGGCGATAAATAATATCGCCGTCAAAAGTTATTCAGTATTTAAAAAGAGGATTTACTGCGGCCACTTCATTTCGCCTTTCAATACTTTTGCACTCAGCTGTAAGGAAGAATCGTCTTTCAGCTGCGGGTAATGCTTTTTCATTGCGGCAACCAGCGCGGCGGAATCTTTAGCTTTTGGCAGTTCTTTTTCCAGCGTCAGCAGATAGTTGCGGGTAAATTTCACCGCTTCAGGCGTCTGAGATGCACCCGGCAGGAAATGCCCCGGCACCACGACGGACGGTTTCAGTGCAGTGATTTTATCCAGCGCTTCGACCCACTGTTTGCGCGATGTCGTGGTTTGGGTATCGGCAGTCCAGATATGCATGTTATCGCCATTCACCAGCACACCGCCGACGACGGCTTTCAGCGACGGGATCCACACGAACGTGCGCTCGGCATCCACGCCCTGAATTTCAAACTTGTGGCCTTCCAGCTCAAAAGAGTTGCCCTTCAGTGCAACCGGAACGACGACCGATTTCGGCGCGTTGTCTTTCAGTTGCGGGCCCCAGAAAGCGACTTTGCCGTCTTTAGTGGCATTGATCTGATCGACGGTTGCCTGCGTGGCGATAATTTTTGATTCCGGGAAAGCTGCGTGGATCACGTCCAGACCAAAGTAAAAGTCCGGATCCGACTGGCTGATGTAGACAGTCGTCAGCTTTTTGCCGGTTGCCTTGATCATCTCCACCAGTTTCTGCGCATCATTGCGCTGAAACTGCGCGTCGATCAGCACCGCGTCTTTTTCGCCGGTAATAATTTCAGAAGACACCGGAAATACGCTTTTTTCACCGGGGTTATAAACGTCCATTTTCAGCGCGGTGGCGGCATGAGCAGACAGGCTGCTGCCCAACAGGGCGGCGATCAGGGTAAGGGGTTTCAGAGACAGGCGCATAGCATTTCCTCAGAGAGCAAAAATAATAACGTTCAATAAGCATCTACTGTACGTTGCATAATCCGTGAGAAAAACCGGATAATGCGCAACTGTTTGTTGCATAAACCGGACGAATAATGGACAGAATTACCGCTGCACAAGTCTTTGTTGCCATCGTGGAACGCGGAAGCATGATCAATGCTGCCGAGTCGCTGAATATGTCGCGGGCGATGGTGACGCGTTATTTGTCGGAGATGGAAAAGTGGTCGGGTGCGCGCCTGCTGCACCGTTCCACCCGCAAGCTCAGCCTGACCGACGCCGGTGAAAACACGTTGGCGCGGTGCCGGAAAATGTTATCGGTCGCGGCGGAAATGGGCAGCGTGGCCGATACCGGCAGTGAAGCGCTGCGCGGCTTACTGCGCCTGAGTTGTTCACAATCTTTCGGGCAGGGCGCGGTGGTGATTGCCGTCAGCGAGTTTTTGCGGCGTCACCCGCAGGTGAGCATTGATCTTCAGCTGGAAAGCCGGGCGATCAATCTGGTGGAAGACCGCATCGATCTGGCGCTGCGCATCACTAATGATCTGGATCCGAACCTGATTGCCCGGCCACTGGCGATGTGTCCCTCGGTGGTGTGTGCCTCTCCGGCGTATCTTGCTGCGCAGGGAACGCCGCAGCATCCGCAGGATCTGAGCATCCACAACTGCCTGACGTACACCTATTTTGGCAAAAGCCTGTGGCAGTTTGAGCATCAGGGCGAAAAAGTGACGGTGCCGGTGAGCGGTAATCTGAGCGCTAATGAATCGCTGGTCTTGCTGACCGGCGCGGTGGAAGGCGCGGGGATCGTCATGCAGCCTTATTATTCGGCGGCGCCGCTGATTGCCCGCGGGCAGCTGGTTTCTTTGCTGGAGGCCTGGCAGCCGCAGGAAATGGGCATTTATGCGATTTACGCGTCACGGCGGCAGATGCCTGCGGCGCTGCGTGCCTTGCTCGATTTTCTGGTGGATTGGTTTAAAGGGCATCCGCGCTGGCTGTCTCTGACGGATGAAAAGCGCTGAGCCGCCGCGCAAGATGCTTACTGGAATCGGTTCCTTTTCCGCTTTTGTCGTATTTTTTGCAATATATTGTTATGTAAAGATTAATCCGGATATCGGATGTTTTGCATCCAGCCAGGGCACAGACTGCGTCTGGTCAAAAGTGTGATCCACGTGGTATTTAAACCAATCCGGCGGAATGCCGGAGCTTTTAATCATAACTAAAATATCCGGAGTTTTTATGCCTGTCGCACTCCTGGCACTGGCGCTAAGCGCATTTGCCATCGGTACCACCGAATTCGTCATCATGGGGCTGTTGCCCAATGTAGCGGGTGATCTGAATGTCAGCATTCCTTCCGCAGGCTGGTTAATCAGCGGCTATGCGCTGGGCGTGGCTATCGGCGCGCCAATCATGGCCGTGCTGACCGCCAAACTGCCGCGCAAGAAAACCCTGCTGCTGCTGATGAGCATCTTTATTATCGGCAACGTGATGTGCGCGTTGTCCTACAGCTACGGCTTCCTGATGCTGGCGCGCGTGATCACCGCACTTTGCCACGGCGCATTCTTCGGGATTGGCGCAGTCGTGGCGGCCAGTCTGGTAGCACCGAACCGCCGTGCTTCTGCGGTGGCGCTGATGTTTACCGGCCTGACGCTAGCGAACGTGCTGGGTGTTCCGCTGGGCACCGCACTGGGTCAGGCTTTTGGCTGGCGTTCAACTTTCTGGGTTGTTGCCGTCATAGGCGTGGCGTCGCTGTTTGCGCTGTATAAAAAACTGCCGAATAAGAAAGAAGAAGAACCGACGGATCTGCGTAAAGAAATACGTGCGCTGGGCAGCCTTGGTTTGTGGCTGTCGCTGTCGATCACCATCTTCTTTTCTGCGGCGATGTTTGCGCTGTTCACCTATATCGCGCCAATCCTGACCGAAATTACCGGCGTTTCTGAGCACGGCGTCAGCTGGACGCTGCTGCTGATTGGCCTTGGCCTGACCATCGGTAACGTGGTCGGCGGACGTCTGGCGGATTGGCGTCTGGGCGTTTCCCTGACCATGACTTTCCTGCTGATCGCCGTGTTTTCCGTGCTGTTCAGCTTCACCAGTGTGCATCTGGTGGCCGCGGAAATCACGCTGTTTATCTGGGCAATGGTCAACTTCGCCGCCGTTCCGGCCTTGCAGGTGAACGTGGTGACGTACGGCAAACACGCGCCAAATCTGGTGTCGACGCTCAATATTGCAGCCTTCAACGTGGGTAACGCGCTGGGTGCCTGGGTGGGCGGCGTGGTAATTGAACGCGGGCTGGGCCTGAGCGTTGTCCCGCTGGCGGCGGGCGGTTTGGGCACTGTCGGCTTTGTATTGTGCGTCATTACCTTCCGCCGTGCGGCGAAAAAGGCGGAGAAAGCCGTCGCGTAACGCGCAAGAAATGTGATGAAAAGGCCACGCAGAATGATTTCTGCGTGGCCTTTTTGCTATTGGAATTGATAGAAATGCGCTGACAAGAAGGCTAATTAACCGTTTATTTCACGCCGTGCAGGGGACTGACAACACTTCTTCCTCGTTCCAGTCTTTCCCTGTGGCCTTGATAATCTTCAAGAAGAATGGCGATAAACAGACTATCCAGTAAGTTAAGCTGAACGATTCTGGCTATCGCATTTTGCCCCAGTAAAGGGCCGCTCATTGCCGGGCTGAAGATAGACAAATCTGAGCACTGTGAAAGCGCTGAGCCATCGTCATTGGTAATACAAATTATTTTCGCGCTGTGTGACCTTGCGGTATTGGCTGCACTGACCATTTCCCGGGTATCGCCCGTTTGCGATATCGCGATAACCACATCATTCTCATCGAGCTGGCTGGCCACCATTAACATCAGATGAAAGTCACTGTACGAGTGGCTAATGATGCCAATGCGCAGAAGCTTATGCTCAAAATCCATCCCCACTGAAGCGGAGCCGCCGACGCCAAAGATTATCACTCGGCGTGCATTGAATATCAGTTTTGCCGCCTTACCGATAGTGTCTGAGTCTGCGACTGAGCGGGCTTCCTTCAGAACCTGGATACTGTTCGAAAATACCTTATCGAGCACCGTATCAATGCTGTCATGCTCCGTCACTTCTTCTTCACGTTCATACGGCAACGCATTGAAATAACTGAGCAACGCCGTTCTTAATTCCCTGAACCCCGAAAATCCGATTTTTTTGGCGACTTTAACCAGCATCGGTTCTGATACTTCAAGTTTCGTCGCAACTTCACGCAGACTCGTTTCCGGGCAAATATTTCCTTTTATTATCAGCCACTCAGCAATGCGCCGTTCAGTCGGATTCAACTGTGACAGGGACATTTTTATGCGTGCACCTATTGCAAGCGCGCTGTCTGCATCCTGATTAATGCTCTGTTTGCGGGTCATTTCTACACCATAAAAGTGCTGGGGAGTTTTGCCAGAGACTAGCACAAGGTTTCGCTCTGTTGAATCTAATAACGAAGGCTCTTTGTCTTTAATTTACACATAAATAAATAATCGTGAAATTAATTTTTTAGAATCACTGTAGGCATTCCTCTTTCTTCCCAAAGAAAACCTTATTTTTGCAGTTTAATCCTTCGATTATTATGGGTTCACTGTATTTTAAAAAAATGTGAAGTTGATCGGGTAGGGAAGTTGACATTGCCATTACTTCACAATAATAATGTTTATCGTGAAGTAATGGGTGTGCGGAAACAACAGGCGTCGTTGTTTAGTGTCCGCATAGGATCCACTGTTGTGTCCTTGTGGGATAAAAATAAAACTATGAAAACAAACAGTTTTGGTTCTCTACAGCGCATCGGGCGGTCATTCATGCTGCCGATCGCTTTACTGCCGGTCGCGGGGTTACTGCTTGGAATTGGGGCCTCATTTACAAACCAGACGACCATCAGTTCATATGGTCTGGAATCTCTTCTCGGTAATGGCACGGTACTTCACATGCTGCTTACCGTAATGAAAAGCGCGGGCGGTATTGTCTTCTCTAATCTGCCGCTGCTGTTTGCCATCGGTGTGGCGATGGGTATGGCGAAGAAAGAGAAAGATGTCTCCGCGATTTCCGGGGCAATTGCTTTTTTAATTATGCATTCCACTATCAACGCTATGCTGGAATTGCACGGTCTTCTGGCTCCCGGTGCTCTTCCAGAAGGTTCACTTGGCATGACGCTCGGCATTAATTCGCTGCAAATGGGCGTTTTTGGCGGGGTTATTGTTGGGTTGGGTGTTTCTGCCCTGCATAACCGTTTTTATCGCATCGAATTACCCACCACGTTTTCGTTCTTTGGAGGGACGCGCTTTATCCCGATTATCTCAGCCCTGACGTATCTGGTAGTTGGCATTTTGATGTTTTATATCTGGCCGACAATTCAGGCAGGAATATTGTTACTGGGAGGGGGGGTTAATCACGCCGGATACGCAGGGACGTTTTTCTTCGGATTGTTCGAGCGCGCACTGATTCCGTTTGGCCTTCATCATATTTTTGTCCTGCCGTTCTGGCAGACAGGGCTCGGTGGGACCGAGATTATTGATGGCGTGGCAGTGTCTGGCGCACAAAATATTTTCTTTGCTGAACTGGCAAGCCCGCATACGCAACAATTCTCTGTTGAAGCGACCCGTTTTATGTCAGGGAAGTTCCCGTTTTACCTGTTTGGTATTCCCGGGGCTGCACTGGCGATTTACCATACTGCTAAACCTGAAAAACGTAAGTTGGTATTAGGTTTGCTTTTATCGGCTACGTTAACGGCGGTCGTCACTGGTATCACGGAACCTATCGAATTTTCGTTCCTTTTCGCCGCTCCACTGCTTTATATCGTGCATTGCTTTATTGCCGGTTTCTCTTTCATGCTTTGCCATATTTTTGATGTCGGCGTCGGGCAAACATTCTCTGGCAGCCTGATTGACTTCATCCTGTTCGGCGTAATGCAAGGGAATACAAAAACTCACTGGATTAATGCGGTGTTAATCGGTATTCCGCTATTCCCTATTTATTATTTCAGCTTCCGGTTCATGATTTTACGGTTTAATTTCAAAACACCCGGCCGTGAAGATGAAAAAGAAGAAACCAAACTTTATACCCGTAAAGATCTCGAAGCGCGTGATGGTCAGTCTGGAACACAAACTTCGGTTACCGAAAAAGATGCCGTTTCAGCATTAATTGTTTCGGGACTTGGCGGAGCGATCAATATAGAAGATGTTGATTGCTGTGCCACACGGCTGCGCATTACCGTCATTGATGAAAGCCTGGTAGATGACAATATATTGAAAAGCTCAGGTGCCAGAGGCGTTGTCAGAAAGGGGACCGGTGTACAGATTATTTATGGCCCGCACGTGACACTGATTAAATCTAATCTGGATGACTGTCTGGCTTTAGCTCAATAAATACAAAAATTAGTTACGATATTAAAATTTTAAGTTAGAGGTTAAAATGAAAATTGCAATCGGTTGTGACCACGTTGGTATTATCCTGAAACCCGCTATTACTGAACATCTTATTGCGCGCGGAATAACGGTCCTGGATAAAGGAGCTAACAGCACTGAACGAACTGATTACCCCATTTATGGTAAAGCCGTTGCGGAAGCCGTTATTTCCGGCGAAGCTGACCTGGGGATCGTAATTTGTGGTTCAGGTGTTGGGATTTCGATTGCTGCCAATAAAGTGAAAGGGATCCGGGCGGTGGTGTGTAGCGAGCCCTATTCCGCGAAATTGTCGCGCTCGCACAATAACACCAATGTGCTCTCGTTCGGTTCACGCGTCATCGGTTCAGAACTGGCGAAAATGATCGTGGATGCCTGGCTAGATGCGGAATTTGAAGGCGAGCGTCACCAAACGCGTGTTGAGATGATTGCAGACATCGAGAAGGAATGAACATGAGCGCACAATTTTGCCCGTCCCTGATGTGCGTTGATTTTTCACGCCTCGGTGAGGAGTTGAGTCAGCTGGAAGCGGCGGGTGCCGCAATGTTCCACATTGACGTGATGGACGGCCAGTTTGTCCCCAATTTTGCGCTTGGCCCGGAAGATATAAAGGCCGTATCAAAGCTGGCGACGATTCCTTACGACGTGCATCTGATGGTGACGAATCCGGATCCTTATATCGATCGCTTTGCTGAACTGGGTTGTAGCATTATTTATGTTCACGCCGAAGCACCGGTTCATTTACACCGAACTTTGAGCAATATTCGCAGTAAGGGAATTAAAGCCGGCGTGGCTATTAACCCCGGAACGTCTCTGAACGTACTTGAAGAAGTACTGGATGTTGTGGATGTGGTGATGATTATGTCGGTCAACCCGGGTTTTGCCGGGCAGCCTTTTATTGCTGCTTCGGTGAGTAAAATTCGTCGACTGAAAGCCATGTTACAACAACATCAGAGCAATGCTCAGATTGCGGTCGATGGGGCCATTTCTCCTGATGTCGTCAGAACGCTGGGAGCGGATGTCGATATGTTTATTTTAGGAACAGCGGGTTTATTCCGCAAAGACATGTCCTACTCGCAGGCGATGACTGTTCTTTGCGAACACATTGAGTTATCCCGGTGTTATTAAAGTGACAGAGCGTAAACATAGGAAAAGAACATGAGTTTCTCAGAAAAATTTTTGTGGGGCGGTTCTTTATCCGCTGCTCAATGTGAAGGTGCCTGGGATGAAGATGGGAAAAGCCCGGTTCAGGTAGATTTTGGTGATCCGGGATCAACAACTGACAGGCGATATATCCATTATATTAATAAAGAGGGATCAAGAGGTAAAATGAGGCAGTTTGATCATTTACCCGAAGGCGCTAAGTATCAGATATTTGATGATGTCAGATATACCAATCATATCGGTATCGATTTTTACCATAGATATAAAGAAGATATTGCATTATTGGCAGAAATGGGATTTACCACATTTAACACAACCGTCTCCTGGGCCAGGATATTCCCAAAGGGTGTGGAAGGTGGCGTGAATAAAGCAGGTGTTGAATTCTATCGCGATGTATTTAAAGAGTGTCGTAAATATGGCATGGATCCCGTTATTACATTATATAAATACGATGAGCCAGTTTATTTAGAAGAAACCTACAAAGATTGGACAAACAGGGAGATGATTAACCAGTTTGTCGAATTTGCGAGAGTTTGCTTTACTGAATACAAAGGTTTGGTCAATAAATGGTTAACCTTTAATGAAATCAATATTCTTTTACATTTCGACGTAAAAGAAGGTAAGCAAGTTGCTTATACAGAATTGCATAATCAAATGGTCGCTTCGGCAAGAGCGACAATCGTTGCGCATGAAATAGATCCCACTATCAAAGTGGGATGCATGGTCGCAGGATATTGTTCATATGCTTATACTTGCGATCCCGAAGATGTCATCGAAAATTATAAAATTTTCCAAAATTTATTTGGATACTGTGCAGATACGATGGTCAGAGGATATTATCCTTCCTATGCTCCACGTATCTGGAAAGATAACGGCGTGAGTTTAGTGGTGAGTGAACAGGATAAGAAGGATTTACTGGCAGGTAAATCAGATTTCTTAGCCTATTCGTATTACATGTCTAATGTATTCACAACCCATAAAGATGAGGGGGAATCATTGGGCGGTGCTGGCGTACAGCATTCCATTGTAAATCCCTATTTAAAAGCAAGTGATTGGGGTTGGCAAATCGATCCAACGGGTTATGAATATTTTCTGCACTTCATTTATGACCGTTACCAAATCCCATTGTTTGATGTAGAGAATGGACTTGGAGCTCATGATACAGTCGATGCTGACGGATTAATTCATGATACTTACCGTATTGATTACCACAGAAGTCATATTAAAAGTTTAATGAAAGCCAGAGAAGAGGGTGTCGATATTTTCGGTTATACCTCCTGGGCACCCATTGATTTAGTTTCATTCACAACGGGTCAGATGGATAAACGATATGGTTTCATTTATGTCGATATGAATGACGAAGGTGAAGGGGATCTTCACAGGGTTAAGAAAGATTCATTTTATTGGTACAAAAAATGTATTGAATCAGATGGGAAAGATTTGGATTAATCGATTGGGGCTTATTAAATAACTCATCTGACGTGGATTATTTCAAATAAATAGCCTCCGGCCTCGCCGGAGGTGGACTAAGCCAATCTCAAATCCCGACGACCACCTCGAGGCGTTCTGCGAACCGTTGTGCCTGTTGATGACAATGTTCGGTAAACGTCGTGACCAGCGCGGAAGCGGGGCGGTGCAGCGGTTTGATCAGACTGACGGTAAACGGCACGGCGACGCTGAATTCGCGGATCACCAGGCCGTGATCGCGCTCGGCATAGTCCAGCGCCGTCAGCGGATTGACCACTGACACGCCCGCGCCTTCGCGTACCATACTGCACACCGAGGCGGCGCTGTGTGTTTCCATCACCAGTCGCCGGGCAACCTGCTGCTCAGCGAACAGCGTATCCAGCAACTGCCGGTAGCTGTCGGTGGCCGACAAACTGATGAAGTTCAGGCCGCTGAAATCCTGCGGCGTCAGGCGCTTTTTCGCCGCCAGCGGATGTCCTGCGGGCAGCACGCAAACTTCGTTGAGCGTCAGCAGCGTCTGGCGTTCAGTACCGGCGGGTGTCTGGGTGTTTTCCGTCAGCCCCAGATCATGACGCTGCGCCGACAGCCACTCTTCCAGCAGCGGTGATTCCTGCGGAACGATGTTAAAACTGACGTCAGGATACTTGTCGAGAAACGGTTTACATACCGCCGGTAACAGCGACTGGCTGAAAACCGGCAGACAGGCGATCGACAGTTGCGCCTGCTCAAACTGGCGGATCCCTTCCGCTGCGCTGATGATCCGGTCCAGCCCGTAATACGATCGCTGCACTTCTTCAAACAGCCGCAAACCCTGCACCGTCGGGTATAAACGCCCGCGAAGACGCTCAAATAACTGGAGATCCAGCAGCTTTTCACAGCGCGCCAGCTCACGGCTGACCGTTGGCTGTGAAGTATTGAGCAGCGCGGCGGCTTCGGTCAGGTTGCCGGTGGTCATCACGGCATGAAAGATTTCAATGTGGCGCAAGGACAGAGCGGGCATGGGCTTATCGCATTCCGGCAAGGTATTTAACCATATCATAAATGAATAGACTGGCCTGAAATAGATATTTTATCGCCACTTCATTTGCCGTCATACTGAACGAAATATGAAAGCCTTCATCTGACGGAAAATCTTATGCCACGCGCCCTAAACGATACGTCCACTGCACTTAACGCCACGAATTTACTGGCGATTGTGCAACAATTTGGTTGCCCGGTCTGGGCATATGACGCTGAAATTATTAAACAGCGTATCGCGCACTTACGTGATTTTGACGTGATCCGCTTTGCGCAAAAAGCCTGTTCGAATATTCATATTCTGCGCCTGATGCGCGAGCAGGGCGTGAAGGTGGATTCGGTATCGCTGGGCGAAATAGAACGTGCTCTGGTGGCCGGTTTTATTCCGGGGCGTGAAAACAGTGAAATCGTGTTCACCGCCGATGTGCTGGATCAACCGACGCTGGAACGCGTGACGGCGCTGGATATCCCGGTCAACGCCGGTTCCATTGATATGCTTAGCCAGATTGGTCAGCACAAATCCGGGCATCCGGTGTGGCTGCGCGTGAATCCGGGCTTCGGCCACGGTCACAGCCAGAAAACCAATACCGGCGGTGAGAACAGTAAACACGGGATCTGGCATGCCGATTTACCGCAGGCGCTGGCTGAAATTGCCCGTTACGGCCTGAAACTTGTGGGCATTCATATGCACATCGGTTCCGGCGTGGATTACGGCCATCTTGAGCAGGTTTGTGATGCGATGGTTCGCCAGGTCATTGAAACCGGGCAAGATATTGAAGCGATTTCTGCGGGCGGCGGGTTGTCGATTCCGTATCATTTTGACGAAGAATCTATCGATACCGGCCACTATTTTGGTCTGTGGAACCGTGCGCGTGAGCAAATTGCGGCACACCTCGGGCATGAGGTTAAACTGGAAATCGAACCGGGGCGTTTCCTGGTGGCGGAATCCGGCGTGCTGGTGGCGCAAATCCGCGCGGCGAAAAACATGGGCAGTCGCCATTTCGTGTTGTGTGACGCCGGGTTTAACGATCTGATGCGTCCGGCGATGTACGGCAGTTATCACCATATTTCACTGTTACCGGCAGATGGCCGTGACCTCAGCGGTCAGCCGCTGACGGAATCCGTGATTGCCGGGCCTTTGTGTGAATCCGGCGACGTGTTTACCCAGCAGGCAGGCGGCGGCGTTGAAACCTTCCCGCTGCCACCGGTGCAGATCGGGGATTATCTGGTATTCCACGATACCGGCGCATACGGCGCATCGATGTCTTCCAACTACAACACCCGTCCGCTGCTGCCGGAAGTGCTGTTCGAAAATGGCGTTCCGCGATTGATTCGCCGCCGTCAAACGGTAGATGAACTGATTGCCCTGGAGCTGTAATTTTTTTGCTCCCTCCCCTGCGAAGGGGAGGGCTGGGGTGGGGTATTACAACAAAATCATGATGTTGATGTTTACGTTAGCAGCCGTTTTGCCATTAATACCCGCTCCCGGCCTCCCTTCGCAAAGGGAGGAGCAAAAAAACGGAAAACGCCCTCTTCATCGCAGAGGAGGAAGTTTATTTCTCAAACATCTCTTTGCGCAGCAACACAATTTCTTCCGCCAGTTCGCGGCACAGCATGGCGGTCATCAGATGATCCTGCGAATGCACCATAATCAGATTGACCGGTATTTTCCCTACGCCTTCATCCAGCCCGATCAGCTGCGTCTGCACTTTGTGCGCGACGCGTGCCGCATCGTCTGAGGCTTTCAGCATGGCATCGGCCTGCTCCCATTCCTTTTTGCGGGCGTGCTGAATCGCCATCATCGCGTTAGATCGCGCTTCCCCGGCGTTGATCAATAACTCCATTACCGTTTGTTCCAGATCGAATTCCATCGACATCTCCAAAATTGGTATACCAGAAAGGGGTGAATTCATCATATTGGAATTCCAATATTCACATGTGAGAACGCTGTCACAGAAATTAATTCGTATTCCGCTATTTTTTGGCATGCCACATTGCGTAAATTGTCGCAAAACAGAAATCACGGAATGTTTCACAGAAGCGGAATCTGACTTTACATTCGCGCCATACCTTTATCCTCTGATACTTAAAAAGGTCAATGCGAAACAAACACCTGCAAAGCAACACACAATATTAAAAGAGGTGGTGTCATGTCATTGAAAGACCGTTTTATCGATTCTCTCGGGGGATTCGCGAATACCTTTAATAGCCTCAGATACATCATGGCGATTAAGGCTTCTTTTATCACGCTAATGCCGGTCATTATCGTGGGGGCATTCTCAGTTTTAATTTCAAATATGGTCATGGATCCGAAAAACGGATTAGCCCACTTTGAAATGTTCTCCTGGCTGGCGACGCTCAAACCGATCATGAGCAGTATTAACTACGCCACGCTGAGTTTCCTGACCATCGGCGCGGTATTTTTAATTGGTATTGAACTGGGAAAAATTAACGGCTCGCGTTCGTTATTTCCCGGCCTGCTGGCGGTGATTTGTTTTATTGCCGTGACGCCGACGACCGTCGATATGATGGTCAACGGCCAGATGCAGGAAGTGAAAGACGTGCTGGCAAAACAATTTTCAGACACCAAAAGCCTGTTCCTCGGCATGTTTATTGCCATTCTCTCGGTAGAGATATATTCCCGCCTGGAAAAGGTGAACGGCCTGCGCATTAAAATGCCGGAAAGTGTGCCGCCGAACGTTTCCGCATCGTTTTCCGCGCTGATCCCCGCGATTATTACTGTGGTTATCGTTGCCAGTTTCGGCTTCGTTTTCCATCGCGTGACCGGCATGTATTTGTACGACGCGGTGTATCAGGTTATCCAGCGCCCGCTGGAATCGGTGATGCAAAGCCTGCCGGGTATTCTGCTGCTGATGTTTGTCGCGCAGCTGTTCTGGGTTATTGGTATTCACGGCAATCAGATGATTAAACCCATCCGTGAGCCGCTGCTGCTGGGCGCGATCATGGTGAACATGACGGCGTTTGAGCAGGGACATGAAGTGCCGAACATCATCACCATGCCGTTCTGGGATGTGTACATGAGCATCGGCGGTTCCGGCTGCACTATCGGGCTTTTGCTGGCGGTCATGCTGGGAACGCGCCGCAAAGAAATGCGCGAAATCGCCAAATTATCCATGGGGCCAGGCTTCTTCAACATCAATGAACCGGTGATTTTCGGCATGCCGATCATGCTCAATCCGATTCTGGCGATCCCGTTCATCATCACGCCGCTCATCACCGGCACTATCGGGTATTTCGCGACCAGCCTGGGTTTTGCCGGACGCGCCGTGGTGATGGTGCCGTGGACCACGCCGCCGATCATCAACGCCTGGCTGTCGACCGCCGGTTCGATGGGCGCGGTGATTACCCAAATCGGTTGCATCGTGGTGGCGGTATTGATTTATCTGCCGTTCGTCAAAGTGGCTTCGCGCCGCGCAGAACAGGCGCAGATAGACGCTATTGCGCAGCAGCAAAAACGCGCTGCAACGGCCTGAATTCGCGACAATGAGGAAAATTATGAGCAAGGTTTCCATCACCATTCCTGACGGATTTATTCTCGGTGCGGCGGCTTCCGCGTGGCAAACCGAAGGCTGGAGTGGCAAAAAGGGCGGACAGGATTCGTATCTGGATCTCTGGTACAAAAATAACCGCCACGTCTGGCACAACGGCTACGGCCCGGCGAAAGCCACCGATTTCATCAACCGCTACCGGGAAGACGTGGCGCTGATGAAAGCCAGCGGGCTGAGCCATTACCGCACCTCGGTCAACTGGTCGCGATTTCTGACTGACTATGAACTGGGCACCGTCGATGAAGAATATGCGGCATACATCGGAAATCTTCTGGATGAGATGAAGCGCAACGACATTGAGCCGATGTTGTGCCTCGAACATTACGAATTACCGGCGTATCTGCTTGAAAAATATGACGGCTGGAGTTCGAAAAAAGTCGTTGAGCTGTTTGTCCTGTACGCGGAAAAAGTGCTTGAGCGCTTCGCCGGAAAAGTCAGCCGCTGGTTCACTTTCAACGAGCCGGTAGTGGTGCAAACCCGCGTGTATCTGGACGCAATCCGCTGGCCGTTCGAGCAGAACACCGGTAAATGGATGCAGTGGAATCACCACAAAGTGCTGGCAACCGCCAGAGTCGTCGAGCTGTTTCACCGTAAAGGTTACGGTTCGCACGGCACGATGGGCGTAATTTTAAACCCGGAAGTGACGTACGCCCGTTCTGCGGCGGCGCACGATCAGAAAGCGGCGCATTTATACGATTTGTTCTATAACCGCGTATTTTTAGACCCGATGATTAAAGGCGAATACCCGCAGGAATTGCTCGATTTGCTGCAAAAGCACGACGTGCATTTTGATTATTCAGAGCAGGAACTGGCGGTTATCCGTAATAACACGGTGGACGAAGTGGGCATTAATTTGTATTACCCGCACCGTGTTAAAGCGCCGTCCCGCGAATGGAATAAAGAGACGCCATTCCATCCGGCGTTTTACTACGAACATTTTGAACTGCCGGGTCGCCGGATGAATAAATCCCGGGGCTGGGAAATTTACCCGAAAATTATTTACGATTTTGCAATGCGCATTAAAACGGAATACGGAAATATTTCGTGGTTTATTGCTGAGAACGGAATGGGGATTGAAAATGAAGGCCAGTTCCGTGATGCCAACAACGGGGAAATTCAGGACGATTATCGTATTGAATTTATTACCGAACATCTTTACTGGACATTAAAGGCGCGGGAGGACGGCGCAAATTGTCAGGGATATATGCTCTGGGCTTTTACTGATAACGTCTCGCCGATGAATGCGTTTAAAAACCGTTACGGGCTGATCGAGATTGATCTTGATAACAACCGTGATCGCCGTCAGAAGAAATCATCTCACTGGTTTAAATCGCTGAGTGAAAGTGGTGTGTTGTCTTTAACACTGGACGATGAAGATAAACAACCCGAGGAAACATTATGAAACGACTCGTTTTAGCTTGTTCGGCAGGGATGTCCACTTCCCTTGTGGTCACCAAAATGGAAAAAGAAGCCGCCGCCCGCGGGCTGGAATTTAAGATTTACGCCATCCCGGAAAATAATCTGCGCGACGAACTTGAGGCCTACGGACGTGACATTCAGGTCGTGCTGTTAGGGCCGCAGGTGCGGTTCAAACTGGCGGAAAATAAAAAGCTGACGGATGAACACAACATTCCCATCGCCGTGATCGACATGGTGGCATACGGAACTCTGAACGGCGCCAAAGTGCTGGATCAGGCATTAAGTTTGATACACTGACCCTTCAGCGTATGTCCATTGGCTCTGGCTTTGGAGCCAATTTGTCAGTCTTTGCATCAGGGTGAATGTGTGGATAAAGGTGTGGTTTCGCAGGACAGAAAGCAGTATCAGGAAATCGGGCACGACCTGCGCGAGCAAATCAAGCAGGGGAATTTTGCTGTGGGTTCCCGCCTGCCGCCAGAACGTAATATGGCTGAAACCTACGGTGTCAGCCGGACTATCGTGCGCGAAGCCCTGCTGATGCTGGAACTCGAAGGCACGGTGGATATCCGTCAGGGCTCCGGCGTTTACGTGATCCGCATTCCTTCGCAGGAAGAGGGCGAAGACGAGCTGATGTATCAGGGGCAGATTGGCCCGTTTGAAATTTTACAAGCGAGGCAGTTGCTTGAAAGTAACATTGCCGCGTTTGCCGCCAAAATGGCGACTAAAGCAGATATCGAAAACCTGCGCCGCACGCTGGAGCAGGAACAAATCGCGATCGTCGCCAATGACGAAAGTGGCGATAACGACCGCCTTTTTCACCTGCTGATCGCCGGTGCCACGCAGAACCAGATGCTGCTCGATTCCGTCAAAAATATCTGGATGCACCGCGACTCCAGCCCGCTGTGGAAACAATTACACAGCCACATCGCCACGCGCGGTTACCGGCTGAAATGGCTGGCAGATCATCAGAATATTTTGGCCGCACTGCGCCGCCGCGACGTGATGGGTTCGTATCAGGCCATGTGGCAGCACATGGAAAATGTGAAGAACACGTTGATGGAGCTTTCTGACGTTGATGCGCCTGAGTTCGACGGCTATCTGTTTGAATCTGTGCCGATTTTTCAGGGGAAACTGGTCTGAGCATGAAGATCGTCAATCTCAGCGAGCGCCCGGAATTTCAGGAAACCGTCACGGACTGGCTGTGGAAAGCGTTTGGCAGCGAAAACAGCCGGGCGTTTTTTGAAAGCATAGTGCAGAGCAGCCTGCGCGGCGCGGAATTGCCACAAACCTTTATCGCGCTCGAGGGCGAAACGCTGGCGGGAACGGTCGGATTATGGCGCTGCGATTTGATTAGCCGTCAGGATCTCACGCCGTGGCTGGCGGCGCTGTACGTGGATGAAGGTTTCAGATCGCGCGGGTTAGGGCAGGAATTGCAGGCCTTCGTGCTGGAACACAGCCGCCGCAGCGGCTTTTCCGAACTCTATCTCTACGCTGAATTTACAGGCTACTACGAACGTTTTGGCTGGAAATACATCGGCGATGCGCTGGATTACCCCGACAAACCCGTCCGCGTTTACCAGCAATTCCTTTAATTCCCCGGAGCACTCACCGAGTGACGGCGCACCAGCGTCGGGCTGAACATGTGAGTGGTTTCGGGCAACGGCTGGCCGTTTGCCAGCGCTAACGCCAGCTGCGCAGCCTGATTCGCCATCGCGACAACCGGATAACGCACCGTGGTCAGACGCGGGCGCAGATAGCGCGAAATCAGTACGTCATCAAACCCGATCAGAGAAATTTCCCCCGGCACATCAATGCTGTTATCGCTTAGTACCGAAAGCGCACCGGCGGCCATCGGGTCGTTGTAGCAGGTCACGGCGGTAAAACTTTTGCCCAATCCCAGTAAGTCCGCCATCGCTTTTTCGCCGCCGATTTCATCGGGTTCGGCGTAGGCAATCAGTTTGTCATCGACAGGAATATTGTGTTCTGTCAGCGCGTCAATGTAGCCCTGAAGACGGTCGCTGGCATCGGAAATGCCGTGGTTGGAACACAAAATGGCGATGCGCTGATGCCCGGCCTGAATCAGATGGCGGGTTGCCAGCCACGATCCATAGCGGTCATCAAGCGCAATGCAGCGCTCCTCGAAACCGGGCAGCGTGCGGTTGATCAGCACCATGCCGGGAATTTGCTGCATCAGGCTGGTCAGTTCATCTTCCGGCAGCATTTTGGCGTGAACCACCAGCGCCGCGCACCGGTGACGGATCAGCTGTTCGATGGCCTGACGCTCTTTTTCCACGTTGTGATAACCGTTACCAATCAGCAGGAAATTGCCGGTCGCATAGGCCACCTGTTCAACGGCTTTGACCATCGCGCCAAAAAAAGGGTCGGACACGTCGGCCACAATCAGGCCCAGGGTTTCGGTGGCCTGCTGTGCCAGGGCGCGGGCGTTGGCATTCGGATGATATTGCAGATGCTGCATGGCGTTCTGTACGGCTTCCCGCGAGCTTTCACTGGCTTTCGGGGAATGATTTATCACGCGTGAAACGGTCGCAACCGATACGCCTGCCAGTTTTGCTACATCCTTAATCGTTGCCATAACACTTCCGCTATTCCGTGAGGGTAATCGTTTACACTGCCCAGTTTTGCGGAAAAGGCCGATGGCTGCAAGGATGTCGATCGCAACTTTTCGATGCAAGAGGCATGTAACGGGAAAAGAATGCCGTCTTTAACGGAAATCGCAGCCTGAAAGAGCCGAAATGGGTTTGATTAAGATGATTTGTTCTTTGAATTGAGAACGGCGTGAATGTTATTTTTAATGCTGTTCACCCGCGCTGAGAAAAAGAAGAAATGTCGATAAAACGTTACCCGCAACTGGCTCACTGGGGCGCGTATACCGCCGTGGTGGAAGATGGCCGCCTGATCCGCTGCGAGCCTTATTCCGCCGATGCTGATCCTTCACCTTTACTCGATTCGATTGCGCCGCTGGTGTATTCGGAAAAACGCATCCGCAAACCGGCGGTGCGCCGTTCCTGGCTGCAAAAACGCGAAAACAGCGATCGATCGCTGCGCGGGCGTGAAGATTTTGTTGAAGTGGACTGGGATCTGGCGCTGGATCTGGTCGCTGAAGAGAATAAACGCGTGCGCGACCGCTACGGTGCATCCGGGATTTTCAACGGCTCTTACGGCTGGTCTTCTGCGGGGCGCTTACACCATGCCCGTTCGCTGGTGCGCCGTTTCTATTTCACCGGCGGCGGCGGTGTGGATCAACAGGGCAATTACAGCTGGGGCTCGGCGCAGTTTTTCCTGCCGTATGTGATTGGCACATTTACGCCACTGACCGGGCGCGTCACGTCGTGGCCGAGTGTGGTGGAACACGCGGAAATTTTGCTGGCCTTCGGCGGTCTGGCGCTGAAAAACGCGCAAGTGGCGTCCGGCGGCGCAGTGGAACATACGCTGAAACCGGCGCTGGAACAGTTGGCCAAAAAAGGTACGCGGGTGATTAACATCAGCCCGATGCGCGATGACTGCCCGGAGTTTGTGAATGCCGAGTGGATCCCAATCCGTCCGAACACTGACGCGGCGCTGATGATGGCGATTGCCTATGAGATTCAGCGCAAAGATGCACAGGACGATGCGTTTCTGGCCAGCCACTGCGTGGGGTATCCGCAGCTCGCAGCGTATCTGCGCGGTGATACCGACGGCGTGGCGAAAACGCCGGAGTGGGCGAGCCACATTACCGGTGTTCCGGCTGAACGTATTGCGCGGCTGGCGGATGATCTGACGGGCGTCCGCAGCTTTATTACCTGTTCGTATTCCGTGCAGCGCGCCCATCGCGGCGAACAGCCGTACTGGATGATGATCGCCATTTCCGCCATGCTCGGGCAGGTCGGTTTGCCGGGCGGCGGCTTCTCGTTTGGTCACGGTTCGATGAACAGCGTCGGTAATCCGCGTTTTGACACGCCGGGGCCTGCCGTCAGCGCCGGGCCGAATCCTTCCGGTTTGTCGATTCCCGTGGCGCGCATCAGCGACATGTTGCTCAACCCCGGTCAGCCGTACGAATTCCAGGGTGAAACTTTGAATTACCCGGATATTCATCTGGTCCACTGGGCGGGCGGTAATCCGTTCCATCATCATCAGCAGCTCAACCGTCTGGTCGAAGGCTGGCAGAAACCGGACACCGTGATCGTGCAGGATAACGTCTGGACACCGGCGGCGCAGATGGCCGACATCGTGCTGCCGGCGACCACCTCGCTTGAGCGCAATGATATCGGCGGTTCTTCGCGCGACCGTTTCGTCCTGGCGATGCATCAGGCCGTCGCGCCGCAGCATCAGGCGCGTAACGATTTTGATATTTTCGCCGATATTGCCGACCGTCTCGGTTACCGCGAACAGTTCACGCAGGGGCGCAACGAAGATCAGTGGCTGCGCCATATTTATCGTCAGTGCGGTGAAGCGCAGAAAGGCACCGGCGTGGAATGGCCGGACTTTGAAACGTTCTGGGAACGCGGTTTTGTTGAATTGCCGACGCCGGAAAAAGATTACGTGTTCTTTGAAGAATTCCGCAAAAGCCCGCGTGCGAATCCGTTGGGCACACACAGCGGAAAAATTGAATTATTCTCCGAAACTATCGCCGGATACGGTTATGAAGATTTCGCCCCGCACCCGGAATGGCAGCCGCCGGTGGAGTGGCTGGGCGCAGAAACGGCCAAAGAGTGGCCGCTGCATCTGATTTCCATTCAGCCGAAAGACCGGTTGCATAGCCAGCTCGATCAGTCGCCGCTGGCGCAGTCGAACAAAACGGCGGGGAAAGAAACGCTGTTTATGCACCCTGAAGACGCGGCCAGCCGCCAGCTGAACGACGGCGACCGGGTGAAAGTGCATAACGCGCGCGGCAGCTGTCTGGCCGGGGTTTCGTTCAATGACGGCATTACGCGCGGCGTGGTGCTGATGTCCACTGGTGCCTGGTTTGATCCGGGCTTTGGCGGTAAATGGCAGGAAACCGAACAGGCGGGAAATCCGAACGTGCTGACACTGGACATCGGCACGTCGCGTTTAACGCAAGGGCCGAATGCGATGAGTTGCCTGGTGGAAGTCTCACAATCCGCATTAAATGACTAAAATCGGGGCTATTTTCACCACTGGTTACACTTTGCGGAATTATGTTTCGATTGCCTGCTGGCTGAGGTTCGTGCAAACCAGCTAAATTGAACGTCCCAGAGGTATTGATTGGTGAATCATCAACGTGCTCTGCATGTTGATACCGATTAAATTTGCACCAACCTACGCGGATGCGTAGGTTTTTTTTTGCCTAAAACCTGACAACCTCATCAGGCTCCTCCTAAACTCTCATCTGACTGTCGTGATTCTTCCGCCGCTTATAGTATGCTGTTTCCCCAACCTTTTTCTTTCAAGATCAGGGATGACACATAAGGAGATGGCAAACATGTATAACTTTCTTTTCGCCGCGTTCAGGTGGCTGTTCCGCATAGCGTTCCGGGTGACCGTCACGCCGGCGAAATCCTCATTTAATTACCCGCGTTTACTGCTCACGCCCAACCATGTCTCTTTTATAGACGGCATGCTGCTGGTGCTTTTCCTGCCGGTCAAACCGGTATTCGCGGTGTATTCCAACATTACTGATACCTGGTTTATGCGCTGGCTGAAGCCTTACGTGGACTTCATGCCGCTGGACCCGACCAAACCGATGGCGATTAAACACCTGATCCGCGAAGTGGAGAAGGGGCGTCCGGTGGTGGTTTTCCCGGAAGGGCGCATTACGGTTACCGGTTCATTAATGAAAATTTACGACGGCGCGGCCTTTGTGGCGGCGAAGTCACAGGCCACGGTGATCCCGATCCGCATTGACGGCGCAGAATTTACGCCGTTTGGTCGCCTGTTCGGCAGTTTCAAAATCCGCTGGTTCCCGAAAGTGACGATCAATGTGTTACCGCCGGTGACGATCCCTATGCCGGAAGCCGCGCGTTCCCGTGACCGCCGCGTGCTGGCCGGTGAGCAACTGCATAAAGTGATGATGCAGGCGCGCATGGAAACCCGCGAGCCGGAAACGTTGTATCAGGCGTTTCTGTCGGCGCAAACCCGTTATGGTCGCCGCAAACCCTGCATTGCCGATATTTCTTTCAAGGAAGATTCTTATCAGGGCCTGCTAAAAAAATCCCTTGGCGTCAGCCGTATCCTGCAACGGTTTACCCGCGAAGGGGAACACGTCGGGATGCTGCTGCCAAATGCCACAATCATGGCGGCGGCGCTGTTCGGCGCGTCGATGCGCAACCGTATTCCGGCATTGCTCAATTACACTGCCGGCGCGAAAGGGTTGCAAAGCGCCATGAAAGCGGCGCAAATCAAAACGATCATTACGTCCCGCCAGTTCCTCGAAAAAGGGAAACTGACGCATCTGCCGGAGAATGTCCCGGAAGCTAACTGGGTATATCTGGAAGATTTAAAAGATACCGTCACGTTACAGGACAAACTGTGGATCCTGCTCCACCTGATTTTCCCGCGTCGAGCCATGCTGCCGCAACAGGCTGACGATGCCGCGCTGGTGCTGTTTACTTCCGGCTCCGAAGGCAACCCAAAAGGCGTGGTGCATTCCCATGCAAGCCTGCTGGCAAACGTCGAGCAAATCCGCACGGTGGCAGATTTCACCCCGCGCGATCGTTTCATGTCCTCCCTGCCGCTTTTCCATGCGTTCGGGCTTACCGTCGGTCTGTTAACGCCAATCATGACCGGCGCGCGCGTGTTCCTGTATCCGAGCCCGCTGCATTACCGCATCGTGCCGGAGCTGGTCTACGATCAGAACTGCAACGTGTTGTTCGGTACGTCGACCTTCCTTGGCAACTATGCCCGATTTGCACATCCTTATGATTTTGCCCGTTTGCGCTATGTCGTTGCAGGCGCGGAAAAACTGGCGGAAAGCACCAAGGAAATCTGGCAGAACAAATTCGGTATCCGCATTCTAGAAGGTTATGGCGTGACCGAATGCGCGCCGGTGGTGGCGATTAATGTGCCGATGGCGGCGAAAGTGAACACCGTCGGTAAGATTTTGCCGGGAATGGAATCACGTCTGATTAAAGTGCCGGGCATTGAAGAGGGCGGGCGCTTGCAACTGCGTGGTCCGAACATCATGAAAGGCTATCTGCGCGTCGAAAATCCTGGCGTACTGGAAGCACCGCAGGCCGAAAATGCCGACGGCGAAATGCAGGCGGGCTGGTATGACACCGGCGATATCGTCACGCTGGATGATAAAGGTTTCTGCGCCATTCGTGGGCGTGTGAAACGTTTTGCCAAACTGGCCGGTGAAATGGTGTCGCTGGAAAGCGTCGAGCAACTTGCCATCAACGCTTCACCGGATAAACAACATGCAGCGACGTCCCGCAGCGACAGCAGCAAAGGCGAAGCATTGGTGCTGTTTACCACCGACCCGGAATTACGCCGTGATGCCCTGAGCAAAGCCGCCCGCGAACTGGGGCTGCCGGAACTTGCGGTGCCGCGTGATATTCGTGTGGTTAAAGCCTTGCCGTTGCTGGGCAGCGGTAAACCTGATTTTGTCACCCTGCGCCAGATGGCAGAAAACCCGGAGAGTGAGGCATGAGCCAACCTTCTATGGCGGCAGCGCCGCTGATGTCGAAAAGCATGACGGCGGTGATCGTCGCGCAGTTTCTGTCTGCGTTTGGCGATAACGCGCTGCTGTTTGCTGCGCTGGCGCTGATCAAACAACAGCTCTATCCCGACTGGAGCCAGCCGGTTTTGCAGATGGCGTTTGTCGCCACCTACATCATTCTCGCGCCGTTCGTTGGTCAGTTCGCTGACAGCTTCTCGAAAGGCCGCGTGATGATGGTTGCTAACCTGCTGAAACTCGGCGGCGCGGCGGTGATTTGCGCCGGGCTGAACCCGTTCCTCGGCTATACGCTGGTAGGGATCGGCGCGGCGGCGTATTCACCGGCCAAATACGGCATTCTGGGCGAAATCGCCAGCGGCGAGCAGTTGGTGAAAGCCAACGGCATGATGGAAGCCTCTACCATTGCGGCGATACTTCTCGGATCGGTAGCCGGTGGCGCGCTGGCTGACTGGAGCATTCTGGCGGCACTCGGCATCTGCGTGCTGGCGTATGGCGCGGCGGTCGCAGCGAACTGGTTTATTCCCAAGCTGACACCGGCGCGTCCGGGGCAATCCTGGAACCCGGCCAACATGACGAGGACGTTTTTCTCCGCCTGCAAAACCCTGTGGCAGGATGGCGAAACCCGCTTTTCGCTGGTCGGTACCAGCCTGTTCTGGGGCGCGGGCGTGACGCTGCGTTTCCTGCTGGTACTGTGGGTGCCGGTGGCGCTCGGCATTACTGATAACAAAACGCCGACGCTTCTGAATGCGATGGTCGCCATCGGTATTGTGTTTGGTGCTGGTGCGGCGGCGAAACTCATCCGCCTTGAAACAGTGAAACGCTGTCTGCCTGCGGGTGTGGCGATCGGAATTGCGGTCGTCGTATTCGCCCTGCAAACCAGTATGCTGAGTTCTTACATAGTGCTGGTGGTTGTCGGGATCCTCGGCGGTTTCTTTGTGGTTCCGCTTAACGCGCTGTTACAGCATCGCGGTAAAATTTCCGTCGGTGCCGGTAATGCGATTGCGGTTCAGAATCTCGGCGAGAACACCGCGATGTTGCTGATGCTCGGCTTGTATTCGCTGGTGGTGATGGCGGGTGCGCCGGTCGTGGCAATTGGTATCGGCTTCGGCGTGGTGTTTGCGCTGGCGATTGCCGCCCTGTGGATCTGGAAGAACATGCAGAAACGCCGTTTGGCGTGATAAACATCCCAAAAGTAAAAGGGCGCTGAGCGCCCTTTTTTATGTCTGAAATCCGGCGTTACGGTGCCGGGATCGTGAAGCGTTTGTGGATTTCTTCCAGCTCAACCAGAATATCGCCTTCAAGCGTCAAATCTTGGCTGTCGATGTTGATCTTCAGCTGTTCCAGCGTGGTTGCGCCCAGTAGCGTACTGGCGACAAACGGTTGCTGGCGCACGAAGGCCAGAGCCATCTGCGAAGGATCCAGATTGTGTTTTTTCGCTAACGCCACGTATTCCGCGATCGCCGCTTCGGACTGCGGTGAAGAATAACGGGTGAAGCGGCTGAACAGCGTATTACGGGCATTCGCCGGCTTCGCGCCGTTCAGGTATTTCCCGCTCAGGGTACCGAACGCCAGGCTTGAATACGCGAGCAATTCGACACCCTCGTACTGGCTGATTTCTGCCAGACCGATTTCAAAACTGCGGTTAAGCAGGCTGTACGGGTTTTGAATGGAAACGATGCGTGGCAGATCGTGTTTCTCGGCCAGTTGCAGGTAACGCATCACGCCCCAAGGCGTCTCGTTGGACACGCCGATATAGCGAATTTTACCGGCGCGTACCTGTTCGTTCAGTGCTTCCAGCGTTTCCAGCAGCGTGACCGGTGATTGGTCCTGCGTGTACTGATAGCTCAGTTTGCCAAAGAAATTGGTCTGACGCTGTGGCCAGTGCAGCTGATATAAGTCCAGATAATCCGTATTCAGACGTTTCAGGCTGGCATCCAGCGCCGCGCGGATATTCTTGCGATCCAGCATCTGGCCCGGACGGATGGAATTGTCATTACCGCGCGAAGGGCCGGCGACTTTGCTCGCCAGAATGATCTTTTCACGATTGCCGCGAGCTTTCAGCCAGCTGCCAATATAGCTTTCCGTCAGCCCCTGAGTTTCAGGACGCGGCGGAACAGGATACATTTCTGCGGTATCAATCAGGTTGATGCCCGCCGCAACGGCGTAATCCAGTTGCTGGTGGGCGTCGGCTTCGCTGTTCTGTTCACCAAAAGTCATGGTGCCAAGTCCCAGTAAGCTCACTTCTAAAGAACTGTGGGGTATACGGTGATATTGCATTGCCGGTCTTCCTTTCTATCTGAGAATGTCAGCCTAACGAAAAAGCGCCTTTACTGACTATATACAAGGCTGGAACAAGGGGGAAGGGGGGCAACTATCCTGCAATAACGCGGGTGGCACGTATGGCTACCCGCGTTGTCGCATCAGAAAGGATGGGGTGGGGCGCGGTGTTTAGCGTTTCATGACCTGGCTGACGTTATCGTTGTTGATCTGACGCTTATTGCCCTGTTCATCGGTGTAGCTAAGCAGGCCGGTGGATTTATCCAGTTCCGGTTTGCCGTCGGTCAGGATCATATTGCCGTCTTTGGTGGAAATCACGTAGTCGCTGGCGCAGCCTGAGAGGCCAAAAACCACAAGTGCAGCACCGGTCAGCATCAAAGTTTTCTTCATCATCGTTGTTATTCCTTTGGTTACGTCGAAGATTTTTCGTTATGGGAAATGATCTACAGTCTAGCGTAGCAAAAGGAATCCAAAGTGGCAGAAAAGGTGTGTGAAATTTTATAAATTTCGGTATTCAAAGCAGAAAGTGGCGAGACAGAAGGGCTCCGGTGAAACGCTTCTTAAGATAAAAGCCGCGGGGAAGCGTCAGGATCGGCTGCCCGAATTCACCGATAGCCTCAGTCAGCGCCTTGCTGTTCGCGGCTTTCGGACGCAGTTGCAGATACTCTCCGTGGCGGGCCGTTATGCTTTCCACTTTGCCGAGCACAATTAAATCCATCAGCTCTTCCCAGTCCTGACGCAGCTGTTCATCTTCTTCCTGCGACGGCTGCCACAGCAAAGGCGCACCGATATGGCGTTCTGCCAGCAGGATCTGACGCTCGCCTTCTACAGGGATCCACAACACGCGGGCCAGCTTGTGCCGCACGTGGCTGCTTTCCCACGTCACGCCGCTATTTCCGGTTAACGGTGCTACGCACACGAAAGTGGTTTCAAGCGGTTTCCCCCGGTAATCGACCGGGATCGTTTTTAGCTCAATGCCGATATCAGCGAAATCCTGCTCGGGTTTACTGCCCGCGATGGCCCCGAGATACACTTCAAGCAACATCCCGACCCAGCCTTTTTCACGTTTGAGATTCGCCGGGATCGGCAAACCTGCACGTGCGGCCAGTTCACCTAATGTATGACCCGCAAGAGATTGCGCGCGTTGCAGCAGCTCATTTTCGTGGCGAGGCGGTTGTGTTGCAGGTAAAGGAATCGACATAAAAAACAATGCTCATTCAATAGATTAAATTTCGTACTGCTTTCATCCCGCACAGTGAATAAAAAGTTATACCTGCAAGATGGCGGAATAATAGCATGATTTATCTTAGTTTTTTTTCCGAATTCCGGCAGATTTTGCAGGCTAAAGATTAGGTTGATCACCTGTTGAAGGCGACAATGAACAGGATCTTCCACCTACTTATCCACAGATTTCTTGGATAACCTCGCCTTTAACCGATCACTGGTTCGATTTACAGGCTTGACGTATGGGGTTTTACCCAATTTTTGCCCCGGCGGCGTCAACTTTTAGTCGATCGCTGTGGATAAAAACGTCATTGATTGATCTTTCGCCAGATCACTTTTGAGTGTGATTTAGCTCTCGTTTTTGAACATGGGGTAACGTGTTTATTGTTCTGTAATATTCTGTTTTACAATCATTTTATTGGATTTCGTTTTTCATGAGAAAATAAGTTCAGCAGAGTTTTACCCCGCTTACCCTTAAGTTCTGCACATATCTATCCACAGAAAAAGTGAATAAAATCGTGGATGATTTCCAAAATCTGTTTATAACTTTGGTTATATCTGTGAGTTATCCCATTTTTATTCATGCCAATCGGCGTTAACCAGTGGTTTACCGCCTGTTGGTAGTATGAAACAATCAGAGCATCTATGAGTTTAAGCTATTGAGGTAGTCCGGTGATCGATGATGATGGCTACCGCCCGAATGTTGGTATCGTAATCTGTGACAAGCAGGGGCAGGTGTTATGGGCCAGACGATACGGTCAGCACTCCTGGCAGTTTCCACAAGGGGGCATCAACCCCGGTGAAACCGCTGAGCAGGCCATGTACCGCGAGCTGTTTGAAGAAGTAGGGCTTGGCCGTAAAGATGTACGTATTCTGGCTTCAACCCGTAACTGGTTACGTTATAAATTGCCAAAACGTTTGGTGCGTTGGGACACAAAGCCGGTTTGTATCGGCCAAAAGCAAAAATGGTTCTTGCTGCAACTGATGTGCAACGATGCGGATATCAATATGCAGCGCAGCAGCACGCCTGAATTTGATGGCTGGCGTTGGGTGAGTTTCTGGTATCCGGTTCGTCAGGTGGTGTCATTCAAACGTGATGTTTACCGTCGCGTAATGAAGGAGTTTTCAACCACCATTATGCCGATGCAGGAAGTCTCTCTTCCAAAGACATCACCCGCTTATCGTCGTAAAAGAGGCTAAGTCACGAAGAAATGCTCACGCGTTTGCGAGAAATTGTTGAAAAGGTAGCAATGGCGTCCAGCCTGAATGATGCGCTGGATGTACTGGTCAACGAAACCTGCCTGGCGATGGACACCGAAGTGTGTTCCGTCTATCTCGCTGACAATGACCGCCGTTGTTACTATCTGATGGCGACGCGGGGTTTGAAAAAACCTCGCGGGCGCACTATTACCCTGGCGTTTGATCAGGGGATTGTGGGGCTGGTCGGGCGTCTGGCTGAACCTATCAACCTTGCCGATGCGCAGAGCCACCCAAGTTTTAAATATATTCCCGCCGTCAAAGAAGATCTTTTCCGATCCTTCTTAGGCGTGCCGATCATTCACCGTCGTCAGCTGCTTGGCGTGCTGGTTATTCAGCAACGTGAGCATCGTCAGTTTGATGAAAGTGAAGAATCTTTTATGGTCACGCTGGCGACGCAGCTGGCAGCAATCCTTTCTCAGGCACAGCTTAATGTGCTTTACGGGCGTTTCCGTCAGACACGTGTGCGTGCGCTTGCTGCATCGCCCGGTGTGGCGATTGGGATCGGCTGGCAGGACAGCTCGCAGCCTTCGCTTGAGCATGTCTACATGGCGTCCACGTTGGACACCGTTCGCGAACGCGAGCGGCTGACTCGTGCGCTGGAAGATGCTGGTGCAGAATTTCGTCGTTTCAGTAAACGCTTTACGGCCAGCGCGCAGAAAGAGAGCGCGGCAATTTTCGACCTTTATTCCCACTTGCTCAACGATGCGCGCCTCAAGCGTGAGCTGTTTGCGCAGATTGATCAGGGCGCAGTGGCGGAATGGGCGGTCAAAAAGGTCGTAGAAGAATTTGCGGCTCAGTTTGCCAGCCTGCAGGACACCTACCTGCGCGAACGCGGCAGCGATTTACGCGCACTCGGCCAGCGGCTGGTGTTCCATCTCGACGATACTATCCAGGGCAATACTCAGTGGCCGGAACGTTTCATTCTGGTTGCCGATGAACTGACGGCCACATTGCTGGCAGAAGTTCCGCAAGACCGGCTGGCGGGCGTCGTTGTCCGCGATGGTGCTGCGAACTCACATGCCGCAATTTTAGTCCGTGCGATGGGCGTGCCAACCATTATGGGCGCGGATATTCAGCCCGCGCTGCTGAGCCAGCGTCAGCTGATTGTAGATGGTTACCGTGGCGAACTGCTGATTGACCCGGAAGCCGTTCTGGTGACCGAATACAAACGTCTCATCAGCGAAGAAATGGAGCTGAGCCAGAAAGCCGAAGATGATGTTGAGCAACCGGCTGCGCTGAAAAGCGGCGAGCGGGTACAAGTTATGCTCAACGCCGGGCTTAGCGCTGACCACGAAAAACTGTTTGGCAGCCGCGTTGACGGTGTCGGGTTATACCGCACGGAAATTCCGTTCATGCTGCAAAGCGGCTTCCCTTCCGAAGATGAGCAGGTCGCGCAGTATCAGGGCATGTTGCAATTATTCCCGCAAAAATCGGTGACGCTGCGCACGCTGGATATCGGCTCTGACAAACAGCTGCCGTATATGCCGATCAGCGAAGAAAACCCGTGTCTGGGCTGGCGTGGTATTCGTATCACGCTCGATCAGCCCGAAATTTTCCTGATTCAGGTTCGCGCCATGCTGCGCGCCAATGCGGCGACCGGCAATCTTGGCATTCTGCTGCCGATGGTCACCAGCCTCGAAGAAATTGATGAAGCGCGGCGCCTGATTGACCGTGCCGGGCGTGAAGTGGAAGAACAGCTGGGTTATGAGCTGCCGCCGACGCGTCTGGGCGTCATGATTGAAGTGCCTTCGATGATCTTCATGCTGCCGGCTCTGGCTGGAAGAGTAGAATTTATCTCCGTGGGCACCAACGATTTAACGCAATACCTGCTGGCCGTCGATCGCAACAACACCCGCGTCGCCGGGCTTTACGACAGCCTGCATCCGGCGATGTTGCGTGTGCTTAAGCAGATTGTCACCAGTGCTGAAACTGCTGGACTGGATGTCAGTCTATGTGGCGAAATGGCCGGTGATCCGATGGGGGCGCTGCTGCTGACCGGTATGGGGTTCCGCAATCTCAGCATGAACGGCCGCAGCGTGGCGCGTATAAAATATCTGCTCCGCCGTATTGAATTACACGATGCCGAAGAGCTGGCCAGCCGTGTTTTACAGGCGCATTTCACCACGGATGTGCGCCATATGACGGCGGCATTTATGGAACGACGCGGGCTGGGCGGCCTGATCCGCGGCGGTAAATAAACACCTTACGCGGTACGCTGTACCGCATGACTTCTGCTCTGGCCGTATTCCGGCGAACGATGAGATGATTTTTTACAGAACTTTTCCAGCGGCTTAGCCCCGGAAAACCTCCCGGCTATGCTACTATTCGCTCCCTGCTGGCCCTTAACCGGGCGATAATGATAAACAATTTGTGGTGATAGATGAGCAACAGCTATCTGGCGTTTCCCCAGTTTGACCCGGTGATTTTCTCCATCGGGCCGGTATCTCTTCACTGGTACGGACTGATGTATCTGGTCGGTTTTGTCTTCGCAATGTGGCTGGCGGTACGCCGTGCCAACAAGCCAGGCAGCGGCTGGAAAAAAGAGGAAGTAGAGAATTTACTCTATGCCGGTTTCCTCGGTGTATTCCTCGGTGGCCGTATCGGTTATGTCTTCTTCTATAACCTGCCACTGTTCCTCGATAATCCTCTTTATCTCTTCAAAGTGTGGGATGGCGGTATGTCTTTCCACGGTGGCCTGATTGGTGTGATCGTCGTGATGCTGATTTTCGCACGCCGAACCAAGCGTAATTTCTTCCAGGTTTCCGATTTTATTGCTCCGCTGATCCCGTTTGGTCTGGGTGCAGGACGTCTGGGCAACTTCATCAATGGCGAACTCTGGGGTCGTGTGACCACCAATGTACCTTGGGCGATGCTGTTCCCTGGTTCCCGTCAGGAAGATATCGCGATTGCCGCCGCTGACCCGAAATGGCAGCCGCTGCTGAACCAGTACGGCGTACTGCCACGCCATCCTTCCCAACTGTATGAACTGCTGTTGGAAGGTATCGTGCTGTTTATCATTCTGAACGTCTTCATTCGCAAGTCCCGCCCTATGGGCGCGGTGTCAGGCCTGTTCCTGATTGGCTACGGCTTATTCCGCATCATCGTCGAACATTTCCGCCAGCCGGATGCACAGCTGGGTCTGTTCGATGGAATCATCAGTATGGGGCAGGTTCTGTCCATCCCGATGGTGGTCATTGGCCTGATTATGATGGTCTGGGCATATCGCCGTCCGCAGAAACAATTGTCGTGAGGTAACATGAAACAGTATCTGGATTTAATGCAGAAAGTGCTCGATGAGGGCACCCCTAAAGCCGACCGTACCGGTACCGGCACGTTGTCGATTTTTGGTCATCAGATGCGTTTCAATTTGCAGGAAGGCTTCCCGCTGGTCACCACGAAAAAATGCCATCTACGCTCCATCATTCATGAACTTCTGTGGTTCCTTAAAGGCGAAACTAATATCGCCTATCTGCGTGAAAACAACGTCAGCATCTGGGACGAGTGGGCAGATGAAAACGGCGACCTCGGCCCTGTGTACGGCAAACAGTGGCGTGCATGGGGTGCGGCTGATGGCACGCAAATTGACCAGTTGTCGAATGTGATTAAGCAACTGAAACAGGACCCTAATTCCCGCCGTATCATTGTTTCGGCCTGGAACGTGGGTGAGCTGGATCAGATGGCGCTGGCGCCGTGCCACGCCTTCTTCCAGTTCTATGTGGCGGACGGTAAATTGTCCTGCCAGCTGTATCAGCGCTCATGCGATATCTTCCTCGGCCTGCCGTTCAATATCGCCAGCTATGCATTGCTGGTTCACATGATGGCGCAACAATGCGAGCTGGAAGTTGGCGATTTTGTCTGGACTGGCGGCGATACCCATCTGTACAGCAACCACATGGAACAGACACATTTGCAACTGAGCCGTGAGCCACGCGTGTTGCCTAAACTGATTATCAAGCGCAAACCTGCCTCCCTGTTTGATTACAACTTCGAAGATTTCGAGATTGAAGGGTACGATCCGCACCCGGCAATTAAAGCGCCCGTCGCTGTCTGATCCTTCGCTGTTTGCCGCCTGCCACTCTGGTCAGGCGGCCATTTCTCTTAAACTTCCTCTTCCTGCTGCAGTACGTTTTACACCTTTCCCTGACGATTTCAGCCCTGATTTCTAACTCCGTTTCAATCTTGCGGGATATTGCGCAATAATTTTGCTGCGTACTTTCCGTTGCACATATTGTTCCCGAGACGTGCCGGAAAAATGCGTTTTGCCTGTGGCGGGTAAAATTTAATTGCCTAACCTGACCGCATGAAAACGACGCAACGGAAAGGAGAGCAGGGAATGTCGCTGATAGAAATGATGGTCGTGGTCGTCATCGTGGCGATGTGCGCGCTGTGGGGAATGCACAGCTGGCGCGGTTATCAGCAGGCGCTGAAGCTTGAACAGCATGCTCAGCGGCTGCGCCAGTATCTTTATGGCGTTCAGACCGGTGCCAACAACTACAACCGTTCCGCGATACTGTGGGTGATGAGTGGAAAGGGCGGCTGCGTGGGAACCGGGCAGCGCGCGGCAGATTGCAATGCGGCCGGCAGCAAGGAGTTTACGGTTGATGATCCTGAAATTGAATTGCTCGATCTCTCTGACAACGCGACCGGTTTTTACGGGTTACGAAATTCGGCGATGCCGGGACATCTCACACTAAAAAATGCGGCAGGCAGCCTGCGGATTGTCCTTTCTGCTAGGGGAAGATTGCGGATATGCAGTGAAAATCAGCCTTTACTGGGGATTGCGTCATGCCAGTAATCCCGCGTAATAACCTCGGGTTCACGCTGCCGGAGGTGATGATGGCTATGGGGCTGGGCAGCATGCTGATGCTCAGTGCCGCGCAAATTTATCCGATGATGCGCCAGAGAAGTCAGAGCCTTGGCAGGCATTATCAGCTGGATCAGCTTCTGCGGCAGACAACGTATACGATGGAGAAAGATCTCCGACGGGCGGGTTTTTGTAATGGCATTTGTGAGGGAAAGCCCGTCCTTATCGGAAATGCTGACGGAGAAGCGGCGGGCTCCTGCGTCATTGCCATATACGACCTGAACCGCAACGGAAAATGGGAAAACCCCGGCACCGCTGAATCTGAATATTTTGGCTATCGCCTGCGTCAGGGAGGCATTGAAATCCAGCGCGGAGCCTCAGGCTGCAGCGGTTCCGGCTGGGAAAAATTGCTCGACCCTGCCGAAGTCAGCGTGACAAGGTTTAACGTTACAGAACAAACCAGTGGTTCTGCCGGCCATTTGTTTACTTTGCAACTCGAGGCCCGGTGGAGCCGTAATTCTTTTATCCATCAGCAGGTCAGCGCGCTGGTTGCAGGGCATAACTTGTGAAGGCGGTTGTGAATTTTACCGGTGCGGAACGCCAGTGCGGCAGCGCCATTATATTGAGCGTTATGGTGATGATGGGGCTGGGGCTTATTGCCCTTAACTCATTGCAGCAGCAACTGTCGGCCGGGCTGGCGCTGACATCCAGCCAGCACCGGTTCGTTGTTGCCTGGGAAAATGCTTCAACGGCTCTGGCCTGGGGAGTTCAGCAAAGCTGGAAGGCTTTTACCGGTTCTGACTGGCAATGCCAGGATGTGGCCGCAGGTTTACTGATTTCAGGAAAAGGCCGTGTCTGTGTGCGACCGTCACTGCGGCCGGATATTTTTCTGCTGCGCGGGGCAGGGCAAATGGCCGAAGGCGGTGAACCCGTTATGCAATTTCAGCAAGCCATTGGCAAAAAGCAGGCTGACGGCACACTGGTTTTTATCCCGCTGAA
Organism: Rahnella selenatireducens; assembly: GCF_046449555.1. Lineage (NCBI taxonomy): Bacteria > Pseudomonadati > Pseudomonadota > Gammaproteobacteria > Enterobacterales > Yersiniaceae > Rahnella > Rahnella selenatireducens. Next base: position 124,366 of record NZ_JBKEZJ010000010.1, read on the forward strand.
ACAAGGCTGGCTGGATTTCTGCCCGGAAACTAATGAGCTGATTTGTAATGGTTAAGGCTTACGGAAAAGAAGATATCTCACAGCAGGGTTTTAGCTTGCCGGAAACATTGATAGCCGCTCTGTTGCTGTCGGTGTCTGTTTTAGGGCTGCTGAATTATTACCAGTCGCTGACCTATAGTTTTATGCGTCAGTGGCAGGTGCAACAGGCGTGGACAGAGGCTCATTCGCAGCTGGAAGCTTATGCCGTAACCGGCCAGAGCCACGAAACTGTCATGAAAGGCTGGGAATATCAACTGTCGCCGATTTCTTTCGGGCAATCGTGCCAGCTGACGCATGTTGTTATACGGTCACCCGCAAGATATCAGGCAATTTTACAGCGCTTAATCTGCAAAATAAGTGGATAAATGGCAGCAGAAGGGCTTCAGAATAAGTCGGGTAAATACCGTCAAGCCGCTTGCAATGATGGGCTAACAGCTTAGAGTGGTTTAACAGGGTGATTTTCCCCAGCAGGAAACGTCCGGTTCGGGAACAAAATGTGACGGAGCTCCTGACTGCTCATCCCGGTTCGATTTTTTTGACAACTATCCTGCGTCTGCGGGGTCTGAAAAGACCTGATAGCAGAAAACCGCAGGTTGAGATCCATAAGTTGTTGAACTGTTTATTTTTGGTGCCCGCGGGCATATTTACTCGATTGAGGGAGAGTGGCGATGTTGAAACAGGTTACCCGAATTTCCGGGTTACTGTTGTTATTGACCTTTTGGGCCCCTGTAGTCGCAAGCGCCGCCAACTGGCAGCCTTATGCACAAGCTATTAATAAAAGTCAGAACGACCCCCGTCAGTATCAAGCGATCAAGCTTGATAATGATATGACGGTATTGCTGGTTTCTGACCCTCAGGCGCCCAAGTCACTTGCTGCGCTGGCTATTCCCGTGGGTTCTCTCGAAGACCCTGATTCCCAGCTAGGGCTTGCCCACTACACTGAACACATGCTTCTGATGGGATCGAAAAAGTATCCTCAGCCTGAAAGCCTCTCTGAATTCCTTAAAAAACACGGCGGCAGCCATAACGGCAGCACCGCGTCTTACCGCACAGCTTTTTATCTGGAAGTCGAAAACGATGCCCTGCCTGAAGCCGTAGATCGCCTTTCGGATGCCATCGGTGAGCCATTGCTGGATCCGGCTAACGGTGACCGTGAGCGTAATGCGGTGAATGCCGAACTGACGATGGCGCGTTCGCGTGACGGGATGCGTATGGCGCAGGTTCGGGCCGAAACGTTAAACCCTGAACATCCGGCGGCTCGTTATTCCGGCGGTAATCTGGATACGTTAAAAGATAAACCGGGCAGCAAACTTCACGATCAGCTCACTGCATTCTATCACCGTTATTATTCAGCGAATCTGCTGGTGGGTGTTATTTATAGCAATAAACCCTTACCGGAACTGGCTGAACTGGCCGCCAGTACTTTTGGAAAGATAGCCAACCATCATGCCGCTGTGCCCCCGATTACCGTGCCAACGGTGACGGCAGAGCAAAAAGGGGAATTTATCCACTTTGTTCCTGCACAGCCACGCAAAGAATTGCGTATTGAATTTACCATCGATAATAACAGCGCAGATTTTCGCAGTAAAACAGATACCTATATTAGCTATCTGATTGGTAACCGCAGCCCGAATACGCTGTCAGACTGGTTGCAGAAACAAGGCTATGCAGACGGGATCAGTGCCGGTGCGGATCCGATGGTTAACCGGAATATGGGGGTATTTAATATCTCTGTTTCCCTGACGGATAAAGGCCTGGCCCAGCGCGACACAGTGATTGCCGCGATTTTCAGTTATCTCAGCGAGATGCGCGCACAAGGCATTAAGAAGTCTTATTTCGACGAAATTGCTCACGTCATGGCGCTTGATTTCCGGTATCCCGCGTTAACCCGCGATATGGATTATGTGGAGTGGCTGGTGGATACCATGCTACGTGTCCCGGTTGAACATGTGCTCGATTCACCGTATCTGACCGATCAGTACGATCCCAAAGCAATCGCATCGCGTCTGGATGAAATGACGCCGCAAAATGCACGCTACTGGATCATCAGCCCGAATGAGCCGCACAACAAAATGGCTTACTTTATGGATGCTCCTTACGAGGTCGATAAAGTGCCGCCGCAAACTTTTGAACAATGGAAAACGCTGGCGCAGGGCATCATGTTGTCGCTGCCAGCGCTGAACCCCTATATTCCCGATTCTCTGGCGCTGGTGACGAAAGACTCGACGGCGACCAAACCTGAGTTGCTGGTAGAAGATAAAGGGCTGCGTGTCTTCTATATGCCGAGCCGGTACTTCGCCGATGAGCCGAAAGCCAATGTCACGGTGTCCTTCCGTAATGAAGAGGCACTGAGTTCGGCAAAAAATCAGGTATTGTACGGCCTGACGGATTATCTGACCGGTGTCGCGTTTGATCAGCTGAGCTATCAGGCGTCCATCGGCGGCATTACGTTCGGGACTTCTCCGGATAATGGCCTGCAATTTACCGCCACCGGCTTTACTGAATGTCTGCCTGATTTGCTGGCGGCATTAGTGGATAACTATCCGAACTTTAAGCCGACGCAGGAACAGCTGGATCAAGCGAAATCCTGGTATCTGGAACGATTGTCTTCGGCAGATAAAGGCAAAGCTTTCGAACTGGCGTTACAGCCGATCCAGCTACTTTCCCGTGTGCCGTATACCGAACGCGCTGAGCGTGAAAAATTAGTCACGCAGATTACGCTTGATGACGTGAATAATTACCGTGAACAGCTGATTCACCACGCCGCCGTCGAAGTGATGGTGGTGGGGAATATGACCGCCGATCAGGTCAGGGCGATGTCACAGCAGATTATGCAAAAGCTTGGCGCGCACGGAACTGAATGGTGGCGCGGAAAGCAGGCTGAAGTGTCTGAGCCGATCAAGGCCAATATTCAGCGTACCGGCACCAGCACGGATTCTGCTCTGGCGGCGGTGTATGTGCCACGCGGTTACGACGAAGTTCAGAGTATGGGCTACAGTGCACTGTTGGGGCAGATTATTCAGCCGTGGTTCTACAGTCAGTTGCGTACGCAGGAGCAGCTGGGATATGCGGTGTTTGCATTCCCGATCCCGGTGGGTAAGCAGTGGGGAATCGGCTTCCTGCTGCAAAGTAACAGCAAACAACCGGACTATCTTTACCAGCGTTATCTGGCATTTTACCCGCAGGCTGAAAAGCGTTTACGTGAAATGAAAGATGATGAATTCCTGCAATATAAGCAGGGACTGGTGAACGAGATGCAGCAACGTCCGCAGACTCTGGATGAAGAGGCCGATCGTCTGGGGAATGATTTCAGTCGCGGGAATGCTCAGTTTGATACACGGGCAAACGTGATCCGCGTGATTGCCGGATTGACGCAGACTCAACTGGCGGATTATTTCCATCAAGGCGTGATTGCGCAAGATGGGCTGGCGGTGCTGTCTCAGGTTTCCGGCAACGACAGTAAAATGCCGCAGTTTGCTGCGCCGGAAGGCTTTAAAACCTGGCCGGATACTTCAACCTTACAGCAGGCTCTGAAATCGCAAACCAGCAAATAGAAATTGTAGGGTTGAGTAAAAGTAAAAGGACGCGAAAGCGTCCTTTTTTACGATCAAAATAATGGGTATCAGAGATCGGATATCAGGATCTTAGACCGGCGCTGATAGTTATACATTTCCTGTTTCTGAATCGGCAGGACGTCAACTTCCGCAGGTTTGAAACCACGCTCCTGGAACCAGTGAATACTGCGGGTCGTCAGAACAAATAATCGGTTCAGACCCATTTGCTTGGCCTGGCTGGCGACGCGTTGCAGCAGCATTTCACCGCGTGAAGAACTGCGGTAATCCGGATGAACCGCCACGCAGGCCATTTCGCCAATTCCTTCATCGTGGAACGGGTAAAGCGCGGCGCAGGCAATGGTCAGATTATCGCGTTCGATAATGGTGAATTTATCGATTTCCATTTCCAGCTGCTCGCGGGAGCGGCGAACCAGAATGCCTTGTTGCTCCAGCGGACGGATCAGTTCAAGGATACCGCCGATATCGTTGATGGTGGCGCGGCGAACCTGTTCGGCGCTTTCCATGACGATTTGCGTACCAATACCATCGCGTGAGAACAGTTCCTGAACCAGCGCGCCATCTTCCTGATAGCTGATCAGGTGACTGCGACGCACGCCGCTGCGGCAAGCTTTCACTGCGCCACGCAGGAACCGTACTGTGCCGGAAAGGTAATCTCCGCCCGATTCCATCAGGTCGATACGTTCCTGCGCTTCGTTGGGGAACAGCTCAGAGATAATATTCCCTTCATCGTTGATGACGCCCTGAGAAGAACAGAAGCCGATCATTTTCTCGGCTTTAAGCTTAATGGCAAGCTGCGTCGCGACTTCTTCTGACGTCAGATTGAAGCTTTCGCCCGTGACGGAAACCGCGACCGGGCCAAGCAGCACAATCGCATTGCTGTCGAGCTGGCGGTGGATGGCTTCTTCATCGATACGGCGGATGCGGCCACTGTGGCAGTAATCAATACCGTCATCGACGCCCAGCGGCTGAGCAATGATAAAATTCCCGCTGACCACGTTGATATGCGCGCCCTGCAGTGGCGTATTATTCAGGCTCATGGAAAGCCTCGCGGTGATATCAAGCTGTAACAAACCCGCTGCCTGCTTCACCAGTTCAAGGGCCCGGGCGTCGGTCACGCGGATGTTTTTGTGATAAATCGGCTCATAATTGTGCTCAGAAAGGTTCTCATCAATCTGCGGGCGCGCACCATAAACCACCACCAGACGTATGCCTAAACTGTGTAACAGCCCGATATCATTGACGATATTGCTAAAATTCTCATGTTCTATGGCTTCCCCTCCGAGCATGACCACGAACGTTTTGCCACGGTGCGCATTAATATAGGGAACTGTGTGGCGAAATCCCTGAACCAGTTCTGTACTACGTTCCTTCACGGCAAAACCTCGTATGAATTTTTATTCGTAATTTTTGTATTTTTATTCTTTTGTCGTCGTGTGGCAAGTAAGAATTCGTTGTTTTTGTTTTAACACCCATTACAAACATACAACAAATTGATTAATCGAAAAAATGTTTAGGAATGACATGCAGGATATGATTCGTTAGAATCCCTAAACTGAGCTTTTTATCAGCTATTTCTTACTTTTAGACACTTTTGAGATTGCATGACTGACGATAACCACAATCCCGGCAGACGACGACTTCTTCAAACTGTAGCGGCTTCCTGGATGCTGAGTGTGAGCAAAGTGGGGTTCGCTGCCAGCTCACAGGTTATTGCAGTACGCATCTGGCCTTCTTCTACGTACACCCGCATTACGCTCGAATCCAGTACGCCTCTAAAATATAAGCAATTTCTGCTGAGCGATCCGCCGCGTGTGGTCGTCGATATTGAAGGCGTTCATCTCAACAGCGTTCTGAAGGGTCTGGGAGAAAAGGTTCAGCAAAGTGACCCCTATATCCGTCAGGCGCGGGTGGGTCAGTTTGACACCAAAACGGTGCGCATGGTGCTTGAGCTTAAGCGGGCCATCAATCCTCATGTGTTTACTCTTAAACCGGTCGCCGAATTCCACAACCGTCTGGTCGTCGATTTGTATCCGGAGGACGGTGCCGTGAGTGCGGAAGATGATCCGCTGCTGGCATTACTGGAAGATTACAACCGCGGTGATGTGGCGAGAACGCTGCCGCCTGAAACGGCCAAAGACGGTCAGGCAGGGCGAAGCAGACCGCTGGTGATTATGCTGGATCCGGGACACGGTGGTGAAGATCCGGGTGCGATTGGCAAATACAAAACGCGAGAAAAGGATGTGGTTTTGCAAATCGCGCGCCGTCTGCAAAAACTGATTACGCGTGAATCTAATATGAAAGCGCATATGACCCGTAATGAAGATGTCTTTATTCCGCTGAAAGTCAGGGTGGCGAAAGCGCGAAAACTGCGGGCAGATCTGTTTATTTCTATTCATGCCGACGCGTTTACAAACCGCGCTGCAAAAGGCTCGTCCGTTTTTGCCTTATCGACCAAAGGCGCCACCAGTTCTGCTGCGCGTTTCCTGGCACAAACCCAGAATGAATCTGACCTGATTGGCGGGGTCAGCAAAAGCGGAGATCGTTATCTGGACCATACGATGTTTGATCTGGTTCAGACGGCAACCATCGGCGATAGCCTTAAATTTGGCAAAGAAGTGCTGACGCGCATGGGGAAGATTAATCATCTGCACAAAAATAAAGTCGATCAGGCCGGTTTTGCCGTGCTGAAAGCGCCGGACATTCCGTCAATTCTGGTGGAGACGGCCTTCATCAGTAATATCAATGAAGAGAAAAAATTGAGGACGGCCCATTTTCAGCAGCAAGTCGCGGAATCAATCATGGCAGGAATCAAAGTTTGGTTTTCAGAAGGCGGGGCAGCAAGGGCGAAATAAGCTGGGGAATGGTGGGATAATATGAAGCCATTCCTGGCTGTATCCGAAATTTTGATACAAAAAAACACCCGTTAAGGTGCTTGTTGTTTAATTCACTGTTTAAGTAGTTGGTTGCGGGGGCCGGATTTGAACCGACGACCTTCGGGTTATGAGCCCGACGAGCTACCAGGCTGCTCCACCCCGCGTCCGTCACTACTTGGTACTTACATCATCACAAAATCCGAACTGAACATCGTTATGCATCAGTCTCGAATTGGTTGCGGGGGCCGGATTTGAACCGACGACCTTCGGGTTATGAGCCCGACGAGCTACCAGGCTGCTCCACCCCGCGTCCGTGATACTGCTTTATTACATCGAACAATTCAACTGAGCATTTCATACATCGAAATCGAATTGGTTGCGGGGGCCGGATTTGAACCGACGACCTTCGGGTTATGAGCCCGACGAGCTACCAGGCTGCTCCACCCCGCGTCCGATGGAGGCGAACTATACTCCCCATGAGATTTCGTGCAACCCTTTTTTGAATTTATTCAAATAAAGCACCAAGTTGCTGGGTTTTTGTCCACAAAATCGTCGTTTGAGGTGCAATTTGGCTCAGTACACTTTTTTATACTGTGGCAATTCCTTTCTGATATCCCGTTTGTTATCGTTTCGCCAGTCATTTCCCTGAATGTAAGAGAGCGCGGCAATAATGAAAGGACGTTGGAGTAAATATCTGCTGAGTGGTCTGGTGATCGCAGTGCTTGCGGGCTGTTCCTCGCGGCCGACTGACCGCGGCCAGCAATATAAAGATGGCCGTCTGGACAACGCGCTGGAATACGTGAATGAGCCGAACGCCACAGGGAAACCGGTCAACGCGCTGGATTATTCAAATCAGGTTGCCGCCGTACAGATCGCGTCTTCCTCTTTATATGGCAGAAATAACACGACGTTTCAGGCCGTGGAACAATGGCTTCGCTCCGGAGCCGACACCCGTAACCTGAGCCAGTATGGCCTTAGCGCCTATCAGATGGAAGGTGCCGATAACTTTGGTAACGTGCAGCTGACCGGCTATTACACGCCGGTTGTGCAGGCGCGCTATACCCGTCAGGGTGAATTCCAGTATCCGCTATACCGTATGCCGCCAAAACGTGGTCGCCTGCCGGATCGCGCCTCTATTTACTCAGGTGCGCTGAGCGACAATTATGTTGTCGCCTGGACCAATTCCCTGATGGATAACTTCATGATGGAAGTGCAGGGCAGCGGTTATGTGGATTACGGCGACGGGCGTCCTTATATGTTCTTTGGTTATGCGGGAAAAAATGGTCACGCCTACCGCAGCATCGGCAAAGTGCTTATCGATCGTGGCGAAGTGGCGCGCGAAAATATGTCGATGCAGGCCATCCGCCAGTGGGCTGATACTCACTCTGCGGCAGAAGTACGCGAACTGCTGGAGCAAAATCCGTCGTTTGTCTTCTTTAAACCTGAACCTTTCGCGCCGGTTCGCGGTGCCAGCGGTGTTCCGCTGATTGCCAAAGCCTCGGTGGCCTCTGACCGTTCGCTTATTCCGGCCGGCACCACGCTGCTGGCTGAAGTGCCCGAACTGAATGATAAAGGTAAGTTTACCGGTAAATATCATATGCGTCTGATGGTTGCGCTGGACGTTGGTGGCGCCATTAAAGGACAACATTTCGATATGTATCAGGGGATTGGTACGGATGCCGGGCATGCAGCTGGATTTTATAATCACTACGGGCGCGTCTGGGTGTTAAAATCAGCGCAGAACGGCAAACCGCTGTTCACCGCTTATTCACAATCAAATTAAGTTTTCAGACGCACTGAGGTTTTTCGTTCATGACAGCAACATACTCCGACGCTTATCAGCAACGCTTTGGCGGTACTGCTCGCCTTTATGGTCAGCAGGCGCTGGGGCTGTTCTCGCAGGCGCACGTCTGTGTGATTGGTATTGGTGGAGTGGGTTCCTGGGCGGCGGAAGCGCTGGCAAGAACCGGCATTGGCGCTATCACGCTGATTGATATGGATGATGTGTGCGTCACCAATACCAACCGTCAGATTCATGCACTGCGGGAAAATGTCGGGCAGGCGAAAACAGAAATCATGGCGCAGCGCATTCTGGCGATTAATCCCGAATGTAATGTGACGTGCATCGACGATTTCATTACGCCCGACAATGTTGCTGAAATGCTCGATAAAGGCTTCAGCTACGTCATTGACGCAATCGACAGTGTGCGTCCTAAAGCGGCTTTGCTGGCATACTGTCGCCGTTTTAAAATCCCCGTCGTCACCACGGGCGGTGCCGGTGGTCAGATTGACCCAACGCAAATCGCTGTCGTCGATCTGGCAAAAACCATTCAGGATCCGCTGGCTGCAAAACTGCGCGAGCGTCTGAAAAATGATTTTAATGTCATGAAAAATAGCAAAGGGAAGCTAGGCATTGATTGTGTATTTTCCAGCGAACCGCTGATGTATCCGCAGGCGGATGGATCGGTATGTACGTCACGCGCGACGGCGGAAGGGCCGAAACGTATGGATTGTGCTTCCGGATTTGGTGCTGCGACCATGGTTACCGCCACATTCGGTTTTGTCGCGGTTTCCCATGTCCTTAAAAAGATGATGGCGAAAGCTCAGCGTCAGGCTCAGGCGGCCTGACGGGCGAGGGCGATTACGCCTTCTGCCAGCGTATTCAGCCCACTGGAACGGCTGGTGCTCAGTTGTTCGCGTAAACCTAACACGTCAAATAACGCCAGCGGATCCCGCTTCAGGATTTCTGCTGGCGTTTTGCCTTCTACGGCCGTCAGTAACACGGCCAGCAGTCCTTTCACAATCCGCCCTTCGCTGTCGCCATAGAAATGCATCGTTCCGTTCTCAGTCTTTTCGGCACCCAGCCAGACGCGGTTCTCGCAGCCTGATAATTCATTTTCAGAGGTTCTGAGCGAAACATCGAGCGGTGGCAGGGATTTCGCGAGCAGAATTAACTGACGATAACGATCTTCCCACTGGCGGAATGAGGCAAATTTTTCCGTCAGTGATGTTTCTGTGATCTCATGCCCGAAAGGGTGTGGGGCTAACATGGCTTTCCTCGGTGTGAATTAATCTGCTAACAGCGTCAGGGCGAATTTTACCGCCGCGACCAGCCGCGACACGTCGTTTTCGTTATTATACGGTGCAAATGAGGCACGCAATGTTCCGCTGATGCCCAGCGCCTCCATTAACGGCTGCGCGCAATGCTGGCCCGAGCGAAGTGCGATCCCCTGTTCGGCCAGTAAAGTCACCAGATCGCTGTGATGCACACCGGCGATATCAAAAGATAAAATCGATGAGTTTTGCGAACGGAAGCTGCGGAAACCTGCAAGTTCCACAAGCTGCTGTTCAGCGAGCGTCGCGAGGCGCTGCGCATAAATTTCGGCGGCAGGCATATCGACAGTTTCCAGCCATTTCAGCGCCGCTGACAGGCCTATAACGCCTGCAATATTCGGCGTGCCTGCTTCAAAACGATGCGGAACGGTCTGAGGCGTAAAACCGGTCATCGACGCCTGCGTCAGCATTTTTCCGCCGCCTTGCCACGGTTGCATATTTTCCAGCAAAGCCGTTTTGCCATAGAGCACGCCAATGCCGGTCGGGCCGTAGAGTTTGTGGCCGGAGAAGGCATAGAAATCAATGTCCAGAGCCTGCATGTTTGCCGGACAATGCACCGCGCCCTGCGCGCCATCAATAAAGATCGGTGTTCCGTTGTCATGGGCGAGTTCGACAGCGCGGGTCAGATCCGGCGCGCCTCCCGTGACATTAGACATCTGCCCCAATGCCAGCAGACGGCTTTTGGAATTGAGAATAGCCGGAAGAGCGGAGATATCCGGCAAACCCTGATCATCAATCGGCAACGTGACGACGCGCGCCTGGCATTGTTCCGCCACAATCAGCCACGGGATCAGGTTTGCATGATGCTCCGCCTGGCTGACAATAATCTCGTCTCCCGGCTGCAATTGCGGGCGCAACCAGCTCTGCGAAACCAGATTCACGGATTCCGTCGTGCCACGCGTCCAGACAATATCTTCTGAGCGGGGCGCGTTAATCCACTGCGCAACCCGTGTTCTGGCCAGTTCATATTCTTCTGTCAGCGTTTGCGCTGCGCGGTGCTGGCTGCGGTGAACCGTTGCACCTTCCTGCGTATAAAAATTCAGGGTCGCGTCAATCACTGCCTGCGGTCTGAGTGCCGTCGCGGCACTGTCGAGATAGCATTGTCCCTGCGACAGCGCGGGAAATTGTTGACGAAAATCAGCAGGTTTAAAGTCTTTCATGCGAAATCAGATCCTTCGGCCTGAGTGAAAAAGTACAGATTTATCTGTTACACAAGCCACTTATTCATTTTAGGAATGGTTACCTGGAAATTTATCAGAGGTTTGTTATGCTGAATTACGATGACTAGAAGCATTAGCCTGGGGTTTTCCCAGGATTTTAAAGCATTTTAATCTGCAAGGAGTCTATGATGAAGAAGATCGCCGCCGTAATTTCAGCTGCACTGCTGACAACAACACTTGCCGCCTGTTCAAGCAATTATGTGATGCACACCAACGATGGCCGGACCATTGTTGCTGAAGGCAAACCAAGCACCGACAGTGATACCGGTATGATCAGTTATACCGATGCGTATGGCAACAAGCAGCAGATCAATAAATCTGAAGTAAAAGAAATGGCAGAAGGGAACTGATCCCTCCGGTGAGACCCTGACTGGGAACTCACTCAGATGCTTTATGACAAAACCGGCCCCTGTTGCGACGTGGCCGGTTTTGTCACATTATACGCAGCATAAAACATAGCCTGCAGTGAAATTTGGGCAAAAAAAAGCACCGCAAATAGCGGTGCTGAAAAATCACTTTGGACAGACAGGGTAATGTACAGGAAGTGAAAAGTTTGTAGCATTCAAGCTACGTGTCCGGATTGCCAGACAATTGCAAACACAACATCACAACCACAAGCCAAAAGTATTTCAGCATCCTCATACCAATCTACTTTTCGTTCCGGCTCAGGAAGTGGCGCCACTATAGGTTTTTGCCTGTACATCCTCAACGGACAAATTATAATGTCTCGGATTAAAAAAACTAATATCAAAACCCACGGACAGGCGCTCCGCTTACCGGCGAATAAGAAGTATCCATTCTATGTCAAAACGTTTACCGCCTCTTAATTCTCTGCGGGTGTTTGATGCCGCAGCGCGCCACCTTAGTTTTACTAAAGCGGCTGAGGAATTGTTTGTCACACAGGCCGCCGTTAGCCACCAGATTAAGTCACTTGAGGACTTTTTAGGGCTAAAACTGTTTCGCCGGCGCAATCGGTCATTGTTACTGACCGAAGAAGGGCAGAGTTATTATCTGGATATCAAAGAGATATTCTCGGCACTGAATGAGGCCACGCGCAAACTTCAGGCGCGGAGCGCGAAAGGCGCGCTGACCGTCAGTTTGCCGCCAAGCTTTGCGATTCAATGGCTGGTGCCGAGATTATCTGGCTTTAACTCAGCTTATCCGGGCATCGATGTACGTATCCAGGCTGTGGACCGGGAAGAGGACAAATTGTCCGACGACGTGGACGTGGCAATTTTTCACGGGCGCGGCAACTGGCCGGGCCTGCGGGCGGAACGTTTATATGCCGAATATTTACTCCCGGTTTGTTCTCCGTCTTTGCTGATGGGCGATAATCCGCTGAAAGAACCGGCAGATTTGAGTCATCACACGTTATTGCATGATGCCTCACGCCGTGACTGGCTGGCCTACACCAAACAGCTGGGGTTGCAGCAGGTAAATGTTCAGCAGGGGCCGATTTTCAGCCACAGTGCGATGGTCGTTCAGGCGGCGGTTCACGGACAGGGGATTGCCCTGGTGAATAATGTGATGGCGCAGACGGAAATCGAGGCCGGACGTCTGGTGTGTCCGTTCAGTGAAGTTTTAATCAGTAAAAATGCTTTTTATCTGGTTTGTCATGACAGTCAGGCAGAACTGGGTAAAATAGCCGCCTTTCGTCAGTGGATCCTCGCCCGCGCAGCCAGCGAGCAGGAAAAACTGCGTTTTCGTTTCGATCAGGCGTGATGCCTGAGTCTGGGGAAGGTTTTCCTGAACAGGCTGACAAAGCTGATAATTCGCGGCTTTATCAGCACACAACGATAACAGGTAACGCATAATGACCAGTCGTTCAATGTTGATCTTTGCCGCGATCAGCGGTTTTGTTTATGTCGCTTTTGGCGCATTTGGCGCACACGTCCTGAGCCAGTCGCTCGGCGAAGCGGAAATGGCATGGATCCATACCGGCTTAACGTATCAAAGTATTCACACGCTGACGGTGATGATTTTAGGTGTTGCTATGCAGCGCCAGCGTAATGTGTGGTTCTACTGGAGCAGCGCCTTTTTAGCGCTGGGAACCGTTTTATTCAGCGGCAGCCTTTATTGCCTGGCGCTGTCTCATCTCCGGTTATTCGTTTTTGTAACTCCGATTGGCGGTACCTTATTTCTGGTCGGTTGGATTTTGTTGTTGATCGGCGCACTGCGCCTGAAGAAAAAGGCCGAACGCCATGAATAAAGTTGCTCTCTACTGCCGTCAGGGTTTTGAAAAAGAATGCGCAGCAGAAATTACCGACAAAGCCGCGAAGATGGAAATCTTCGGTTTTGCCCGCGTAAAAGAAAACAGCGGTTATGTGCTGTTTGAATGTTATCAGCCGGATGACGCTGACCGTATTGCAAAAAATCTGCCTTTCCGCGAGCTGATTTTTGCCCGTCAGCTGATTGTCGTCGGCGAACTACTGAAGGATTTACCGTCGGAGGATCGCGTTTCGCCGATCGTCGGTATGGTGCAGAACGTCATTACCAACGGTGGCGAACTGCGCGTTGAAGTGCCTGACACCAACGAAAGCAAAGAGCTGACCAAGTTCTGCCGTAAGCTGACTGTTCCGCTGCGTTCTGCGATGCGCGAGTGTCGTGTGTTGGGTAAGAAAGAAAATGCCCTGCGCCCGGTCGTTCACGTGTTCTTTATTGCGCCAGGTTGCTGCTATGTGGGCTATTCCTACAGCAATAACAATTCCCCGTTCTACATGGGTATTCCGCGTCTGAAGTTCCCGTCCGAAGCGCCGAGCCGCTCAACGCTAAAATTGGAAGAAGCGTTTCACGTGTTTATTCCGGCCGATGAATGGGATGAGCGTCTGGCGAGCGGGATGTATGCGGTAGATCTGGGCGCGTGCCCGGGAGGCTGGACGTATCAGCTGACCCAGCGCAGCATGATGGTGACGGCGATTGATAACGGCCCGATGGCACCGAGCCTGATGGAAACCGGTCAGGTCATCCATTTACGTGAAGATGGTTTCCGCTACAAATCCACCAGCACCAAAAACTACTGGCTAGTTTGCGACATGGTAGAAAAACCGGCGAAAGTAGCCGCGCTGATGTGCGACTGGCTGGTGAACGGCTGGTGTCGCGAGGCGATTTTCAACCTGAAGTTGCCGATGAAGAAGCGTTATGAGGAAGTGTCTAACATTCTTGAACGCATTGATGAGCGTCTGAAGGAAAACGGCGTAAATGCGGAGATCTTCGCCAAGCAGCTTTATCACGACCGCGAAGAAGTGACCGTGCATATCCGCCGTTTCTGGTCGGCAATTGGTGGGCGTCGCGACGAGCGCGACCGCTGATACTCTTCATGCTTCGAGCGGCTGATGCGTTGGCTGCATTCGTTCATGAGTCTGTTAATGAGGCGCTTCTCTTCGGAGAGCGCCTTTTTTAATGCGCAATTCAGGGCAAGCGCAGTTGCTGTAAATTGCCATCCAGAGCGATATCTGTTTGCAGCGTGGAAACCCGTTTACAGGCATAAGCCAGTTCGCGGTGTTCTTCCAACTTCTTGCGCCATTTCTCCGGCACGCCTTCCAGATTGTGGTAAAGCTCGTCCAGCGAGCCGGTCTGCGTCAGCAATGTCACCGCTGTTTTCGGCCCAATTCCTGGCACGCCCGGAATTTTACTGCTGCTGATCCCCGCCAGACCCCAGTAATCGGTAAGCTGCTGAGGCAAAACGCCAAAGGTTTCGCGCACGAAAGGCATGTCCAGCCAGCGTTTCTGGAAGTAATCACGGATTTGCACGTTCGGCGCCAGTAACTGGCAGTAACCTTTGTCCGTCGACACAATCGTGACCTGATGCCCGCCGGAAGAGACTTTTGCCGCCAGTGTAGCAGCCAGATCGTCCGCCTCATTCCCTGCGGAATGCCAGCAGGTGATGCCCATCGCGGCAAAACCCGCTTTCAGTTCCGGCATTTCCGCAAACAGGTTGTCCGGCATAGGGGAGCGTCCGGCTTTGTAATCTGGCAGGCACTGATGACGCCAGCTATCTGCGCGATCGTCTTCATCGAAAACCGCAACGGCATGCGTCGCCTGCGTGTGCTGCACGAGTTGTCTGGCGGCATTTTGGCAGGTGAGAAGACAAGGAGAACCCTGGACCGCGTGAATACGGCGGATCAGATTGAGGGCATCAATAATCAGCAGGTGTATGGCCATAAGCGGGTCATCAAAATCCATAAAATCAGAGCGACTTATGTCGCTCCGGGAACTGTTTAAGAAATGCTGCCTGAACGGTGTCAGGCGCAGATTTCATAACAAGGAATGTACGCGCTGCCCGGCAATTTCATGCGGTGCTGTGCGACAAATCCTTGCAACAGACTGTCCATTTTTTTCATCAATGCCGGGTCGCCGTGCAGCTTGAAACGCCCGTGCTTTTCGATAGCGTGAATACCGAATTCTTTCACGTTACCGGCCACAATTCCGGAGAAGGCGCGGCGCAGTGCGGCGGCCAGTTTCTGCGGTGGCTGGTTCGGATACAGATTCAGGTTCGCCATGTTTTCGTGATTTGGCTCAAATGGATGTTGCAGGTCCGGTGCAATACGAATTGACCAGTTGAAGCTGTAAGCATCACCACTGTTTCGGCGGTTTTCTTTCACCAGCGGCATGGCACGTTTCATCTGACGCGCAACTTCGGTCGGATCGTCAACGATGATGGTGTAGAACTTAGCGGCTTCTTCGCCCAGCGTGTCTTTAATAAAGGCATCCAGAACGAGGAAGTAATCCGCACTTTCTTTTGGCCCAGTCAGGATCAGTGGCAGAACCTGATCGCTGTTTTCCGGATCCATCAAAATACCCAGCAGATACAACAGTTCTTCTGCCGTGCCTACACCGCCCGGGAAGATAATGATCCCGTGAGCGATACGCACGAAAGCTTCCAGCCGTTTTTCGATATCCGGCATGATGATCAGTTCATTGACCAGGGGATTCGGTGGCTCAGCCGCGATGATAGAAGGCTCGGTCATCCCGATAAAACGACCGGCTTTATAACGCTGCTGCGCGTGGCCGACGGCGGCACCTTTCATCGGTGCTTCCATCGCACCCGGACCACAGCCGGTACAAATATTCAGCTCACGCAAACCCAGCTGGCTACCGACGTTGCGTGCATACTGGTATTCGTTTTCATTAATGGAATGACCGCCCCAGCACACCACCATGTTTGGATCTTCATCCAGATGGAGCGCGCGGGCATTGCGTAAAATGGAGAACACCATATTGGTGAGATGGGCTGAATTCCCGCTGTTGAAATTCTCAAAGCGCGAATTGCTGGAAATCTGGGCATTCACGAACAGGATGTCACGCAGGACGGCGAACAGGTTAGCCTGCAATGAACGGATAATCCGGCCATCGACAAAGGCATCTTCCGGTGGGTTCACCAGTTCAAGTTTCACTCCACGCTCTCTGCGCAGTACGTTGATATCAAAACTTTCGAAACGTTCGAGGAGTTCTTTACTGCTGTCGGTCTGGCTGCCGCTGTTGAGAACAGCCAGTGAACAGTTGCGGAAAAGACGGTATAAGTCGCTGCTCGCGGTTCGCTTGAGCATGTCGACTTCCAACTGCGACAACAAATCCATTGAGCCCAGCGGGCTGATATGTGTAATCAAAGTTGCTCCTTGACACCAAATGGTGCTGTGAATGTTTCTGCTGAGTCCCGCTACGCATGATTTTTCGGATCACGTTTTTTGCGTCGCATCGCGGAAGACAAACAAAAACACTAGCCTGATAGCAGAGAGAACGCCGGATACACAGTGCCCGGAATCTCTCTCTGAATTAACAGTAACCTTGTCATCAGGCTTTTACCAATGCTGACAGAGCGTTAGCTCAGTTCTTGAGCAATGCCCCGCATTATTGTCTGACAAGCCTCGCCGTTGCAGGCTCAAACGGGAAGTTAGATCTCCAAGGATTAATATCCAGACCGCCGCGTCGTGTATAACGGGCGTAGACGGCCAGCTTTTCTGGCTGACAGAAACGCAGGATGTCATTAAATATGCGTTCGACGCATTGTTCGTGGAATTCATTGTGATGGCGGAATGAAACCAGATAGCGCAGCAGCGCTTCACGATCAATTTTCGGGCCGTGATACTGGATTTGCACGGAACCCCAGTCTGGCTGATGGGTGATCAGGCAGTTAGATTTCAGCAGGTGGCTGACCAGCGATTCTTCGACAACTTCTTCACCGGCGGCGTCAGCAAGGTAGTCCGTGCTGAATTCATAGCTATCGATTTCAATGTCCTGGTCGTCAATGCACGTGCCTGCAAAATGCCCGACCGGCGAGCCTTCGATGTCGGACAAACGGCTGACGGTGACGGTGACGTCGCCCTGAGCGCAGGTGCTTAAATCCCGCGTTAACGTTTCCTGTACCGCCTGCCAGTCCGGGAACACGGTCTGGTTGAAGCTGTTAAGGTAGAGCTTAAAGCTTTTGGATTCGATCAGATTCTTGCTGTCGGCTTTCAGGCTGATTTCACCGAGGGCCACCTGTGGTAACCCTTTGGCATTGAGCCACGACAGCTCGTACAGCGTCCAGATATCCGCGCCCTGGAACGGCAGGTTGTCAGGGAACAGGCCCAGCGGTTCGCGGTTCATGCTGCGTGGAACCGCCTGTAATAAAGAAGCGTCGTAGTGATCGACGTAAGCCGTGCTTTTGCCCAGCGTCAGTTGCGCCAGTGCGGGGTTATCCTGATAAGAGGACATGCTGTCACCTTGCTTAGAGATAGGTACAATAGGGAATAGTCACCAGTTTAACCCAGCCTTACCTGAAGATGAGAGAATTATGGAGTCTGAAGTTTCTGTAGCATTGCGTGAATTTACTCAGCGTTATGTCGATGTCTGGCAGAAGGAGACCGGTATGCCGCCTTCCAGCGAAGCGCTGTTTGGCGTCGATTCCCCTTGTGTGGTGAAAACCGATGATGACGTTGTTTACTGGTTGACTCAGGTATTTAGCCCGTCGGCCACGCTGGAAAATGTGGAACGTGCGATGGAGTTGCAACTGCGACCGGAAGCACATGCGTTTTACACCACGCAGTTTGCCGGTGATATGACGGCCAGCTGGCAGGGTAATGCGATGACGCTGCTTCAGGTCTGGAGCCCGGAAGATTTCACCCGTTTGCAGGAGAATCTGATTGGCCATCTGGTGACACAAAAACGTCTGAAACTGACGCCGACGGTTTTTCTGGCCACCACGGATTCCGAGCTGGATATGGTTTCTTTGTGTAATGTGACAGGAAATATTGTTCTGGAACAGTTCGGCAGCAAAAAAAGAACGATACTCTCGCCTTCGCTGCCAGAATTCCTTACAATGCTCACCGCTGTTTACCCCGCCTGATGTTGTTCTGAACCCCCATTCCCGCAGAGCTCAAATGGCTCACAAGCGTGTGAGAGATCTCTCACAAAGGCTGTAAGAGATCTCGCTAATTTGACTTAATTACTCTCTCTCTTTATTTAATAATTCTTTTTATTTCAGGTATATATTGTTTTTGTTGCCTGTAAGACGGCTCACATTCTCTGGTTTTGACTTACACCCTGTCTTGCTCCAAAGGTCGAAATCGACGATTCTAGTCGTGCACCAAGGAAGCATGAAACAGAACATCAGGATGATGGCTGATTCATAAAGCAGGGGACGGCTCAGGAAGAGTCAGGACGGCATCGGATTATGCCAGGATGTTTCAGGACGAAACCACGGACACCTCCAGGACGGAGAAGAGAGCTCACAAAGGAAGCTGAGCGGGTCACAGATGACCAAGGGATTAAAGTCAGGACGACTTAGGATAGCCCGTCAGGATGAAAGTAGGACGATGCGAAGGACAGCCGGTTAGGATAACCGCAGGAAAAGTTTTCAAGGATTGAGCAGGGAGCACTAATGTAGCTGGATTGCTATAAAACGAACCGGGGGCACTGTGAAAACAGTGCCCCCAACTTTTTGTTTTTCCGCTACGAATTCACGCGCTTTAAACCCATGCGTTATATGACGCTCCAGTTAGAACGGGAGCATCCGTTGTCGTCAGCCAATCGCACCCAGCACGTCATCCTGCCCTTGCTTTTTAGGCAGGAGGAAAAGCGTGGCGAAGATATCCAGCAGGTAAATGGCGGCCAGCAGGCTAATGGCGGCGGTAAAGGAAACCTGTGAAACCAGCAGGCCGATCACCAGCGGGCCAAAACCGCCCACACCGCGCCCCAGATTGAACAGCAAATTCTGCGCCGCCGCCCTGACGCGTACCGGATATAAATCAGAAATCAGTCCGCCGTAGCCGCCAATCATCCCGTTCACGAACATGCCCATCACTGCGCCGGCGAACAGCATCAGCGTCGGGTCAGAAAGCTGCGCGTAACACACCACCATGATGACTGCGCCAATCTGATAGATCAGGAAGATTTTCCAGCGCGGGAAACGGTCCGACAACACGCCGAATAGCCAGATCCCAAACGTCATCCCCACGACCGTTACCGCCGTCCATAAACCGGATTTCGTCAGGGAGAAACCGAAGTTTTTCGACAGGTAGCTGGGCATCCAAATCATCAGCCCGTAATAACCAAAATTCTGCACGGAGCAGAGGATCAGAATACCGAGGCTGGCTTTGGTGGTGGCTTTGTCACGAAACAGTAATCTGATGCGGCTCAGCAGCGAACCCTTGTTATTAGTGGCCGTGTTTTTGACAAAGGCTTCCGGTTCGCCCATGGTGCGGCGGATCAGGAAAGAGGCCAGTGCCGGTAGCAGGCCGACGAGGAACATCCCGCGCCAGCCGATAATACCGAGCAACATCGGCGTCAGGAAGGCTGCCAGTAATACGCCCAGTTGCCAGCCCATGCCGACATACGCTGAGGCGCGGTTGCGTTTTTCAACCGGCCACGCTTCAGCAATTAACGCCATGCCAATACCAAATTCGCCGCCCAGACCCACGCCTGCCAGCGTGCGGTAAATGAGTAAATCCCAGTAGCCTTGTGCAAAAGCACACAGGCCGGTGAAGACGGAGAACATCAGAATGGTAAACGTCAGAACGCGGATTCTGCCAAACCGGTCGCTTATCGGGCCGAAAATGACGCCACCGAGAACGGCACCAATCAGCGTCCAGGTGACCAGCGAGCCACTTTGTGATGATGTTAACCCGAATTCACTGGCGATGGCGGGCAGCATGAAACCGAGGATCAATAAATCGAAACCGTCCATTGCATAACCCGTGACGGAAGCCAGCATGGCTTTGGCTGGCGTAGCGTGTGCTTTTTGCGGATGTTGTGAGGACATGTTGACACATCTGTGAAGAAAAAAGTGGCGGTAGTTTGCCCGTATCGGGCGTTTACCGCCACCATGAAAAACTTATAGATTGATTGATAATTTGGATACGATGCAGAAGGTTGGGGCATCCGGCCTTCAATGTTATGCTTTGCGCCCCCGGCAGAAGCTGCCCGGGCCATGAACGAAGAGAGTAACCATGAATACAGAAAGACAGGTTCGCGAGATTTTAGAAGATATCGAACAGGCGATGCGCAACGATAAGCTGTGGCATGCAACGCCGCCGGAGCCGGAAGCTTTTGAAAGCAAAGAGCCGTTTTCGGTAGATACCATGTCCGCCGATCAGTGGTTGCAATGGGTTTTGATCCCACGGATGTACGCATTGCTGGCCGCTGAAGCCCCGCTGCCAACCCGTTTTGCTATCACCCCCTATTTTGAAGAAGCGATGCCTGAAGCAGCCCTGCTGCTGAACCAACTGCAACGCCTCGACGACTTGCTCAATATAGAAGACTGACATGCTGGAAATTTTGTATCAGGACGAACATCTGGTCGCAGTGAATAAACCTGCGGGTATGCTGGTTCATCGCAGTTGGCTGGACCGACATGAAACGGTGTTTGTGATGCAAACATTGCGGGATCAAATTGGTCAGCATGTTTTTACCGTTCATCGTCTGGATAAACCGACGTCGGGCGTTTTGCTGCTGGCGCTGTCGAGCGACGTGGCGAGGCTATTGTCTCAGCAGTTTGAAAATCAGCAGATGAGCAAGATGTACCACGCAGTGGTTCGCGGTTATGTCACGGAAGACGGAACGCTTGATTACGCGCTGACGGAAGAGCTGGATAAAATTGCCGATAAGTTTACGAATCCTGATAAAGCGCCGCAGCCCGCAGTGACTCATTACTGTTCGCTCGCGCAGGTAGAAATGCCGGTCGCCGTCGGGCGTTACGATACGGCCCGATACAGTCTGGTGGAACTCAGGCCGGAAACCGGGCGGAAGCATCAGCTTCGTCGTCATATGTCGCATTTGCGCCATCCGATTATCGGCGACAGCGCGCACGGCGATTTAAAACAAAATCGCGGGATGACCGAACATTTTGGCTGTTCCGGTTTGATGCTGCACGCCAGCCATATGCAGCTGCCGCATCCGGTGACGGGCGAGTTGCTCAGCTTGCAGGCGCGCTGGGATCACCGCTGGCAAAATGTCGTGACGCAGTTCGGCTGGCAGGGGAAAGTCCCCGGGCTTGAAAGGGTTGAGTTTGACCCCGCTTGCGGTCAGGATAGTGCACAAATTTAAGACGTTAAGATCACACAGGAGTGAAGCTCATGGCTGAAGTCGGAATTTTTGTCGGGACGGTATACGGCAATGCGTTACTGGTAGCGGAAGAAGCGGAAACCGTGCTCAAAAGCCAGGGGCATGACGTCAAACTGTTTGAAGAAGGCACGCTGGAAGCCTGGCAGTATTACCGCCATCATTTTGTGCTGGTGGTGACGTCGACGACCGGTCAGGGCGTTTTACCCGATACTATCGCACCACTTTATGCCGCGATTCGCGATACCGTCGGTTATCAGCCAGAGCTGCGTTACGGCATAATTGCGCTCGGTGACAGCAGTTATGATCATTTCTGCGGCGGCGGCCACAAGCTGGACGATTTATTGCAGGAGCAGGGCGCTTCGCGAATTGGCGAAATGTTGGAAATCGATGCGATGGAAACGGCTGAGCCGGAAACCGTGGCGATTCCGTGGGCCGAAAAATGGGGCCAGTTACTGAAATAAAGTATCCGGCTCTGCCTGTTGCCATTTATCGTAATAAAAAAGGTCAGGTTTAAAAACCTGACCTTTTTACTTTCAGACGATTTGGACGAAAATAAATCAGCGACCGCTGGTCAACTTTTCCAGATCAGATTCAATCTCAGAAATTTTATTCGCCACAACGGATTCAAGGTGACGAAGGTCTTCAAGAATTTTACGTTTCAGATCCACTTCCACCTGATCGCGCTGACAGATTTGATCTAACTCATCAATGACATAACGCAGATTCGGGCTGATTTCATGAATTTCTTTATAACCCTGACCGGCATTATCGGCAACGATCGTTTTGCGCTGACGCGGGTATTTAAATTTCACGCTTTTAGCAAAAAATTCGCCTTTGTCTCTGCGGAAATAGATCTTCAGAATATCGTTATTGGCCTCCTGACGCAGGCTGTAACGATCAATATCGTCGGGATTATTAATGCCCAGGCTTTTCAGATTGTCATACATAGCGCCACCTTCGTTTAGGAGAATATCTGTTGATCATAATGAACCTAACGGCGGTCCGAATCGTTGACTGATGACACAATTCGCCATCTGCAAGATAAAAAAATAGCGGGTAATCTTTTTGTTTTCAAAACAATTACCCGCTTTTTAATTTTACTCGATAGTGCGCAGTAACTCATTCAGGCCGGTTTTGCCCAGCGTTTTCGCATCCACTTTCTTCACGATAACGGCGCAGTACAGGCTATATTTACCGTCTTTAGAAGGCAGGTTGCCGGAAACCACGACGGAACCTGCAGGTACGCGGCCGTAGAATACTTCGCCGGTTTCACGGTCATAAATTTTGGTGCTCTGGCCGATGTAAACGCCCATGGAAATCACAGAGCCTTCTTCAACAATCACGCCTTCAACGATTTCTGAACGCGCGCCAATGAAGCAATTGTCTTCGATGATGGTCGGGTTAGCCTGAAGGGGTTCCAGAACGCCACCGATGCCGACGCCGCCGGACAGGTGAACGTTTTTACCGATCTGCGCACAAGAACCTACTGTCGCCCAGGTATCAACCATAGTGCCTTCATCTACGTATGCGCCGATGTTGACGTAAGAAGGCATCAGTACCGCATTACGGGCGATGAACGCGCCTTTACGGACGGCAGCTGGTGGCACCACGCGGAAGCCTTCACGCTGGAAACGCGCTTCGTCGTAGTCTGCGAATTTCATCGGGACTTTGTCGAAGTAACGGCTTTCGCCGCCTTCCATAACTTGGTTGTCGTTGATTCTGAAGGACAGCAGCACCGCTTTCTTCAGCCACTGATGCGTTACCCATTCACCATCAATCTTCTCAGCAACGCGCAATTCGCCGCTGTCGATTTTGTTGATGACCTGGTTTACGGCGTCGCGCGTTACGCTGTCAACGTTTGCCGGGGTGATGTCCGCACGGCGTTCGAAGGCTTGTTCAATAACGGTTTGTAGTTGCTGCATCCTGTTCTCTTTCCTGAATGGGTTTTAAAAGATAATGGTACTTGTATCACATTTTATCGCCGGGGTTGAGTGCCTCGGTTAATCGGCGTGTGATTTCCTTGCGAGTTTGTTTATCCAGCGCGCGGCGTTCCCCGTTTGCCAGAATAAATAAGTCTTCTACCCGCTCGCCGATGGTCGAGATCCTTGCGCCGTGCAACGAAAGCCCCAGATCGGAGAAAACTTCCCCGACGCGCGCCAGCAGACCCGGCTGATCGAGCGCGACCAGTTCCATGTAAGTCCGCCGGTCAGTATGCGTCGGCAGGAAGCTGACTTCGGTCTGCACGCTGAAATGGCGCAGTTTCGGTGACGGGCGTCGTGCTCGCGGCGGCTGATAAGCCTGCGTCATCGATTGTGCCAGCGCATAACGGATCGCTTCGTGCCGGTCCTGCGCCAGCGGGCTGCCGTCCGGTTCAAGCACGATAAAGGTGTCCATCGCCATGCCGTCACGATTAGTGAAAATTTGCGCGTCGTGGATACTCAGGTTACGTCTGTCCAGCTCGCCAGCTACCGTGGCGAATAGATATGGACGGTCAGGGCTCCAGATGAATATCTCTGTGCCGCCACGTGTGGCCTGACGGCTGACCAGCACCAGCGGTTTGGTGGAATCATGCTCGAGTAAATGTCTGGCGTGCCACGCCAGCTGATTCGGCGAATGGCGCAGGAAGTAATCCGCGCGGCAGCGGCTCCAGATACGGTGCAGTGCCTCCTCATCAATATTATCCATACGCAGCAATGCCAGCGCCTGCAAGCGGTGATGACGCACACGCTCACGCAGATCCGGCGTATTTTGCATGCCGCGGCGCAGTTGTTTCTCTGTCGCAAAGTATAGCTCGCGTATCAGGCTCTGTTTCCAGCTGTTCCACAGCGTTTCGTTGGTGGCGCAGATATCGGCAACGGTGAGGCTGACCAGATAACGCAAACGCACTTCGCTTTGCATTTCGGCGGCAAATTGCTGGATTTCGTTGGGATCCTGAATGTCGCGTCGCTGCGCGGTGACGGACATCAGCAGATGGCAGCGCACCAGCCACGAGACAAGCTGTGTTTCGCGCGAGTTCAGGCCGTGCAGTTCGGCAAACTCCAGCACATCCTGCGCACCGAGAATGGAATGGTCGCCGCCACGGCCTTTGGCGATGTCGTGGAAGAGGGCCGCAATCAGCAGCAATTCAGGCTGCGGCAGGCGCGGGTACAATTCCACACACAGCGGATGCTTTGGCCGCGTTTCTTCGTGGGCAAAACTTTCTAACTTTTGCAGAACGCGAATGGTGTGCTCATCCACCGTGTAGGCGTGGAAAAGGTCAAACTGCATCTGCCCGACTATTTGCCCCCACTGCGGCATATAAGCCCAGAGAACGCTGTGGCGATGCATAGGCACCAGCGCACGTGAGACGGCGCCGGGATGACGCAGAATTGACATAAACATCTCACGCGCCTGCGGGATCATGCACAACGGTTCTTTCAGATGACGGCGCGCATGGCGCAGCAACCGTACCGTAGTAGAGTAAATGCCTTTGATTTCGCGATGGCGAACCATCAGCTGGAACATGCTGATAATGGTTTCCGGGCGATGCTCGAACAGTGATTCATCACGCAGATCAATGAGGTCACCGCGCAGTTGGAAGTTCTCATCCAGCGGACGGGGTTTTTCATTCGGACCGATAGCCAGAATCGCCTCATCAAACAGCTGCAATAACATCTGATTCAGTTCGCCAACCCGGCGGGTCATGCGGTAGAAATCTTTCATCATGCGTTCGACGGGTTGATTGCCTTCGCCCTGATATTGCAGCAGTTGCGCGACATTTTGCTGTCTGTCGAAAAGCAGGCGGTTGTCGTAACGCGGCAGCACCAGATGCAGGGCAAAACGGATGCGCCACAGGAAGCTCTGGCATTCCAGCAGCTCGTTGCGCTCGGCTTTCGTCAGGAAGCCAAACGCGACCATTTCATCAAGCGACGTTGCCCCGAAATGGCGACGTGCGACCCACAATATGGTGTGGATATCACGCAGGCCGCCGGGGCTGCTTTTGATGTCAGGCTCCAGACCGTAGCTGGTGCCGTGATAGCGCTGGTGCCGCTCATTTTGCTCGGTAATTTTGGCGCGGAAGAAATTTGGCGAAGGCCAGAAGCCGTCGCTGAAAATGTGTTTTTGCATGTTGAGGAACAGGGCGACGTCACCGCAAATCAGGCGCGATTCGATCAGATTGGTCGCGACCGTTAAATCGGCCAGTCCTTCAAGCAGACATTCTTCCAGCGTTCGCACACTGTGACCGACTTCCAGCTTCAGGTCCCACAGCAAGGTAATCAGCTCACCAATGCGCTGCGCCTGCTCATCGTTGAGGCGCTTCTGGCTGAGTACCAGCACGTCGATATCAGACAGCGGGTGCAATTCGCCGCGCCCGTAACCACCGACGGCCACCATTGCGGTTTCCGGGATATTGTCAAAGCCGTAAAACGTCCAGAGGCGTTGCAGCAGCTGGTCAATGTAATGCGTGCGCGCATCGACCAGTTCTTCGGCGCGCTGTCCGGCATTGAAAGCGTCTGCCAGCCAGACCTGAAACTGTTCCATATGCTGCTTGAGGCTCTGACGATTTAAGTCGTCATCCGGATAGGCAGAAGGGGAAACAGGCTGCGGCGGGAAAGCGCGGGTGAGTTCCTGCGTCGTTTGCGGCAGGAGGCTCTTTTCAGCAGAGAAGTTTTCAATCATAGATGCGCAGCCTATTCCTACACGTTAAGGATAAAAAAACCGGCTTTCGCCGGTTTGATTGACAGATTTATCCCCTCTGCGCCGAGCGGGGAACTGTTAGTCGTGCGTCAGGATAGCCGGGATGGTGTCATCCTTACGCAGCGTCATAATTTCACAACCGTTATCTGTCACCACAATAGTATGCTCGTACTGAGCCGACAAGCTGCGATCTTTAGTTTTTACTGTCCAGCCGTCTTTCATGGTGCGGATACGGTAATCACCGGCGTTGACCATTGGTTCAACGGTGAAAGCCATACCAGCCTGCAACACCACGCCGCTGTCATCCGCATCGTAATGCAGAACCTGAGGTTCCTCATGGAAACCTTCGCCGATGCCGTGACCGCAATATTCACGCACTACAGAGAATTTCTCGGCTTCGACGAATTTCTGAATCTCTTTACCCAGCGTGCGCAGACGGATACCGGGTTTAATCATACGCAGGGCAATGTACAGGCTTTCCTGCGTGATGCGGCAAAGGCGCTCGCCAAGAATGGTTGGCTTACCTGCGATGAACATCTTGGAGGTATCGCCGTGGAAACCGTCTTTAATGACGGTGACGTCGATATTGACGATGTCGCCATCTTTAAGGATTTTGTCTTCGCTCGGAATACCGTGGCAAACCACTTCGTTAATTGAAATGCAGACCGATTTCGGGAAGCCGTGGTAATCCAGGCAGGCAGAAATGGCTTTCTGTTTATTCACTATGTGATCAGAACAAATTCGGTCAAGTTCGCCGGTGCTGACGCCCGGTTTAACGTAAGGCTCAATGATTTCCAGCACTTCCGCAGCCAGACGGCCAGCGACGCGCATTTTTTCGATATCTTCCGGGGTTTTGATTGAAATTGCCATGAATAGTCCTGCAGGTTCTGTACATCGGGTGTGCTTTATTTCTGCACCGATGTCGTCAATAATTAGCTGTGGCTTATGGTATCAGTCCTGATATTACCTGCCAAACTATCATTTTCCGGGAAGTCATCCGGTGAACAAAAGTTGCTGCCGGGTCGTTATTTATGGTATAAAGCGCGCCGGCAATCCGCTCTGAGTCTTAACGACGCTGAGGGATTAAAGCCAAAATCACTCATTGTGTACTTATTAACGTAAGTAATAACACACACGTATCGACACATTCGCCGGGGTGCTCTGGGAATCCGTTCTGCAGGGTCGGTGTTATGGGATACGTGGAGGCATAACCCCAACTACTTAATAGAGGTTTTATCATGGCAACTGTTTCCATGCGCGACATGCTTCAGGCTGGTGTTCACTTCGGTCACCAAACCCGTTACTGGAACCCGAAAATGAAGCCATTCATCTTCGGCGCACGTAACAAGGTTCACATCATCAACCTGGAAAAAACTGTTCCAATGTTCAACGAAGCTCTGGCTGAGTTGCAGAAGATCTCTGCCCGTAAAGGCAAGATCCTGTTCGTTGGTACTAAACGCGCAGCAAGCGAAGCGGTAAAAGAAGCTGCACACAACTGCGACCAGTTCTTCGTGAACCATCGCTGGTTGGGCGGCATGCTGACTAACTGGAAAACTGTTCGTCAGTCCATCAAACGTTTGAAAGATCTGGAAGTTCAGTCTCAGGACGGTACTTTCGAGAAGCTGACCAAGAAAGAGGCGCTGATGCGTACTCGTGAATTGGCTAAGCTGGAAAACAGCCTGGGTGGTATCAAGGATATGGGTGGTCTTCCTGATGCTCTGTTCGTTGTCGACGCTGATCACGAACACATTGCAATCAAAGAAGCTAACAACCTGGGTATCCCGGTATTCTCCATTGTTGATACCAACTCCGATCCGGATGGCGTTGACTTTGTTATCCCAGGTAACGATGACGCAATCCGTGCAGTAAATCTGTACCTGAGCGCTGTTGCTGCTACTGTCCGTGAAGGCCGTTCGCAAGATCTGGCTGTTCAGGCAGAAGAAAGCTTCGTAGAAGCTGAATAATAAGGCAAGCTCAGCAGAGCCCTTATTAACCAGGTATTGAAATATGTTGGTTAGGGGGCCTTTATTGGCCCCCTTTGCTTATCTTAAATGCGAGAAATATCTCACCGCAAAAAGCCTTTTTGCACTGAGATAATCGAGGAAAATACAATGGCTGATATTACCGCTGCCCTGGTAAAAGAACTGCGCGAACGTACTGGCGCTGGCATGATGGATTGTAAGAAAGCTCTGGTTGAAGCTAACGGCGACATCGAGCTGGCAATTGAAAACATGCGTAAATCTGGCGCGATCAAAGCGGCGAAAAAAGCAGGCAACGTAGCTGCTGACGGCGTGATCAAAACCAAAATCGAAGGCAACTACGGTGTGATTCTGGAAGTTAACTGCCAGACTGACTTCGTTGCTAAAGATGGTGGTTTCCAGGCTTTCGCTGACAAAGTATTGGACGCTGCGGTTGCAGGCAAAATCACCGACGTTGAAGTGCTGAAAGCACAATTCGAAGAAGAGCGTGTTGCGCTGGTCGCAAAAATCGGTGAAAACATCAACATTCGTCGCGTTTCTTCCCTGGAAGGCGAAGTGTTGGGTAGCTACCTGCACGGCGCACGTATCGGTGTTCTGATCGCAGCTAAAGGCGCTGACGAAGATCTGGTTAAACAAATCGCTATGCACGTTGCTGCAAGCAAGCCTGAATTTGTTAAACCAGAAGACGTGTCTGCTGAAGTTGTTGAAAAAGAGTACCAGGTACAGCTCGACATCGCTATGCAGTCTGGCAAGCCTAAAGAAATCGCAGAGAAAATGGTTGAAGGCCGCATGAAGAAATTCACCGGCGAAGTTTCTCTGACTGGTCAGCCTTTCGTTATCGACCCAAGCAAAACTGTGGGCCAGGTTCTGAAAGAGCACAACGCTGACGTTGTTAACTTCATCCGCTTTGAAGTGGGCGAAGGTATCGTGAAAGTTGAGACTGACTTTGCTGCTGAAGTTGCAGCGATGACTAAACAGTCTTAATCAGTATCTGATACACCTAAAATGGAACCGCTGCGAAAGGGCGGTTCCATTTTATCCAGCCCCAAATTCCCATTACATTGTGCGTGTGGTCATTCAGACAGCGCTATGATGTAAAGACCGACTATCCATTAAGACACATTGCTTCTAGGACAGACACCATGGCTACCAATGCGAAACCCGTTTATCAGCGTATCCTGCTCAAACTCAGTGGCGAAGCCCTGCAGGGCAGTGAAGGTTTTGGTATCGACGCGAGTGTATTAGATCGTATGGCTCAGGAAGTGAAAGAGCTGGTCGAACTCGGCATTCAGGTAGGCGTTGTGATCGGCGGCGGTAACTTGTTCCGCGGTGCGGGTCTGGCGCAGGCTGGCATGAATCGTGTTGTAGGCGACCATATGGGTATGCTGGCGACTGTCATGAATGGTCTGGCGATGCGTGACGCGTTACACCGTGCTTATGTTAATGCACGTTTGATGTCCGCAATCCCTTTGAACGGTGTTTGTGATAATTACAGCTGGGCTGAAGCGATCAGCCTGCTGCGTCATAACCGCGTGGTGATTTTCTCCGCCGGTACCGGCAATCCTTTCTTTACCACCGACTCAGCAGCGTGCCTGCGTGGTATCGAAATCGAAGCCGATGTGGTATTAAAAGCCACCAAAGTCGACGGTGTTTACTCCGCCGACCCGGTGAAAAATCCGGAAGCGACGCTGTACGAAAAACTGACCTATCAGGAAGTGCTGGAACAGGAATTGAAAGTGATGGATCTGGCGGCGTTTACACTGGCCCGCGATCACAATCTGCCAATTCGTGTTTTCAACATGAACAAACCGGGTGCATTGCGCCGTGTGGTGATGGGTGAAAACGAAGGGACACTGATTTCTAACGCGGAGTGATCCTTCACAATTGAACGTACCGTTCAGCCAGCCTGTGCTGGCATAAGTATTCACGGACTATACTGATGTTATGGTCTGCCAGGTAACCAGCTTTCAAGGGTTCACAACGTGATTAACGAAATCAAAAAAGACGCTGAAATTCGTATGGATAAATGCGTTGAAGCATTCAAAACGCATATCAGCAAAATCCGTACCGGCCGCGCTTCTCCGGGCATTCTGGATGGCATCATGGTCGATTACTATGGTTCATCTACGCCACTGCGCCAGCTGGCTCAGGTAACTGTTGAAGATTCCCGTACTTTGGCTATTTCCGTATTCGACCGCTCTATCAGCGCGGCTGTGGAAAAAGCGATCATGACATCTGATTTGGGTCTGAACCCATCTTCTGCGGGCGCGACCATCCGCGTTCCATTGCCAGCACTGACTGAAGAGCGTCGTAAAGACCTGATCAAAGTGGTTCGTGGCGAAGCAGAACAGGGCCGTGTTTCTGTGCGTAACGTCCGCCGCGACGCTAACGACAAAACAAAAGCACTGCTGAAAGATAAAGAAATCAGCGAAGATGAAGATCGCCGTTCTCAGGACGATATTCAGAAACTGACTGACATTTTCATCAAGAAAATCGACGTTGCGTTAGCTGAAAAAGAAACTGAGCTGATGGATTTCTAATCCGGCTTATGCCTCTCACAAAGCGCCGCAATTGCGGCGCTTTGTTTTTAAGTGGCCTCCAATTATTTTATCTGTCTGCACAATCTCATGGACAAGCCCGATAAGAGGTTTCAGACTGTGCACTTTCCGAATTTACGAGCGTTATCCCGGGCATTTTCATGAAACAAATGACTATTCTTGGTTCGACAGGATCTGTCGGCACCAGCACGCTTTCCGTTGTCCGGTCTAACCCTGACGCGTTCTCTGTTAAGGCTCTGGTTGCGGGTCGCAATGTCGACGTTATGGCGCAGCAATGTCTGGAGTTTCGTCCGGCCTATGCGTCGATGGCGGATGAGTCTTCTGCGCGCAAATTGCGGACAATCTTGTCGGAACAGGGAATTAACACCGAAGTCCTATCTGGCCCGGATGCGGCCATCGAACTGGCGGCGCTGGATGATGTCGATCAGGTGATGTCTGCCATTGTCGGCGCTGCGG
Source organism: Rahnella selenatireducens (assembly GCF_046449555.1). NCBI lineage: Bacteria > Pseudomonadati > Pseudomonadota > Gammaproteobacteria > Enterobacterales > Yersiniaceae > Rahnella > Rahnella selenatireducens. The sequence continues at coordinate 155,396 of NZ_JBKEZJ010000010.1, forward strand.
GACTGTTACCGACGTTGTCTGCCGTTCGTGCGGGCAAACAAGTTCTTCTGGCAAATAAAGAATCCCTGGTGACCTGCGGTCGCATTTTCATGGATGCCGTGCGTCAGAGTCAGTCTCAGCTCTTGCCTATCGACAGCGAACACAATGCGATTTTCCAGAGTTTGCCTGAATCCGTTCAGAGACAACTGGGCTATGCTTCACTTGAAGAACACGGTATTTCCCGCATTGTGCTGACCGGTTCCGGCGGGCCATTCCGCGAATTGCCTTTAGACCATTTCAGCAGCGTGACACCGGATCAGGCATGTGCTCACCCAAACTGGTCCATGGGGCGTAAGATTTCTGTCGACTCTGCAACGATGATGAACAAAGGGCTGGAGTATATTGAGGCGCGCTGGCTGTTTAATGCGTCAGCCGCCGAAATGGAAGTGATTATCCATCCGCAGTCGGTTATCCATTCTATGGTTCGCTACCGTGACGGTAGCGTACTGGCTCAGCTGGGCTCACCGGATATGCGAACGCCTATTGCGCATGCCATGGCGTATCCCCGCCGTGTAACGACTGACGTTGAAGCACTGGATTTTTGTAAGATGGGCGCACTGACGTTTAGCGATCCGGATTACGCGCGTTATCCTTGCCTTCAGCTTGCTATCGAAGCCAGCAATACCGGGCAGGCAGCCACTACCACGCTGAATGCAGCGAATGAAATCTCAGTGGCGGCTTTCTTGAATGGCGAGATTCTTTTTACTGACATTGCTTCACTGAATCGTCAGGTCATGGACCAGTTAGTGAGCGCCGAACCGACGTCTGTTGAGGAAGTGTTGGAGATTGACGCTCGCGCACGTGCATCGGCAAAGGATAAACTTCCTCAGTTTGCGCGATAAGACCGGTTTAGTGCTTATGCAGCAGTTTGTTAGCGCCACATTGAAATGGTATAGTCTGCGCCACACTGACAGTAGATTTGGCTTTTCTGCGCCTGAATGTTAAAGGTGGAATCGGTGATCTGTTAGTGTAAGCCGTGCCTGTAAGGGAGACACGGCTTTTTTGCGCGTGTTGCCGCACCCTCGATAAAAGGTGCCGCGTCAGCTAAACGTTGTAGCGTGAGCCATATCTGGCTTATGTCAGCTGGAAAGCCGTTGTGTTCTGATAAAAGGAAATGAGTACGCGTTATGTCCCTCGAAAATCAACAGATGTCTGATATGTGTTGCTCTCAACCTCGCCATGTTGCCATTATCATGGACGGCAACGGACGCTGGGCAAAACGTCAGGGTAAAATGAGGGTATTCGGTCATAAAGCGGGAGTGAAGTCAGTGCGTAAAGCGGTAAGCTTTGCTGCCAGTCATCACCTTGATGCGCTCACGCTTTATGCCTTTAGCAGTGAAAACTGGAATCGTCCGGCTCAGGAAGTTTCCGCCTTGATGGAGCTGTTCGTTCGTGCGTTAGACAGCGAAGTTAAAAGCCTGCATAAACACAATGTCAGGTTGCGGATCATTGGCGATGTCAGTCGTTTTAGTGCTCGTCTGCAGGAACGCATTCGTCGTTCAGAAACACTTACTCAAAATAACGACGGTCTGACCCTGAACATCGCTGCAAATTACGGTGGCCGGTGGGATATTATTCAGGGCGTGAAGACGCTGGCCGGACAGGTTGAAGCCGGTACATTGCGGGCAGAGCAGATTACAGAAGAGTTGCTGAATTCAGCGGTCTGTATGAGCGAACTGGCACCCGTCGATTTGGTGATCAGAACCGGTGGGGAACATCGGATCAGTAACTTTTTGCTGTGGCAGATTGCCTATGCGGAGCTCTACTTTACCGATGTCCTCTGGCCTGATTTTGATGAAAACACCTTTGAAGGTGCGCTGACCGCGTTTGCACAGCGAGAGCGCCGCTTCGGGGGGACTACACCTATCGGCGCCGATGCGTCCTAGGGAGAACATTTGCTGAAGTATCGCATTATCACAGCTTTGATTTTAATACCGATTGTTATTGCAGCACTCTTTTTGCTGCCGCCGGTGGGTTTCGCCATTGTCACCTTAGTGGTGTGCATGCTGGCCGCGTGGGAGTGGGGCCAGCTCGCCGGGCTTGCAACCCGTAGTCAGCGTATCTGGCTGGCGATACTGTGTGGTTTTCTGTTAGCCGCCATGATGTTGAGCATTCCGGCTTATCATCAGAGTGTTTACTTACCACAAGTTAGCGGCTCGTTGTGGGCTGCGCTGGCGTGGTGGTGTCTGGCGTTAGTTCTGGTGGTCGCGTATCCGGCTTCCGCTGCATTCTGGCGTCATTCACGGGTATTGCGTGTGCTGTTTGGCGTACTGACGATTGTGCCGTTCTTCTGGGGCATGGTCGCGCTGCGCCAGTACGGTTATGCTGAAAATCCTCACACAGGCGCGTGGTGGCTGTTATATGTCATGCTGCTGGTCTGGGGAGCAGATTCCGGTGCTTACCTGTTTGGTAAGTTGTTCGGTAAGCATAAACTGGCACCGAAAGTTTCTCCGGGGAAAACCTGGGAAGGGTTTATCGGTGGGCTGGTGACATCTGCCCTGATAGCCTGGTTGTTTGGCCGCTATGCCCCTTTGAGCGTGCAGCCAGCAACGTTATTGATTTGTTCTGTGGTGGCTGCGCTGGCTTCTGTGCTGGGCGACCTGACGGAAAGTATGTTCAAGCGTGAAGCCGGAATCAAAGACAGTGGTCATATGATCCCGGGTCATGGCGGAATATTGGATCGCATTGACAGCCTCACTGCTGCGATTCCTGTATTCGCCTGTCTTATGCTGTTAGTGTATTAACCGTCGCAGACGGTGAAGTTTTCTAAGGAATAGTTGGACATATGATGAACATACTCTGGAGCCTGGCCGCCTTTATCGTCGCATTGGGGGTGCTTATCACCGTGCACGAGTTCGGCCATTTCTGGGTTGCTCGTCGTTGTGGTGTGCGTGTTGAACGCTTCTCTGTTGGCTTCGGTCGTGCATTGTGGCGTCGCACCGATCGTCAGGGAACCGAGTACGTGCTGGCCATTATTCCTCTCGGGGGCTACGTCAAAATGCTCGACGAACGCGTCGAGGTTGTAGCCCCTGAATTTCGTCATCAATCCTTCAATAACAAAAAAATCTGGCAGCGTGCTGCTATCATCAGCGCCGGGCCGATTGCCAATTTCATCTTTGCGGTTTTTGCATATTGGCTGATCTTCGTGATTGGTGTGCCGACCGTGCGTCCGGTTGTTGCAAATGTCACTGCAAATTCAATCGCTGCGCAATCCAATATTTCTCCGGGAATGGAACTAAAGTCTGTTGCCGGTATCGAAACGCCTGATTGGGATTCAGTTCGTATGGCGTTGATTGGCGAGATTGGTGATGATCAAACAACAGTAGGAGTTGCGCCTTTTGGCTCCAGTAATGTTGTTGAGAAAACACTGAATTTACGTCAGTGGCAGTTTGATCCTGAAAAGCAGGATCCGGTGGTCTCTCTGGGTATGATTCCACGAGGTCCGCAGATAGAATCTGTCTTGCAGGAAGTGCAGCCAGATTCAGCCGCGCAAAAGGCGGGTTTGCAAGCCGGAGACAGGATCGTTAAAGTCGATGGTCAGATTCTGGAAAGTTGGCAGTCGTTTGTCATTCAGGTGCGTGACAATCCGGGCAAGCCAATCAGTCTGGAAGTTGAGCGGGGTGGTTCTCCCGTCGCTTTAACACTGACGCCGGATACGAAGTCTGCAGGTAAAGGCAAAATACAGGGTTTTGCTGGTGTGGTCCCGAAAGTGGTGCCGCTGCCTGATGAATACAAAACAATCCGTCAGTATGGTCCGTTTGTGGCGTTTTATGAGGCCGGGGATAAAACCTGGCAACTGATGAAACTCACCGTGAGCATGCTGGGTAAGTTAATTACCGGGGATGTGAAGCTGAACAATCTGAGTGGCCCAATCTCCATCGCACAGGGCGCAGGAATGTCAGCGGAGTATGGTTTGGTGTCTTACCTCACGTTTTTGGCACTCATCAGTGTCAATCTCGGGATCATCAACCTCTTCCCGTTACCGGTATTAGATGGTGGCCACCTGCTGTTTCTTGCAATAGAAAAGCTTAAAGGTGGGCCAGTTTCCGAGCGAGTTCAGGACTTCAGTTACCGCATTGGTTCAGTTTTGCTGGTGTTGTTGATGGGGCTTGCACTTTTCAATGATTTCTCCCGTCTTTAAGACCGGAGATTAGGTTAGGAAGAACGCATAACAACGATGGCGATCAAAAAGTTGCTCATAGCGTCGCTGCTGTTTGGCAGCGCCACCGTATACGGTGCAGACGGTTTCGTAGTGAAAGATATTCATTTCGAAGGCCTGCAGCGAGTTGCCGTCGGTGCGGCGTTACTCAATATGCCGGTTCGTGTCGGTGATACCGTTACTGACGATGACATCAGTAATACCATTCGCGCATTGTTTGCCACTGGCAACTTTGAGGATGTTCGTGTCCTTCGCGATGGTGATTCTCTGATTGTTCAGGTCAAAGAACGTCCAACGATTGCCAGCATCACTTTCTCCGGTAATAAATCGGTGAAAGATGACATGCTGAAACAAAACCTGGAAGCCTCTGGCGTCCGCGTTGGCGAAGCGCTTGACCGTACAACCATCGGCAGTATTGAAAAAGGCCTGGAAGATTTCTATTACAGCGTCGGTAAATACAGTGCGTCGGTAAAAGCGGTTGTCACACCTTTACCGCGTAACCGTGTTGACCTGAAACTGGTGTTTACCGAAGGTGTTTCTGCCAAAATTCAGCAGATCAACATTGTGGGTAACCATGCCTTCTCGACTGATGAACTGATTTCCCGCTTCCAGTTGCGCGATGAAGTGCCTTGGTGGAACGTGGTCGGTGATCGTAAATACCAGAAACAAAAACTGGCGGGTGACCTTGAAACCCTGCGCAGCTTCTATCTGGATCGCGGTTATGCCCGTTTCAATATTGATTCGACTCAGGTCAGCCTGACGCCGGACAAAAAAGGCATCTACATCACGCTGAACATCACAGAAGGTGAGCAGTACAAACTTTCTGGGGTTGAAGTCACCGGCAGCATGGCGGGTCACTCAGCGGAAGTTCAGAGCCTGACTAAAATTGATAAAGGCGAGCTGTACAACGGCGCTAAAGTCACGAAGATGGAAAACGACATCAAGCAGATGTTGGGCCGTTATGGCTATGCCTATCCGCGTGTGACAACTCAGCCTGAAATTAACGATGCAGACAAGACAGTAAAACTGCATATCAACGTAGATGCGGGTAACCGTTTCTATGTGCGTCATATCCGTTTTGAAGGCAATGACACCAGTAAAGACAGCGTTCTGCGACGTGAAATGCGTCAGATGGAAGGTGCCTGGTTAGGCAATGATCTGGTCGATAAAGGCAAAGAGCGTCTGAACCGTCTGGGTTACTTCGAAACTGTTGATGTGGATACACAACGCGTTCCGGGTTCACCGGACCAGGTTGATGTGGTCTACAAAGTGAAAGAACGTAACACCGGTACTTTCAACTTTGGTGTCGGTTACGGTACTGAAAGTGGTGTCAGCTTCCAGGTCGGTGTCCAGCAGGATAACTGGCTGGGGACGGGTAACTCCGTAGGCATCAGCGGTACGAAGAATGATTACCAGACGTACGCAGAATTCACGATTACAGACCCGTACTTCACCGTTGACGGTGTGAGCCTGGGCGGTCGTATTTTCTATAACGACTTTAAAGCGGATAACGCGGACCTGTCTGACTATACCAACAGAAGTTACGGTATTGGCGGCAACCTTGGTTTCCCTGTCAATGAGAACAACTCATTGCGTCTGGGTCTGGATTACGTACACAACGATCTGTCCAATATGGAACCTCAGATCGCGATGTTCCGTTATCTGAACTCCGTGGGCCTGAAACCTGCGGTAACGACCAGCGATAACTCAGATGCTGATTTCAGTGCTGATGACTTCTTCGTGAATCTGGGCTGGGGTTATAACAACCTCGACCGTGGTTACTTCCCGACGTCAGGGACCAAAGCCAGCCTGAACGGTAAAGTGACCGTGCCGGGTTCAGATAACGAATATTATAAAATCACCTTCGACTCAACCAGCTATATGCCGTTGAATCAGGATCGTGATTGGGTACTGATGGGACGTGCGCGCGCAGGTTATGCGGATGGTCTGGGCGGCAAAGAAGTGCCGTTCTATGACAACTTCTATGCCGGCGGCTCAAGCAGTGTTCGTGGTTTCCAGTCGAACACCATCGGTCCGAAAGCAGCTTATTACAAATGTACTACGGCTAATACCTCGTACAGCACCTGCCCGATTGATAACTCGAGCGATGCAGTGGGCGGTAACGCAATGGCCATCCTGAGTGCGGAACTGATTGTTCCAACTCCGTTTGTTAGCGAGAAATACGCTAACTCATTGCGTACGTCTCTGTTCGTGGATAGCGGTACAGTCTGGGATACGGGTTGGGAAAACACGCCGCAAACTATTGCAGCGGGTGTGCCTGATTACAGTAAGCCTGGCAACATTCGTGTGTCTTCTGGTCTGGCGTTGCAATGGCAGTCTCCTCTGGGGCCGCTGGTGTTCTCTTACGCACAGCCAGTTAAGAAATACGAAGGCGACAAAGCGGAACAGTTCCAGTTTAACATTGGTAAAACCTGGTAACGTTTTGTCTGCGAAGAGTTTATTCAGCAGAATCGCAAGGGCCTGATGCTGAATTTGATACACGGGTTTCGGCCCGTATATTGTTTTAATGTCGGGTGTTTTGTGTAATTTACTGTGCCATCTGGCACAAACGGGTGATGGAAGGAGTTTATAGTGAAAAAGTGGTTATATGCCGCAGGCCTCGGTTTAGTTATGGCTTCTTCAGCTAGCGTTCAGGCTGCTGACAAAATTGCTATCGTTAACGTCGCTAGCATTTTCCAACAGATGCCAGCTCGCGAAGCTGTGGCTAAACAACTGGAAAACGAGTTCAAAAGTCGTGCAACTGATTTGCAATCTCAGGAACGTGATCTGCAAACTAAAATGCAGCGTCTGCAACGCGATGGCTCAACCATGAAAGCCAGCGATCGTTCTAAACTTGAAAAAGACGTAATGGCTCAGCGTGAAGCTTTCTCAGCTAAAGCGCAGCAGTTCGAGCAAGATAACCGTCGTCGCCAGGGCGAAGAACGTAACAAAATCCTTAGCCGTATTCAGGACGCTGTGAAATCTGTTGCCAGCAAAGAAGGTTATGATGTTGTTATTGATGCAAACGCAATCGCGTACGCTAGCAATGACAAAGATATTACTGCTGATGTGCTGAAACAGGTTAAATAAACATGTCTTCAATTCGACTGGCTGATCTCGCACAGCAGTTGGATGCACAATTGCACGGTGATGGCGAAATTGCCATCACCGGCGTTGCTTCAATGCATTCCGCACACTCTGAGCAAATCACGTTTTTATCAAACAGCCGCTACCGTGAACAGTTGGCCTCCTGCCATGCAGGTGCCGTAGTGTTGACGGAAGCGGATCTGCCATTTTGCCCTACAGCGGCATTAGTGGTTAAAAACCCTTACCTGACGTACGCGCGTATGGCGCAGTTGCTGGATACTACACCAGCACCGGCACAGGATATTGCTGCGAGCGCGGTGATATCAGACAGTGCTTCATTAGGTAAGAATGTCTCGGTTGGCGCAAATGCAGTCATCGAATCGGGCGTTGTGCTGGGTGACAATGTTGTCATCGGCGCAGGCTGTTTTATCGGTAAAGAGGCAAAAATAGGCGCGGGTACACGTTTGTGGGCCAACGTTTCTATTTATCACCGCGTTGAAATTGGCGAGCTGTGCCTGATTCAGTCAGGTACGGTGATCGGTGCTGACGGTTTTGGTTATGCCAATGACCGCGGCAACTGGATCAAAATTCCTCAGCTGGGCACCGTCATCATTGGCGATCGCGTTGAAATTGGTGCATGCACCACGATTGACCGCGGCGCGTTGGATGACACCATTATCAGCAATGGCGTTATCATTGATAATCAATGCCAGATTGCACACAACGTCGTGATTGGAGACAATACGGCGGTGGCTGGCGGTGTTATTATGGCCGGTAGTCTGAAAATTGGACGCTACTGCCAAATCGGTGGAGCCAGTGTTATCAACGGTCACATGGAGATTTGTGACCAGGCTGTCGTAACAGGAATGGGAATGGTGATGCGACCAATCACTGAACCTGGGGTATACTCCTCCGGTATTCCGTTACAACCGAATAAAGTTTGGCGTAAGACGGCTGCGTTGGTAATGAATATTGATGAGATGAATAAGCGCTTGAAAGCTGTCGAGCGTAAAATCGAAAAAGATTAATTACCATTTACGGTGACGCTTTGTGTTCCCTTTGTTGAGTGAACCTGCGACATACGTTCCTATTTGCGGCCTGCCTGATGACCTTTTTTTGGGGTCTGGCAGGCCGTGTTATTGATGCCATCAGTTTTTTATAGACAGGAAGAGTATTTTGACTACTGACACTCATACTCTGCGTATTGAAGAGATACTGGATTTATTGCCACACCGTTACCCGTTCTTACTGGTTGATCGCGTGCTGGATTTTGAGAAAGGCAAATTTTTGCGCGCTGTGAAAAACGTTTCTTTTAACGAACCGTTCTTCCAGGGCCATTTCCCGGGCAAACCTATTTTCCCTGGCGTTTTAATTCTGGAAGCGATGGCTCAGGCCACCGGTATTCTGGCATTTAAAAGCGTGGGTAAACTGGAGCCAGGCGAACTGTATTACTTCGCAGCAATCGATGATGCACGCTTTAAACGTCCGGTCCTTCCGGGTGACCAGATGGTTCTGGAAGTTGAATTCATTAAAGAGCGTCGTGGTGTTGCTCGTTTTAAAGGTGTCGCAAAAGTAGATGGTGAGATTGCTTGCGAGGCATCAATGATGTGCGCCCGTCGCCGGGAGTCTTAATACATGATTGACAAAACCGCCTTTATTCATCCAAGCGCTATTGTTGAAGACGGTGCCGTTATCGGTGCCGGAGTGCATATCGGTCCTTTCTGCTACGTGGGTTCCCAGGTAGAAATCGGAGAAGGGACTGAGCTTAAATCACACGTAGTTCTTAATGGCGTGACCAAAATTGGTCGCGATAACCGCATTTTCCAGTTCGTCTCCATTGGTGAAATTAACCAGGATCTGAAATATGCCGGTGAACCAACACGCGTTGAGGTCGGCGATCGCAACAATATTCGTGAGAGCGTTACCATTCACCGTGGTACCGTTCAGGGCGGTGGTCTGACAAAAGTGGGCAGCGATAACCTGTTGATGGTTAACGCACATATTGCCCATGATTGTGTCATTGGAAATCGCTGTATTCTGGCGAACAACGCGACACTTGGCGGCCACGTTGAAGTTGATGATTTTGCGATCATCGGCGGCATGACCGCAGTGCATCAGTTCTGCATTATCGGCGCGCATGTGATGGTAGGTGGTTGTTCTGGCGTTGCCCAGGATGTCCCTCCGTTCGTCATTGCGCAGGGTAATCATGCGACACCTTTCGGTATCAATATCGAAGGTCTTAAGCGTCGTGGTTTTGAGAAAGCAGATCTGCACGCAATCCGTAATGCCTACAAGTTACTGTACCGCAGCGGTAAAACGCTGGAAGAAGCACAACCGGAAATCGCTGCTATCGCCGCTGAATTCCCGAAAGCTAAACCTTTCAGTGATTTCTTTAGCCGCTCTACCCGCGGCATTATTCGCTGATCTGCGCTACGGAAAACAATGCAAAAGCCTGTTCTGACAATTGGCCTGGTGGCTGGTGAAACGTCCGGTGACATTCTTGGCGCCGGGCTGATTCGAGCCCTGAAAAAACATCATCCTGATGCCCGTTTTGTTGGGGTCGCAGGTCCGCTGATGCAGGCGGAAGGATGTGAAGCCTGGTACGAAATGGAAGAGCTGGCAGTGATGGGCGTGGTGGAAGTTTTAGAACGGCTGCCACGCCTGTTGAAAATCCGCAAAGACCTCACCCGACGTTTCAGTGAACTTCAGCCTGATGTTTTCGTGGGAATTGATGCCCCGGACTTCAATATCACGTTGGAAGGCCGCCTGAAACAGCGTGGTATCCGCACGATTCATTATGTCAGCCCTTCCGTCTGGGCCTGGCGACAAAAACGTGTTTTCAAAATCGGGAAAGCAACTGACTTAGTGCTGGCGTTCCTGCCTTTCGAAAAAGCGTTTTACGACAAATTTAACGTTCCCTGCCGCTTCATCGGTCACACGATGGCGGATGCCATGCCTTTGCATCCGGACAAGCAGGCGGCTCGTGCAGCGCTTGGGATCCCTGATGATGTCCATTGCCTGGCATTATTGCCGGGAAGCCGCCATGCGGAAGTCGAAATGCTCAGCGCGGATTTCCTGAAGACAGCGTTACAGCTGCGACGGACTTATCCTGATTTGCACATCGTGGTACCGCTGGTTAACGCCAGGCGTCGCGAGCAATTCGAGCGTATCAAGGCTGAGATTGCGCCTGACCTGCCTGCGCATTTGCTCGATGGCAAAGGGCGTGAAGCGATGATTGCCAGCGATGCTGCACTTCTTGCGTCTGGCACCGCTGCGCTCGAGTGTATGCTGGCTAAATGCCCGATGGTCGTGGGCTATCGCATGAGGCCTTTTACGTTCTGGCTGGCGGAGCGTCTGGTGAAAACCCCTTATGTCTCCCTGCCAAACTTGCTGGCAAGACGGGAAATTGTCACCGAATTGCTGCAAACAGAATGCGTACCGGAAAAGCTTTCCGCCGCACTTTTGCCGTTACTGGCGGGTGGTGAAAAAAGCGAGGAATTGCGTACAATTTTCCTGGAATTGCATGAAAGCATTCGCCGTGATGCTGATGAGCAGGCCGCTCAGGCCGTAATGGAGCTGGCAAACCGATGAGTGAATTATTTGTTTATCCGCAGGCCGTGTGTATTGCCGGTGTGGATGAAGTTGGCCGCGGTCCGTTGGTCGGCGCAGTAGTGACGGCTGCGGTGATCCTCGATCCTGCCAACCCGATTATGGGGCTGGCGGATTCAAAGAAGCTCACCGAAAAACGTCGCGAAGCGCTATACATCGAAATCAAAGAAAAGGCGCTGGCCTGGAGTCTCGGACGGGCAGAGCCGCATGAAATTGATGAACTGAACATCCTGCATGCCACGATGCTGGCCATGCAAAGAGCCGTAGCCGGTCTGTCACTGACGCCGGATATGGTGCTGATTGATGGCAACCGTTGCCCGAAACTGCCGATGGCCTCACAGGCTGTGGTGAAAGGTGACAGTAAAGTCGCTGAAATCAGTGCGGCATCCATTCTTGCCAAAGTGACCCGCGATCGCGAAATGGTTGAACTGGATTTGCAGTTCCCTGAATATGGTTTTGCGAAACACAAAGGCTATCCGACGCCGGTGCATCTTGAAAGCCTCGCCCGGCTTGGTGCGACAGCACATCACCGCCGCAGTTTTGCGCCGGTAAAACGCGCACTCGGGCTGGCCTAGCGTATCACTTTGTTTCTGCCCCTGACTTTTATTTATAAAATGGCGGGGCACATAAACTCTTAATTCACATATTTCTGGACTCTGGATATGGCCGAACCTCGTTTTATTCATCTGCGCGTACATAGCGACTATTCCATGGTGGATGGCCTCGCGAAAGTGGGTCCGCTGGTGAAATGCGCAGCGTCACTCGGCATGCCTGCTCTGGCTATCACCGACTTCACCAACCTGTGCGGGCTGGTGAAATTTTACGGTGCGGCGCACGGCGCGGGCGTTAAGCCGATTATCGGTGCAGACCTGAATGTTCAAAGTGAAATCCTCGGCGATGAACTCGCGCAGCTGACTGTACTGGCGATGAACAATCAGGGTTATCAGAACCTGACCCTGCTCATTTCCCGTGCTTATCAGCGCGGCTATGGCGCGGCGGGCCCGATTGTTGACCGCGAGTGGCTGGCAGAGCTGAATGAAGGGCTGATCCTGCTTTCTGGCGCAAAAATGGGCGATGTCGGCAAGTTCATGATCCGCGGAAATGACCCGCAGGTTGAGCAATGCCTGGAGTTTTATCAGCAATATTTTCCCGATCGTTATTATCTCGAACTGATCCGCACTGGCCGCGCAGAGGAAGAAAACTATCTGCATGCCGCCGTGGCGCTGGCGACGGAGCGCGGTTTGCCCGTTGTGGCCACCAACGACGTGCGTTTTATGGTTCCGACGGACTTTGATGCCCATGAGATCCGAGTAGCAATTCATGATGGCTTTACGCTTGATGACCCGAAACGCCCGCGAAACTACACCGCACAGCAGTACATGCGCAGTGAAGATGAAATGTGCGAGCTTTTCGAAGATATCCCGGAAGCGCTGCAAAACAGCGTGGAAATCGCCAAGCGCTGTAATGTCACGATTCGTCTGGGCGAGTATTTCCTGCCGCAATTCCCGACGGGCGAAATGACTACGGCTGATTTTCTGGTCGAAAAATCAAAAATCGGACTGGAAGAACGCCTGGAGTTTTTATTCCCGGATCCTGAAGTCCGCGCGCAACGTCGCCCTGAATATGACGAGCGTCTGGATATCGAACTCAAAGTTATCAACCAGATGGGCTTCCCGGGCTACTTCCTGATCGTTATGGAGTTCATCCAGTGGTCGAAAGATAACAGCGTGCCGGTCGGGCCTGGACGAGGTTCCGGTGCAGGTTCACTGGTTGCCTATGCGCTGAAAATCACGGATCTGGATCCCCTTGAATTCGATCTTCTGTTCGAACGTTTCCTTAACCCTGAACGTGTTTCCATGCCCGACTTTGACGTCGACTTTTGCATGGAAAAACGCGACAGGGTTATCGATCACGTCGCGGAAATGTACGGTCGTGAAGCGGTTTCGCAGATCATTACTTTTGGTACGATGGCGGCGAAAGCGGTTATCCGTGACGTGGGTCGCGTGCTGGGTCATCCCTACGGTTTCGTCGATCGCATTTCGAAATTAGTTCCGCCGGATCCGGGTATGACGCTGGAAAAAGCGTTTGCCGCTGAACCTCAGTTGCCTGAGATTTATGAGGCGGATGAAGAAGTTAAGTCGCTTATCGACATGGCGCGTCAGCTGGAAGGCGTTACACGAAATGCCGGTAAGCACGCCGGTGGTGTGGTTATCGCGCCGACGAAAATTACCGACTTTGCGCCGCTCTATTGCGACGCCGAAGGTAATCATCCGGTTACACAGTTCGATAAAAACGACGTGGAATATGCCGGGCTGGTGAAGTTCGACTTTCTGGGCCTGCGTACGCTGACAATCATCGACTGGGCGCTGGAAATGATCAACGCGCGCCGTGCCAAAGCGGGGGAAGCACCGCTGGATATCGCTGCGATCCCGCTTGATGACAAGAAAAGTTTCGACATGCTGCAACGCTCGGAAACCACAGCGGTTTTCCAGCTTGAATCCCGCGGCATGAAAGATTTGATCAAACGCCTCAAACCCGACAGCTTTGAAGATATGATCGCACTGGTGGCGCTGTTCCGCCCGGGGCCGTTACAGTCGGGGATGGTAGATAACTTCATCGACCGTAAACACGGGCGTGAAGAGATTTCTTACCCAGACATCCAGTGGCAGCATGAGTCCCTGAAACCGGTACTGGAGCCGACCTACGGCATCATTTTGTACCAGGAACAGGTTATGCAGATTGCTCAGGTCCTGGCGGGTTATTCGCTGGGCGGCGCAGATATGTTACGTCGCGCAATGGGTAAGAAAAACCCGGTCGAAATGGCTAAACAGCGCGGCGGCTTCGAAGATGGCGCCAAATCACGCGGCGTTGACGGCGAACTGGCGATTAAAATCTTTGACCTGGTAGAGAAATTTGCAGGTTACGGTTTTAACAAATCTCACTCAGCTGCCTACGCTTTAGTGTCGTACCAGACGTTGTGGCTGAAAGCACACTATCCGGCCGAATTCATGGCGGCGGTAATGACCGCGGATATGGATAACACCGAGAAAGTTGTCGGGCTTGTGGATGAATGCTGGCGTATGGGCCTGAAAATCCTGCCGCCGGACATCAACAGCGGTCTGTATCACTTCCACGTCAACGACGAAGGTGAAATCGTTTACGGTATCGGCGCGATAAAAGGCGTGGGTGAAGGCCCGATTGAAGCGATTATTGAAGCACGTAATGAAGGCGGCTATTTCAAAGAGTTGTTTGATTTGTGCGCGCGTGCCGACGTCAAAAAGCTGAACAAACGCATTCTAGAAAAACTGATTATGTCAGGCGCTTTTGACCGGCTTGGGCCGCATCGCGCCGCTCTGATGAGTTCTCTCAGTGACGCGCTGAAAGCGGCCGATCAGCACGCGAAAGCGGAGGCCATTGGTCAGGTAGATATGTTTGGTGTTCTGGCCGAAGCGCCTGAACAGGTTGAGAAATCTTACTCAAACGTGATGCCGTGGCCGGAACAAACGGTGCTCGACGGTGAGCGGGAAACGCTCGGCTTGTATCTGACCGGGCATCCGATTACTCAGTATCTGAAAGAGATTGAACGTTATGGCGGCGGCCAGCGTTTGAAAGATATGCACCCGACGGAACGGGGCAAAATGACCGTCGCAGTGGGGCTGGTTCTCGCTGCTCGCGTCATGGTCACCAAACGCGGTAACCGCATTGGGATCTGTACGCTTGACGATCGTTCCGGTCGTCTCGAAGTGATGTTGTTCACCGAAGCGTTGGAAAAATTCCAGCATTTATTGGAAAAAGACCGTATCCTTATCGCCACAGGACAGGTCAGCTTTGATGACTTCAGTGGCGGGCTTAAAATGATGGCCCGCGATGTAATGGACATCAGTGAAGCACGGGAAAAATATGCTCGCGGTCTTGCTATCTCGCTGACTGACAGGCAAATTGATGACCAGCTTTTGAACCGTCTCCGCCAATCGTTGGAACCTCACCGATCGGGGACGATACCAGTGCATCTGTATTACCAACGAGAAAATGCAAGAGCCCGGCTGCGATTCGGGGCGTCATGGCGTGTAACGCCAACGGACAAACTGTTGCTGGATTTGCGAGGCCTGGTCGGTAGTGAGCAGGTGGAACTGGAATTTGACTAAAATAGGAATGCTATGAGTCTGAATTTTCTTGATTTTGAACAGCCGATTGCGGAACTGGAAGCGAAAATTGACTCGCTGACTGCAGTCAGCCGTCAAGACGAAAAATTAGATATTAATCTGGACGAAGAAGTTGCACGCTTGCGCGAGAAAAGCGTTGAACTGACCCGTAAGATTTTCTCTGATCTGGGCGCCTGGCAGATTGCCCAACTGGCGCGCCATCCTCGTCGCCCTTATACCCTGGATTACATCAAACATATCTTCACCGATTTTGATGAACTGGCGGGTGACCGTGCATTCGCAGACGATAAAGCTATCGTTGGCGGTATTGCTCGTCTGGGCGAACGTGCTGTGATGATCATTGGTCATCAGAAAGGCCGTGAAACCAAAGAGAAAATTCGTCGTAACTTCGGTATGCCTGCACCTGAAGGGTATCGCAAAGCGTTACGCCTGATGGAAATGGCCGAACGTTTCAAACTGCCAATCATCACCTTCATCGACACCCCGGGTGCATACCCTGGTGTGGGTGCGGAAGAACGTGGCCAGTCTGAAGCGATCGCCCGCAACCTGCGCGAAATGTCGCGCCTGAACGTCCCGGTTATCTGCACCGTTATTGGTGAAGGTGGTTCCGGTGGTGCTCTGGCAATCGGCGTGGGTGACAAAGTTAACATGCTGCAATACAGCACCTACTCGGTAATTTCACCGGAAGGTTGTGCGTCGATTCTGTGGAAAAGCGCAGATAAAGCGCCTCTGGCTGCCGAAGCGATGGGGATTATTGCCCCGCGTCTGAAAGAGCTGAAACTGATCGACTCCGTGATCCCGGAACCTCTGGGTGGTGCGCATCGTAACGTTGAGGCAATGGCCGCTTCTCTGCGTGCACAACTGGAAGCTGACCTGAGCGATCTGGATGTTCTGAGCACTGAAGAACTACGCAACCGTCGTTATCAGCGTCTGATGACTTACGGTTACTGCTGATATCAGCAATGTATTGCGAAAGGCTATGCTCCGGCATAGCCTTTTTTATTGTCCGTTTTTCCCTCTCAGATTTTCCTGCATTCTTAAATTCCCTCTTTTTGGTCGAAACCCGGTGTTAAAGGGTACACAGCGTCCGTTAACCGTGTTTCTATAAATACCTGAGAGATATACAACAGAAGGATTTGTCAGATGAATATTATCGCTATCATGCGCCCGGAAGGGGCCTACTATAAAGATGAGCCAATCCGTGAACTGGATAGTGCGCTGACGCTTCTCGGATTCCAGATTATTTACCCGCGCGATCGTGCTGACTTACTGAAACTCATCGAAAATAATGCCCGTATCTGCGGGGCGATCTTCGACTGGGACCAGCACAGTGAAGAACTGTGCACGGAAATCAATGAACTGAATGAATACCTGCCGCTTTACGCGTTCATCAATACGCACTCTACGCTGGACGTTGATGTTAATGAGATGCGTATGGTCTTGTATTTCTTCGAGTATGCTCTGGCTGCTGCCGATGATATTGCCAGGCGTATCCGTCAGTACACCGATGAATATATCGATACCATCACGCCGCCGCTGACCAAAGCGTTATTTACCTATGTGGAAGAAGGGAAATATACCTTTTGTACGCCCGGACACATGGCCGGTACGGCCTTTCTGAAAAGCCCGGTTGGGACGCTTTTTTATGACTTTTTCGGGGCTAAGACCCTGAAAGCGGATGTGTCGATTTCGGTGACGGAACTCGGTTCCCTGCTCGACCATACCGGCCCGCATTTAGAGGCAGAGGAATACATCGCGCGAACGTTCGGGGCGGAGCAAAGCTATATCGTTACCAATGGCACATCCACGGCAAACAAAATTGTCGGGATGTACGCCGCGCCTGCGGGCAGCACTGTGCTGATAGATAGAAACTGCCACAAATCTCTGGCACATCTGATGATGATGACCAACATCGTGCCGGTGTATTTGCGTCCGAACCGCAATGCCTACGGTATTCTCGGCGGGATCCCGCAACGGGAATTCACACGTGAAAGCATTGAAGAGAAGATCGCGCAGACCGAAAATGCCACCTGGCCCGTGCATGCGGTGATCACCAATTCCACCTACGATGGCCTGCTTTACAACACGGACTACATCAAAAGTACGCTAGATGTACCGTCGATTCACTTTGATTCCGCATGGGTGCCTTACACCAATTTCCATCCGATTTATGATGGAAAAAGTGGAATGAGCGGCGAGCGGGTTCCCGGCAAAGTGATTTATGAAACGCAGTCGACGCATAAATTGCTGGCGGCTTTCTCACAGGCTTCCATGATTCACATTAAAGGCGACTATAACGAAAGCACCTTTAATGAAGCCTACATGATGCACACCACTACATCGCCGAACTACGGCATTGTGGCGTCGGCAGAAACTGCGGCGGCTATGTTGCGCGGAAATCCCGGACGGCGGCTCATCAACCGTTCTGTGGAACGTGCGCTGCATTTCCGTAAAGAGATACAACGGCTGCGTGAGGAAACTGATGGCTGGTTCTTCGATATCTGGCAACCTGAGCATATTGATGAAGCAGAGTGCTGGCCGCTGAATCCTGATCAGAACTGGCATGGTTTTGCTGATGCGGATACCGATCATATGTATCTGGATCCGATCAAAGTGACGATCCTGACGCCGGGTATGAATGAAATGGGCAAACTCGAAGAAGAGGGGATCCCGGCAGCGCTGGTGGCGAAATTCCTTGATGAGCGCGGCGTGGTAGTGGAAAAAACGGGCCCGTATAATCTGCTTTTCCTGTTCAGCATTGGCATTGATAAAACCAAATCCATGAGCCTGATGCGCGGGCTGACCGATTTTAAACGCAGCTATGATCTTAATCTTCGGGTCAAAAATATGCTTCCGGACCTTTTTGCCGAAGATCCGGATTTCTACCGTAATATGCGCATTCAGGATCTGGCTCAGGGGATCCACAAGCTGATTGTCCGCCATGATCTTCCGCGTCTGATGATTGAGGCTTTTGATGTGTTGCCGGAAATGAAAATGACGCCGTACGAAATGTTCCAGCATCAGGTGCGCGGGCATATCGATGAGTGCGACATTGACGAACTTATTGGCAAAGTGTCCGCTAATATGATTCTGCCGTATCCACCGGGTGTTCCCGTGGTGATGCCTGGTGAGATGATTACGCAAGAGAGCCGCGCCGTTCTCGATTTTCTGATCATGCTGTGTTCTATCGGTGAACGTTATCCGGGATTTGAAACGGATATTCATGGAACCCGTCTCACAGAAGACGGTCGCTATCTGGTAAAAGTTTTAAAACAGCCGGAAGCGGGTTAACAAACCGCCCTCTTTGTGAGGGCTTTTTATTGACGTCTGCAAACACCCTGAGTAACGTGCACAGCAGGAATTAACAGGAAATCATCATGCTTAATCTTCGCCAGATTCATCACATCGCGGTCATTGGTTCTGATTATCAGGCCAGTAAACATTTCTATTGCGATATTCTTGGGTTTACCTTACTTGGCGAGTTTTACCGCGAAGAACGTGATTCCTGGAAAGCCGATCTGGCACTCAACGGCCAGTATACGATTGAGTTATTCAGCTTCCCGAATCCGCCTGCCCGTCCAAGCCGGCCTGAATCCTGCGGTTTGCGCCACCTGGCGTTCAGCGTTGAAGATATCGGGCAGTCCGTCAGTGTGCTGAACGCAGCCGGTGTCATTTGCGAACCGGTGAGAACAGACCCTTATACCGGCAAACAGTTTACTTTTTTCACAGATCCCGACGGCCTGCCGTTAGAGCTTTACGAATCCCGGTAATCTCATGAATCCTCATCCGTCAGCACTGTTTCTGACTGAACATCTGCGCAGCAAAATTGGGTCTGCGCGAAAACTTTGCGTGGCATTTAGCGGTGGTCTGGATTCAACCGTTTTGCTGGCTGGTCTTGCACAGTTGCGGGACGACCAGATCCCGGACATACAGTTGCGGGCGCTGCATGTGCATCACGGACTCAGTCAGTTTGCGGATGAGTGGGCAGCGCATTGCCATGATTTCTGCCAGCAGCGGAATATCGTGCTGGCCGCCATCAGGGTCCAGGTCAATGCCCGGGATGGCGGGATTGAAGCGGCAGCAAGAGCTGCGCGTTATCAGGCATTTTCAACACAGCTGGAAGAAGGCGAAGTCTTACTGACAGCGCAACATCTTAACGATCAGTGTGAAACGTTTTTGCTGGCGCTCAAACGCGGTAGTGGCCCTGCGGGTTTGTCGGCGATGAGCGCGGACAGCATAGGTCTTGGTTATCGGCTGATGCGGCCGTTGCTCGATCTCAGCCGTGATCAGCTTGAGGAATACGCAGATCAACACCAGCTGACGTGGATCGAGGATGACAGCAATCGTGATGCCCGTTTCGATCGTAATTTTTTGCGACTCGATATTCTCCCTTCGCTCTATGCGCGCTGGCCACACTTTGCGCAATCCACCGCCCGCAGTGCTTCGTTGTGCGCGGAACAGGAATCCCTGCTTGATGAATTACTCAGTGAGTCCCTGACTGCGTTAACAGATGAACAGGGGAGTTTATCTGTTGGGGGCATGGAGAGTTTCTCCGCGGCAAGACGTTCTGCGCTGCTGCGCCGCTGGCTGGCTGGCCATGAAGCAAAAATGCCATCCCGCGAACAGCTCCAGAGAATTTGGGATGAAGTGGCGTTGAGCCGTGAAGATGCAAAGGCGCAGCTTCAGCTTGGGAGTTTTGTTGTGCGACGTTTTCGCCAGCGTCTGTATCTGTTGCCCCAATATTCATCCCTCAAAGATCAGATCATCAGCTGGGATCCTGCTGACAAACTTCTGTTGCCTGACGCTCTGGGTTTTTTATCAGTTTCTGCAATTCGTGATGCGGGTGATGAAAACTGTGTCATCCGTCAACCGCGCCCGGGGGAAACGATCACCGTTCGCTTCCATGCTTCCGGGATGATTGAAAAGGTTGGGCGCGATCGTGCCCGTCAGGCGAAAAAGTTGTGGTCTGAGTTAGGTGTGCCGCCGTGGCAACGGGATCGCATTCCGCTGGTTTATTACAATGAACAGCTTATTGCTGCACCTGGCTGGTTTATCACCCGTCAGGCACGGGCTGAAAATAATGAAGGGCAATGGCGGCTGTTATGGTCCGTTGCTCAATAAAATAGAAAGCAGTTAATTTTTGGGAGTTGAAATGCTGAGAGTTTTGTTGCGGGTAATGGCAGGGTTATTGCCGCTGATATTGCTGAGTTCACCGGTTCTGGCTCAGGGAAACAGTGCTGATGGTCAGTCTAAATCGGCAAGCTGTGCAGCATGCCACGGCGCAAAGGGAAAAGCGGTTAATGCTATTTATCCTAATCTGGCCGGGCAAAATGAGGACTATCTTGCACTGGCGCTGCGTGCTTATCAGAAAGGAGAACGCAGCGGCGGGCAGGCGGGTGTCATGCAGGCATTTACATCATCACTGTCTGAGCAGGATATCAGTGATCTGGCAGCCTACTATGCCAGTCTGACGCCACTTAAATAGTAACTGGGGCGGTTGCAGAAATGCAAACGGGCAACCCTGAGATTGCCCGTTAGTCATAGTGACGGAGGTTTTCGCTTATTCTGCGCTCACGACCACCGTGCCAATTTCCGGATGACTAAAGCTTTCAATATGGTCAAGCCGCAGATCGCGTTGTTCTCCGCTGGCCTCGACCACCAGATACTCCACTTTCTTACGCATTAACAAATCTTTGGCTTTTGCCTCAACGACTTCTCCGCTACGCAGCTTCAGCGTCAAAACCAGGTGATGCTGGCAGGCGAGCTCGAGATTATCGTAGTCATCACAATTGATGGGTTGGTACTCATCATTCATCGACATAATCGCTCACCAATAAGTTAGCGGCGGCGTAGGCCGCCTGGTCCCTAACGGAAGACGGAAGCTCAGCATTCGCTGCCACTTCGTCCAATGCTTTCAATACACAACCCAACGCATCGGGCACATATCCGAGATCGCCACTGGCGATTTCAGAATATTTACGGCGTACCAACTCACAGTATTGTTGCATAAGTTCTCCCTAAAAAGCGTATCCCTCTGAGGAAAGCGCAGAAAGATAAACTCTCAGTATTTAACGACTATAGCACAGGAGAGTGTGAGTTATTAGCAGGCCTGTAAAGGTAAATCGTTTGCGTACAGCCTTTATTCAGGAGGTCCATCGGGGGAAAACTGGTTTAGGCAGGACGCTTTCAAGTACACTGTGCGTCTGATATCAAGAGGTTTCCCATGGCGCTAAAAGCAACAATTTATAAAGCAGCAATCAATATTGCTGATATGGATCGTAATTTCTTTCATGACGCCAACCTGACTTTGGCTCAGCATCCCTCAGAAACAGAACAACGAATGATGCTGCGTCTGCTGGCATGGATTTACCATGCAGATGAACGCCTGACTTTTACCCGCGGATTAAGTGCGGATGATGAACCTGAAATCTGGCGTAAAAACGATCATAACGGCATCGAATTATGGGTTGAATTAGGGTTGCCTGATGAGAAGCGTCTGAAAAAGGCCTGTAACCAATCGCGCGAAGTCGTGCTTTACGCTTATGGTGAGAGAGCGGCAAAAGTCTGGTGGTCACAGATCGAAGGAAAAGTAAGAGGTTTTAACAACCTTCGCATTCGATATTTAGAAGATGAGCTTCTGAATCAGCTGACCGCTTTTGGCAGCCGCACCATGGATTTACAGGCAACTTTACAGGACGGAACTATTTGGCTTTCCGATGCTCAGAGTAATTTGGAAATTCATTTTTCTGAATGGAAAGAGTTTGCCGGAAATGACGGAAGGTAATCAGTGTGCTAATCCTTTCCGGAAAATTGGAAATCCCTGACAGCGAAATTGAATTAACGGCGATCCGCGCGCAGGGAAATGGTGGTCAGAACGTCAATAAAACATCAACGGCAATCCATTTACGCTTTGATATTAAAGCGTCAAGTTTGCCAGAATATTACAAAGAGCGGTTACTGGCATTCAATCACCATTCTATTACTGCCGACGGCTGGGTGATCATTAAAGCCCAGGAATACCGGAGTCAGGAGCAGAACCGCGAAGCCGCTGTAGCCCGGCTGAGTACATTGATTTCGCAGGCGATGGTGGTGGAAAAACCTCGCCGGGCGACGAAGCCGACCAAAGGGTCCAAAATTCGTCGCGTAGAAAGTAAAGTGCGCAAAGGTGCTACAAAAGCATTACGAGGCAAAATTCGTCAGCCTTAAATCGTGTTGCAGGACAATCTTTATCGCAGCACAAGGAAAAAGCAGTAGGGGAGAAACTGTGAAAAAAATCATTATCACGGCAGTGCTGGCGCTCGGGGCGCTGTCACTGTTTGGCTGCCACACCGCTGCCTTCAATCATGAAAAACCGCTTCAGGCGATGCAGCAAAGTTACAGTGGCGTTTTGCCTTGCGCAGATTGCAGCGGCTTAAAAACCTCATTATTCCTACAACAGGACGGTACTTACATCTTGCAGGAAGTGTATAAGGGCAGCAAAGAGGGCGATCAGAGCTTTGCCAGTTACGGCCGCTGGGCGCGTACGGCAGATAAACTGGTGCTGACTGACAGCCGTGGCGAGAAGCGCTATTTCCATCCAAAAGATGAAAATCTCGAAATGCTTGATCACAGCGGTGAGCCGATCGTTTCTTCGTTCAACTACACGCTGAAGCCTGTACAGCAGAGCCTGCCGAAAACGCCAATGGCGCTGACTGGCATGATGCAATACAGCGCCGATGCGGCCTCTTTCAAAGATTGTGCAACGGGTAATATCTTCCCAATGTCCGCCAATAAAACGCTGGAAGCCGGCTATCTTGCTGCCCGTAAAGCGCCGAACCAGCTGGTCTTTATCTCGATGGACGGTCATTTTATGACAGAACCGTCAATGGAAGAGGGGCAGATGCAACGGGCGGTTGTTGCGGATAAGAATATCAGCTTTGATGCCGATAAAGTTTGCCCTTAGGTCTTAAGCTTTTAACGCATTACACAAACAAAAATGCCCGCGCGATGCGGGCATTTTTATGGGCGAACGTTTGTTGCTAAAATATTAACGCGGGATCTGGCTCAGCAGATATTCAACAATATCGCCTTGCTTGATCATTTGTTTTTCACCGCTGCGGCGGTTTTTATATTCCAGCTCTTCAGCATCCAGATTACGATCACCAATCACAACGTGGTGTGGAACACCGATCAGTTCCATGTCTGCAAACATGACACCCGGACGCTCTTTACGATCGTCGAGGATCACATCGATACCGTGTGAACGCAGTTCTTTGTACAACGCTTCCGCCGCATCTTTCACGCGGAAAGATTTGTGCATGTTCATTGGCAGAATCGCAACCTGGAACGGGGCAATAGCGTCCGGCCAGATAATTCCACGGTCATCGTGGTTCTGTTCGATAGCCGCCGCGACCACGCGGGTTACCCCAATGCCGTAGCAACCCATGGTCATGACCTGATTACGGCCATCTTCGCCCTGAACTGTCGCATTCATTGCTTCTGAGTATTTAGTACCCAGCTGGAAGATGTGCCCAACCTCGATACCGCGTTTGATGACCAGAGAACCCTGACCGTCCGGGCTTGGATCGCCGGCAACTACGTTACGGATATCTGCTACTTCTGGCAGCGCAACATCGCGATCCCAGTTAATGCCAAAGTAATGCTTACCGTCGATGTTTGCGCCAGCGCTGAAATCGCTCATCGCGGCAACGGTGCGGTCAGCAACAACTGGCATTGGCAGATTAACCGGGCCGAGTGAACCTGGGCCTGCTGCAACGATTTCACGGATTTCAGCTTCAGTTGCGAAAGTCAGCGGAGCAGAAACTTGCGGCAGTTTTTCAGCTTTGATTTCGTTCAGTTCATGATCACCACGAACCAGCAGGGCAACCAGTTTATGACCACTTTCAGCAGTCGCGTGTACCATCAGAGTTTTCACGGTTTTCTCAACCGGAACCTGGAACTGTTCTGTCAGTTCAGCGATAGTTTTCGCATCTGGTGTTTCCACCACACGCATTTCCTGCGTAGCGGCGGCGCGCGGTGCCGTCGGAGCTAGCGCTTCTGCAAATTCGATGTTGGCAGCGAAATCTGAAGAGTCAGAGAACACCACGTCATCTTCGCCGCTTTGTGCGAGTACCTGGAATTCATGGGACGCGCTGCCACCAATAGAACCGGTATCTGCCAACACAGCACGGAAATCCAGGCCCATGCGGTTGAATATTTGGCTGTAAGCCGCATACATCGCGTCGTAAGTTTCCTGAAGGGATTCCTGCGTCGTGTGGAACGAATAGGCATCTTTCATCAGGAATTCGCGAGAACGCATTACACCAAAACGCGGGCGAACTTCATCACGGAATTTGGTCTGGATCTGGAAGAAATTCAGCGGCAGTTGCTTGTAAGAGCTGACTTCGTTGCGGATCAGATCCGTAATGACTTCTTCGTGGGTTGGACCCAGAACGAATGGACGATCGCCACGGTCAACGAAACGCAGCAGTTCCGGGCCGTATTGTTCCCAACGTCCGCTCTCCTGCCACAAATCAGCGGGCTGAACTACCGGCATAGACACTTCAATGGCGTTCGCGTTGTTCATTTCTTCGCGTACGATGTTTTCAACTTTTTTGAGAACACGTAAGCCGGTCGGCAGCCAGGTGTACAGGCCGGAGGCCAGTTTGCGGATCATACCAGCGCGAAGCATCAGCTGGTGGCTGATGACTTCTGCGTCAGCTGGCGTCTCTTTCAGTGTAGAGAGCAGATATTGAGTAGTACGCATGATGTGTTGGTTCCGTTAGCACTGCAAATTGCAATCGGGCTGCCAGTGGCAGCCAAAACGTGAAAAGTGGCTTAGTTTACCAGCGAGTTGGTGTTGCCAAAAGAGACGCAGAGGAAATTTAGTCTTCGTCGAGGGACAATACCTGATTCAGGGAACCCACAACCCGCCAGCGGACATTAAATTCCAGCAGGCGAACGGCGTAATCCCGCTCAACAGATTCACCTTTGCGGTAAGCAGGACGCGGATCCTGCCCTAATATCTGTGTAATTAAGCGGCGCAGATGCGGATATTTTACTGCATTTTTTGCCAGTTGAGATTCTGCCTGAGGGAGAAATTCCACGGGCATATCAGCTTGCGGCGCATGTTGGGCAAAACCAGCACGGGCTTCAGGATGACTTTCTGCAAACGGCAGATAAGGTTTGATATCAACAACGGGAGTGCCATCGACGAGGTCGAGACTGCCGAGTTGCAGAATCACACTCTGCCCCTGACAGCGAATGCCTTTCAGTTCAACCAGCGACATGCCCAGAGGATTTGGGCGAAAGGTTGAACGTGTGGCAAACACGCCGGTACGGATATTGCCACCAAGGCGCGGCGGACGCACCGTCGGGCGCCATCCCCCGTCCATCGTCTGATGAAAGATGAACATCACCCATAAATGACTGAAATCTTCCAGCCCACGTACGGCCTCGGGCTGGTTATAAGGCGCATGAAGATGTAATTCGCCGCCGCCATCCTGAATTAACCCCGGCTGGCGCGGAACAGCAAACTTCTCTTTGTAGGGAGAATGAATGATCCCTATTTGCTCAAAAGAAAATGAGGTCATTTAAAGGTGACATTCAAAGCCGAACCCTGACAAATTGCCTGCTGGTAGCAGCCGGGAACGCCGCCGACGATCTCGCACTGATGCAACAGCACCGCATTTGCTTTCATATAAGAGGCGCGGGTGAGCATTCTTTTACGCGCGGCCGCGAGGCTTGGCGGCGTATCGTTTTGATCGCTCTGGCAAGATTCACCAGAAACTTCACCCAGGTCGCGGAAAGGTGTTCCGACCAGAGCTTCAGCATCTTTATACAGTTTGACGGGGGCAGGGCGAACCGGAGCCGGTTTTGGTTTGACAGGTTTTGGCTCTTCTTTAACAACAGGTGCAGTGGTTGTTGGCTGTGTGTGTTGAGTCAGGGAACAACCCGCCAGCAAAAGTGCCGACAAACAGAGAGGTAAAGCACGCATGGTATGTCCTCTGCTTTTTTAATATGTTTAAAGGAAAGAATGTGGCGTTATTGAACCAAGGTATTGAGGAAATAACAAGGCGGGCATAAGCCCGCCTTGAATTTATTTGTGAAAGGAATAATTGCGAGAGTAATTATCAGGATAAATACTGAGTTCCTGACATTCGCGAATTACCAACCTTTCACTGCGCCGCCGTTGAAGATTTTGTTCGCAGCAGCGTTAACTTCGTCAGACTGGTAAGCCTGAACGAATTTCTTCACGTTTTCTGCGTCCTTGTTGTCTTCACGCGCAACGATCAGGTTAACGTATGGAGATTCTTTATCTTCAACGAAGATGCCGTCTTTTTCTGGTGTCAGGTTGATCTGGCTGGCGTAAGTAGTGTTGATTACAGCCAGTGCGATTTTCGCATCATCCAGTGAACGTGGCAGTTGTGGCGCTTCCAGCTCAACCAGTTTCAGGTTTTTAGGGTTCTCAGTGACATCCAGAACTGTAGGCAACAGGCCAACACCGTCTTTCAGTTTGATCAAACCTTGTTTTTGCAGCAGCAGTAATGAGCGGCCCAGGTTAGTCGGGTCGTTTGGCAATGCAATCTGATCGCCATCTTTCAGCTCATCGATAGATTTGATTTTTTTAGAGTAACCGGCGATTGGGTAGACGAAAGTGTTGCCGACCGGAACCAGTTTATACCCACGATCTTTAATCTGCTGGTCAAGGTATGGTTTATGCTGGAAGGCGTTAACATCGATATCGCCTTTGCTCAGCGCTTCGTTTGGCAACACGTAGTCGTTGAAAGTCACCAGCTCTACGTCAAGACCGTATTTTTCTTTAGCGACTTTCTGTGCAACTTCAGCAACCTGCTGTTCAGAACCGACAATTACACCCACTTTAATATGGTTAGGATCCTGTTCTTTCGGCCCGCAACCAACTAAAGCCAGCGTTCCCAGAAGCGCGCCGACAACTGCAATGGATTTAAATTTATTAGACATGTCCTTTCCTCAATAAGCGGATAAAAATTATTCGCAGGGTTAGCTATTACAGCTGTTGTTTCATTATTTATGCGTGACTGCTTTTACGATGCGGTCGCCGCAAAACTGAATTAAATACACCAAAACGACTAACAGGACTAATACCGTATTCATTACAGTTGCGTCATAACCAATGTAACCGTACTGATAACCGATTTGCCCTAATCCACCAGCACCGACAGCACCGCCCATAGCGGAATAGCCCACCAGAGTGATCAGCGTGATAGTGGCTGCGTTGACCAGACCCGGCAAGGCCTCCGGCAACAAGATTTTACGGATAATTTGCATCGGTGTGGCGCCCATGGCGCGCGAGGCTTCAACCAGACCGCTTGGGATTTCCAGCAACGCATTCTCAACCATACGCGCGATAAATGGCGCCGCGCCGACGGTTAGGGGGACAATTGCCGCCTGTAAACCGATAGAAGTCCCGACGATCAGACGTGTGAACGGGATCATCCACACCAGCAGGATAATAAAAGGTATAGAGCGGAAAATGTTAACCAGCGCAGACATCACGCGATAGACGTTTTTGTTCTCTGCAATCTGGCCCGGACGGGTAACGTAAAGCAGCACGCCAAAAGGCAGACCCAGAACGAAACCGAAGAAGCCAGAGGTCAGTGTCATGATGACAGTTTCCCAAATCCCCCGACCCATTAACCACATCATTGGCTCAGACATAACCGAGTACCTCTACTTTTACCTGATTTTCATGCAGAAACTGAATGGCTGCCTGAGTGCTTTCTTCTGCACCGTGCATTTCTGTCAGCATGATCCCGAACTTCACGCCGCCGGCATAATCCATCTGAGCACTGATAATATTGTTGTTTACGTCGAAACGGCGCACGGCCTCTGAAAGCAGCGGCGCATCAACGGACTGACCGGTGAATTCCAGACGTAATAAAGGCACCCGACCGGCTTCAGGTTCAGGAACCAGACGTACGGCGTAATCTTCCGGGACATCCAGGTGCAGCGTAGACTGAATAAACTGCTGCGCGAGCGGGGTTTTAGGGTGTGAGAACATCTCACTCACTTTATCCTGCTCGATTAATTTGCCATCGCTGATCACCGCAACCTGATCGCAAATGCGCTTAACGACATCCATCTCGTGGGTAATCAACAAAATAGTTAATCCAAGGCGACGGTTGATATCTTTCAGCAATTCAAGAATTGCGCGTGTTGTCGCCGGGTCAAGAGCACTGGTCGCTTCATCGCATAACAAGACTTTGGGATTACTGGCCAGAGCGCGTGCAATCGCCACACGCTGTTTTTGACCGCCGGAAAGATTGGCCGGATAAGCATCATGTTTATCTTCCAGGCCTACAAGACTCAGCAGCTCTGAAACACGTTTTTTGATTTCAGCAGAAGAGAGGTTATCCAGCTCCAGCGGCAGTGCCACATTGCCAAAGACTGTACGTGACGACAGCAAATTAAAGTGCTGAAAAATCATACCAATCTGGCGACGTGCGCGGGTCAGCGCTTTCTCGGAGAAGGACATCAGATCCTGACCATCAACCAGTACCTGGCCTTTGGTCGGACGTTCCAGCAAATTGACGCAGCGGATTAATGTACTTTTCCCCGCACCAGATGAGCCGATTACGCCATAAATTTGCCCGGCAGGGACGTGAAGACTCACGTCAGAGAGCGCGACTATCTGGCGCGAACCCTGCTGGAAAACCTTGGTGATGTTTGAAAGTTTAATCATATTATTTTTTATTCTGTCTTTTTGCCGTGACGTGGTGAAATTAACTCTGCGGGAGCACTTTCCCGAAGCATGTCGTGGATGCTAAGGCGTCTAGACGTCTAAGTCAACCAGGTTAGCGTTCTCACGAGCACTGAAAACATGCGATACTGACGCCGTTAACCCGCCATCAGGAGCAAATTCGTGGCACAACCAGTTTCAGCAATCTTTCTTGACCGTGATGGCACTTTGAATGTCGATCACGGCTATGTACATGAAATCGATGATTTCCAGTTTATCGATGGTGTTATTGATGCATGCCTTAAACTCAAAGAGATGGGCTTCTTATTGGTACTAGTCACCAATCAGTCCGGTATCGCGCGCGGCAAGTTTACCGAAGATCAGTTTATGACGCTGACGGAGTGGATGGACTGGTCGCTTGCCGACAGAGGCGTCGATCTCGATGGCATCTACTTCTGCCCGCATCATCCCGAAGGTACCGTTAAAGAGTTTACTCAGGTTTGCGATTGTCGTAAGCCTCTGCCAGGTATGTTTATGACGGCTAAAGACGAGCTCAATATTGATATGGCTTCTTCTTATATGGTGGGTGATAAGCTGGAAGATATGCAGGCAGCTGCTGCTGCAGGCGTGGGGACCAAGATTTTAGTTCGCACAGGCAAGCCGGTAACTCCTGAAAGTGAAACTGCAGCAGATGCCGTGTTGGAAAGCCTGGCTGCTTTGCCTTCCTTTATAGCAAAAGGGTAGAAATAAGGTTCTTTGGATAAAAAAACGGCAAACGAAATAAAACTGTATTTATTCGCTTGCCATTAAAATCCAACTCCCTATAATGCCGCTCCATCGACAGGGAACAACGTGAACAACATCACGGAGTGACCGGGTCGGAAAGATTA
>NZ_JBKEZJ010000011.1:0-181206 GCF_046449555.1 Rahnella selenatireducens
CCGAAAGGGGCTTTTTTAGATATGTACGCAAACAATAACTATTCTTATTGATATTATTAACTTTGTAATTTTTCATCTCGGTAATACTTAATGATTTAAGGAGGTAATGTGAACGCTTGGATTTTTAGAGGGAATAGAGAGGAATTCGACATTGACAGTTACCTACAGAATTTTGATTACATTTACTGGGCTGTAAAACATAAAAAACATCAGGATGAAATCAACATCGGTGATCCTGTTTTCATCTGGCGTTCTAAAGGAAGCTCGAAAGATCCTTACGGATTAGTTGCCTTTGGACATGTTGTAGAGAGTCCGGTCTCCAAGGAGAAAGTCAAATATCCTAAAAGATTACTTGAGGAGTACTGGAAAAAAGAAGAAGTATCACCAATCAAGGTGGGTATTACTATAGATGAAGCTAGGTTGAACCTTCAGGATGGCATGGTCGAGTCAGCACTTTTACAGCGCGACCCAGAACTTGCTGGGATGCAATTGCTAACCGCACGGCAGGGGACAAATTTTAAAATTAACGAAAGTGAATTGAAAAAAATATATCGACTTTGGGCAGGTGATTTTACTTTTTCAGAAATGGCGAATGATTACGAAGCGGAAGAAGGTAACGTAGTTTTAAGAATTCATAAATTCCGTGAACGAGATAGAACTCTGGTAAAAAAAGCAAAAGAGAATTTTATAAAGAGAAACAAAGAACTTTTTTGCGAGGTATGCGGTTATAATTTTAATGATATTTATGGTTTTAGTTATGCTGAGGTTCATCATAAAACTCCATTATCTGAGCTCAAATCTACCAAAATAACTTCTACATTTGATCTTGCTATTTTATGCGCTAATTGTCACAAAGCTGTGCATAGAATTGATTCACCCGATCCATGGCATGAATTGTTAAAACTGCATAATAAAGATATATAGCAAAAAGCCCCTCGCGGGGCTTTTTGCTTTTCTGCGCCAGACAATCTCTGACCCTTAAACTTTCTCCACCGCGCCAAACACTAGCCTTCCCTGATGGAACGTGGCTTTCACGTCGGACACCCGCGCGACCGCTTCGGCTGAACAACTGGCGTCGACCAGGATCATTTCGGCGTTGTCGTTGAGTGCGGGCCACTGGCGTTTTCCGGCATCATCGAGCGGCAGGACATTGCCGGTGGCGATGGCGAGGGAGCGCGTCAGGCCAAATTCGTCGGAATTGCCGTAGAGCTGGGCGTACAGGCTGGCTTTCTCCAGCATGCTGCCGGTACCGAACGGCGACCAGTGGTCGATCACGCTGTCGGTGCCGGTTATGACGAAGACGCCTTTCTGGCTCAGCTGCGGTAGTGGCATGTTCAGTTTGCCGAGCGGAATGGTGGAAGCCACGGTGAACTGCTGTTCCGACAGCCCGGCGATCACCTCATCCAGCTCCGCACCCTGCATCATCGCCAGCGCAAAGCCGTGGCTGAGCGTCACCTTGCCTTTCAGTTGCGGGTTTTTCTCCACGGTCTGAATCATGTATTTCACTGCGGCGATCCCGGCGGGCGTTGTTTCATGCAGGTGAATATCCACGCCTTTATTCGTGTCGAGCGCAATCTGGAACATCGCGTCCAGCGACTTTTCCATTGCGCCGTCAACGTTGGTCGGATCCAGCCCGCCGACGTACTGCACGCCCATTTGCATCGCTTCGCGCATCAGGCCGTCCACTTTCGAATGCAGCAAACCGTGTTGAGGAAACGCCACAATCTCACAGCTGAAATCCTGCTGATGTTTTTCCAGCGCGATTTTCAGGTGCTCGAGACTTTTCAGACCGCTGACCGGGTCGATATTGCAGTGGCTGCGTGCCACGGTGGTGCCTTTAGAATGCAGCAAGCCGATGATCGCTTCGGCGTGTTCGACCGACGTCGGCAGCAATTTAGGAATTAACACCTGCTCGCGGGCAATCATATCCATGATGGTTTTGCCTTTACGCGGGCGCGGCGCTTCCCATTTGCCGCCGTAAAAGGTTTTGTCGAGGTGGATGTGCATGTCGCGCGTGGCGGGCAGAAGCAGCAGCCCTTTAGCGTCAAAGGCTGGTAACGTGCTGGCAGGGGCGTCTTTTGCAGGCTGAATCGCCACAATTTTGCCGTTATTGATATCGAGATTGTACAGGCCGGTTTGCGTACCAGTCACCATGTCGCCTTCGCGCTCGAAACCTTCTTCCAGCCGGACATTGCGCAGCTGGTAGTGCGTGGCAGAAATCGCTGTCGCCTGACGGGGATCGTCGCATGTTTCAATGTTCTGACCGGCGCGGACGGTAGACCCAGACGCCATGCCGGAGGCCAGCAGGGCACCGGTGGCAGTGACTTTTGCGCTGTTTGAGAGAAAGTTTCTGCGGCTTTGTTGCTGAGGGTTTTGCACGTCGAATTCCTTATTCATGATGCTCAGAGGATGCTGCTTTTCTCTTCACCCTAAAAGATCTCTCCGGTTCCGGCTGCGATATTTCCCACTGCCTGTCAGTGGGAAACGCAATGCTCAGCTGAGCTGGCAAAACTCGCGCAATTTTCCCGCCAGCGCGATTTGCGCCGCCGTGGCGTCCGGGCGGTAAAACAGCGCCAGCTCGACGTTTTCCACGCTGGGTAAGCCGCTTTCTGCGCCGAGAATACGGTGTTCCGGCGTGACACAGCTCGCGGGCAGCAGCGTGATGCCCAGTCCGGCGGCACTTGCGGCGACCAGCGCGGCGAGGCTGGCACTGCTGTAGCTGATCCGCCAGCTGCGCCCGATAGAGTCCAGTGCCTGGCACAATTCTTCGCGATACAAACCGTTGAGCGGGAACAGCACCAGAGGCACCGGGTCGCGCTCAAAAGCCGGAAATCCGGCGCTGTCGAGCCACAGCATCGGCTCGGGGCGCGACGCATTGGCTTTCTCGCCGGTCAGCTGTTTCACCAGAATAATATCCAGCATGTCCTGCTGCCACCCGCGGCGCAGTTCGTGGCTCAGGCCGCTGGTCACATCCAGCCGGATATGCGGATGCTCACGGCAAAACTGCGCCAGCAAAGACGTGGTGGCAGCCGCAAAATCCTCCGGCACGCCGAGACGCACAATGCCGTCCGGCCACTGATCGCTCAGCGCGTCGTGCGCCTCGCCGTTGAGCGCGATAATTCGCCGCGCATAGCCGAGCAGCCGCTCGCCTTCTTCGGTGAGCTGAACCTGATGCGACGTGCGCTCGAGCAACGGTTTACCCAGCGCTTCTTCAAGCCGCCGGACCTGCTGGCTGACCGTTGATTGTGAAAGATAAACGCGGTCGGCAGCGCGGGTAAAACTGCCGGTTTCGCAGACGGCCACAAAACTGAGCAACTGTTGCGGGCTGAACATGGGATAGCGATTCATTTCATCACTACTTCTGGTTGTGGTATTTGAAATCTGAATAGTCAGAAGAGTATCAACCTTCGCGCTCACGCACCAGACTGGCTTGTTGCGCTCCGTTTGCGCTAAAAGAGTGCCTTGTTTTAGCGCATTCCGGCAGGACTTCGGCGGGTATTTTTTGCCTTAAGATTGTATACAAGGGTTATTGCGCAAATCCGCTTTCTGGTACAGAAATTGCTTTTTCCTTGTGAGACTTCAAGGAGAAAAATATGAAAGCGATCGTGATAGGTGGCGGTATTGGCGGGACATGTGCGGCGATTGCGCTGAAGCGTTTTGGCATCGAAACGGCGGTATACGAGGCGGTGAAAGAGATCAAACCGGTGGGCGCGGCGATTTCTATATGGCCAAACGGCGTGAAATGTCTGAATTATCTCGGGATGAAAGAGCCGTTGCGCAAGCTGGGCGGGCAGATGCGTTTTATGGCCTACAAAGATTATCAGCAGGGCCAGACGATGACGCGCTTCTCGATGGATCCGCTGATTCAGAGCGTCGGCGAGCAGCCCTATCCGGTGGCGCGCGCGGAACTGCAGTCGATGCTCCTTGACACCTACGGCCGCGACGAGGTGCAGTTTGGCAAACGCGTTACGCACGTAGAGGAATCCGCAGACAGCGTCACCGCCTGGTTTGACGATGGAACCTCAGCGACCGGCGATGTGCTGATTGCTGCCGATGGCACGCATTCTGTTATCCGTCAGCATGTTCTCGGCTATTCCACCGAGCGCCGTTATGCCGGTTATGTTAACTGGAACGGGCTGGTAGAAATCGATGAAAGCATCGCGCCCGCCGATCAGTGGACGACATTCGTGGGTGAAGGCAAACGCGTTTCGCTGATGCCTGTTAGCGATAACCGTTTCTACTTTTTCTTTGACGTTCCGCTGCCCAAAGGACTGCGGGAAGATCGCGCCACGGTGCGCGACGATTTACAGCGCTATTTTGCCGGCTGGGCAGAACCGGTGCAGAAACTCATCGGCATGATCAATCCTGACACCACCAACCGGATTGAAATACACGACATCGAACCGTTTATGCAGCTGGTCAAAGGGCGGATTGCGCTGCTGGGCGACTCCGGCCACAGCACGACGCCGGATATCGGGCAGGGCGGCTGCGCGGCAATGGAAGACGCCGTGGTGCTGGCCAATGCGTTGCAAACCAATTCGTTAGGCATTGAAGACGCGCTGCTGCGCTATCAGGAAAAACGGGCGTATCGCGTGAAAGATCTGGTGCTGAAAGCGCGCAAACGCTGCGACGTGACGCACGGTAAAGACATGGCGGTCACCGGCCAGTGGTATGAAGATCTAAAAACAGAAACCGGCGAACGTATTCTTTCCGGGATGTGCGAAACCATTCTGGGCGGTCCGCTGGAATGACATAACGCCGGGCGTCGTTGTTCGTTTTTTTTCAGAAACAGACTTTTACATATCCTTAAAGTTTCCTGTGTTTTTGCCGAAAATAGCATCAGAAGGATCAGGGTATCCACTGGCGCTATGGCGCAAAACAAGGGAATTATCAGGATGACAATTATTTCTGCGACAGGCAATCAGTCAGCCACTACGCTGCTGGCCGCCACCAAAACCACGGCAACCGTGACCGCCGTCGCCAGCCAGCAAGCGGCGGCGAGGCAATCGACTTCCGTGACGATCGGGCAGGCGACCAGCAGCACGCCCGTTTACGCCATCACCAAACCGGCGCTGGTGTGGGAAAATGCGTCTGCCGACCTTATCTCGTCGAAGCTGGCGGGAAATTTCAGTTCTGCGGGCAATGCGGCGCGTTTCGCCGGGCTGGGTGCGGCGCTGCTGGAGCGCTTTACCACGGAGGCAGGCAGCTACTCGCAATCAGTCTTAAAGCAGACGGCAGGTACGGCTTCCTCCGTCAGCAGCGCGCAATCGCAACTTCATACCAAAGCGGATAACCAGATCACCCTGAGCGTAAAAACGGCCAGCGGTGCCTTGGTGGATATTACGCTGGGCAGCGATGCCGACGGTCTGGGCGTGCAGGTGAGCGTCACCAAAGGTACGCTCAGCGACGCCGATCGCACGGCGCTGGCCGGTCTGGCTGACGGTTTTCAGAAAGCCATTGACGGGCTGACCGCGCAACCGCCAAAGCTTGATCTGAGCGGATTAACAAAATTCGATACCTCAGTGCTGTCTTCCGTTGATTTGCACGCTACGCTGGGCACCAAAAACAACGTTCAGACACTGGATTTCCACGCCAATGCCAGCACGCGTTCGGTGAAATCTACCGGCGAGCTGGGCACGGTGGATATCAGCGTGGACATGAGTAAACGTGCGCTTCTCGGTACCGACTCACAGCAGAAACAGGCGCTGAATCAGTATCTGAAACAGTTCAGCAGTGCGGGAACGCGGGGCAATGCCGACTCTTCGCTGATGGACATGTTCAAAGATGCATTTACTGCGCTTAACAGCAATTACGGCGCGTCGGCGATTACGTACAAAAGCAGCGGGCCAGAACCGGTTCACTTCTCGCTGACCAAAACCGATAAAAACATGATGTCCGGGCTGGCCGATTTCACGGCGTCAGTCACGCAGACGCCAACGGATAAAACCAACCCGATGCGCCCTGACGAAGTGGATACTTTCTCTTATCAGGTTTCGCAGACCAGCACGATCACCGGCGATAGTACGCAGAACCGAAATATCACGCAAAAGCAGCAGTCGCATCTGGTCGCGAGCTTCCACCAGTCATTAACACCTGGGCTTAAGCTGAATCTGACAAGTGACCGGGATTCGCAGAATTATCTGTACTATCAGATTGATGACAAAGCCGAAAGCACGACGTCTGTGCAGTACCACAAAGGGGCGCTGGTGAGTGCGTCTGTGGATCAGTCGGCCAGCACCTCAACGCATATTCAGAAGTATGTGAAAGGCTGGCTGGAATCAGATACGACGACGCCGGTGGAAACGTCCAAAACCACGGATTTGCTCGGCAAGCTGCAATCCGCGTGGCAAAACGATGCGCCGCGCATGTCATTCCGGGATTATCTGGCGCATCAGTCGCTGCCGGATCTCAGCGGTCTGGTGTTGCTGGAATCGGACCCGGTGCAGCTGAAAAACACGTCGGCCTGAATCTCAGTCACTCAAAATAACAGCCTCGCAGGAGGCTGTTACGCTTTCTGCTTACATCTCAAATTTCGTTCCCTGCACGGTGATCTCTGCAAATTGCAGATGGTGCATGAACTCGCGCAAAATCAGCAACGTGGCCGCGAAATCATTGCCGTCCGGCAGCCCTTCAAAGTGCGCAGGACGCCCGTTTATCACCAGCGCCAGCCGGTCAAATGTCCGTTCGACGGCGTCGAGCGACAGCGTCATCACCTCGTTTTCTGCCACACCGGCAATGCGTGCCAGCGCGCGGATATCGTTGTCCGTGCTGAACAGCGCTGCGCCAGCGGGAATATCGTGCCGGATACGAATAATTTCATCTTCCACCACCATAATGGCGGTTTCCATTTCGTCCGGCGTGGGCGGCGTGTGGCGGAAATAGCCCACAGACGTCAGTTGTGAGCCCAGCGTCAGCGGCAAAATCTTATCTTCAGCCGCCGAATTTCTGACGACAATTTGCGTCTCTTCGTGGCCAATATGCAGTAATACAGCGGGTGTGGTCATCGGTTTCTCCCCATCGATAGATTTCTAACATACTCCGCATTCATCCAAACGGTCTATCCCGTCAGCACACTGCTGTGCCGCGCAAACTCCTTCACCATCCAGTCAATAAACACCCGCACGCGGGGCGAAAGCTGACGGTTACGCGGATAAAGCAGTGCAACCGGCAACGCACCGACCGGGAAATCCGTCAGAATTTGCACCAGCGTGCCCTGCGCCAGATCGTCGGTTAATCCGTAATGCGGTACCTGCATAATGCCCATTCCGCGCCGCGCCGCTTCCTTCATACTTTCCGCGCCGTTGACCGACAAACTGGTCGGCAACATCACTTCCCGCGCTTTCCCGTTTTGATGAAAAATCAGCGGCAACAGGCCGCCGGTCGCGCTTGAACGGTAGCCAATCATCCGGTGATTAACGAGATCGTCTGGCGTTTCCGGTGTACCAAAACGCGCAAGATACGCCGGGCTGGCGCAGGTGATTTCCGACAGCGTTCCCAGCGGACGCGCCACCATATCGCTGTCTTTCAGTTCGCCCGCGCGGATCACGCAGTCGATACCTTCACGAACCAGATCGACGAACCGGTCACCTTCGCTCAGATAAAATTCGATCTCAGGATATTGCGCCAGAAAATCCGGCAGGCCGGGCAAAAGAAAATGCCGCGCCAGTGAACCGTGGACGTCCACCCGCAGCAACCCTTTGGGCTGCGCACCGGCGAAATCCATCTCGGCATCTTCCACGTCGGCCAGAATGCGCAGACAGCGCTGATAATACGCCTCGCCGTCCAGCGTCGGGCTGACATGGCGGGTGGTGCGTTGCAGCAAACGAACCTTCAGCCGCACTTCGAGCTGCTTAATGGCGTCGGTCACCGTCGAACGTTTCAGGTTCAGACCCTGCGCGGCCTGCGTAAAACTGCGCAGCTCCACCACGCGGGTAAACAACCGCATACTGTCGAGTTTATCCATGATTGTTCGCTTTTACCGGATAGTGATAACGAATATCGGGTAATTATCCGGCAGCGTCAATCCACTACTCTTTGTCTGTCGTTACCCTTCAACAGACCTGAGGAAAACATCATGACTTCTCCGACTCAAAATCCGACCCAAAATAAAGTCGCGCTGGTCACCGGCGCATCACGCGGTATCGGCGCGGCCATCGCTGAACGTCTGGCGCTGGACGGTTTCACGGTTATCGTGAACTATTCACGCGGAGAGGCAGAAGCCGACGCGGTGGTGAGTAAAATTGAACAGGCAGGTGGAAAGGCCATCTCCGCGCAGGCCGATGTCAGTGATGGTGCCGCGGTCAGCCGTATGTTTGCCAGCGCACAGCAAGCCTTTGGCGGTGTCGATGTGCTGGTGAATAACGCGGGAATCATGACGCTTTCCGCTATCGCCGACACCGACGATGCGGCGTTCGACCGCCTGATCGATATCAACCTGAAAGGTACGTTTAACACCTTGCGTGAAGCAGCAAAACACCTTAACAACGGCGGGCGCATTATCAATTTCTCCTCCACCGTGGTGGGTTTGTATCAGCCAACCTACGGCGTTTACGCTGCGACCAAAGCCGCCGTCGAAGCGCTGAGCCGCGTACTGACCAAAGAAATGCGTGGCCGCCAGATCACCGTCAACACCGTCGCACCCGGCCCGACGGCGACGGATTTGTTCCTCAACGGTAAATCCGATCAGCTTATTGAAAATATCGCCAAAGCCGCCCCTCTCGAACGCCTCGGCCAGCCGGAAGACATCGCATCCGTCGTGTCCTTCCTCGCCGGCCCCGACGGCGCATGGGTCAACGGCCAGACGCTGAAAGTGAACGGGGGGATTATTTAGAGAGGCGGCTTTAAAGGCATCACTAAAACCGGAAGGCCGCTCGCAAAAGTCTGCATGGGGAATACACCCGCAGACTTTTAGATGTCTACTCTTTGTAGATACATGCAGCGAGGTAAGAAACATGCGAACTCAGGCAACATTACAGAAATGGGGTAACAGCATTGCGTTGCGCCTTTCAGGAAATTTGAAGTCAATTCCACAATTTGAGGAAGGCGATGTCGTTGACATCGAGGTTTCTGAAGAAGGGCTGCAAATTCGAAAAGCCGAGAAGCAAAAGGTCACGGAGGCCAGCTTATTATCAGGTTTGAGCGCGTATACTGCTCACGCGGATGAATTAGCTGAACCCACTGACAAGGAGCTTGATTATTAATGTATTTACCAAAGCGCGGGGATATTTGCTGGCTCGATTTTGAGCCTACCAAGGGAAAGGAGATTGGCAAATATCGCCCGGTACTGATTTTGTCTCATGAGACTTACAAAAAGGTCACCGGGCGGGTGATTTGCATGCCTGTCAGCACCAGTGTCAGAGGTGCGCCGACCGAGGTGCCGGTGAAAAACCTGAACTCGCCGTGCGTGGTGGCGACAACGCTTATCCACACGATGGACTGGCGTCAGCGCCAGGCTAATTCATCGCCGTTGCTGAAGACGGTGTCTTTAACGATGTACTCGCCTGAATTTCCCCTCTGAATGGCGGCGAGAGTTTACTGGCCTGAAGGTTATCTTCCCGGCCAGTCATAAGGGGGGTAACAGTATTCTGAAACCCTATTCCCCCGAAAACGTCACCGTGTCTTTTGCTCTTGTATCGACGTGCAGCGTGAAGACGTCGGGGCGGGCGTAGTGGCCGACGGGATCGAAGTCGTAACGAGCGCCAACCAGATCGTCGGTGTTGATTTCGGCGGTCAGCAATCCGGTTTCACCGGTTAGCGGTCCGGCGAGAATATCGCCGAGCGGGCTGACGATAACGGAGCCGCCGTTAATCAGCGGGCGATCTTCCGGCCAGCTTTCGACTTCAATTCCCAGCGCTTTGGGTGACGGCTGAACCTGACAGGCGCTGACCACAAACATGCGGCCTTCGTGCGCAATATGGCGCATGGAGCATTGCCAGATTTCCCGTTCATCCACCGTCGGCGCACACCAGATTTCCACCCCTTTGCCATACATCGCCATACGCAGCAGCGGCATGTGATTTTCCCAGCAGATGGCGCTGCCGAGGCGGCCTGCGCGGGCGCTGACCACCGGCAACGTTGAGCCATCGCCTTGTCCCCAGATCAGTCTTTCGGTGGCGGTTGGCATCAGTTTTCGGTGTTTCGCGACCAGGCCGCGTTCCGGTTCGATGAACAGCGAGGAACAGCAGAGCGTTGAACCGCTGCGTTCGATTACGCCAATCACAATGCTTGCACCGGTGCGTGTCGCCATTTCAGCCAGCGCATCGGTTTCCGCGCCGGGCACGTCAATCGCGTTGTGAAAATAGCGGGCAAACGCCTCGCGGCCTTCCGGCAGGCGGTATCCCAGGCGTGTGCCGAAAATTTCCCCTTTCGGATAGCCGCCGAGCAGCGCTTCCGGCATCACCACCAGTGAAGCGCCGGAGGCCGTGATTTTTTCTTCCCACGAGAGGATATTTTGCAGGGTGTCGGCTTTACCCGACGGCGACGAACCGATTTGCAGTGCGGCAACAATGGAAGCAGGCATAGATTACTCTCGACTCAGAAAGGAGGAATTTCTATTCTGGGCAAATTCCGACATTAATCCACCGGGCCTGACTGATGAGTGATATTCGCCAGATTCATATCGAAGAGTGGGATCTCAACCTGCTGAAAGTCTTTGAAGCGTTACATGAGGAAGGCAGTGCCAGCCGGGCGGCGGTACGTCTCGGGCTGACACAATCGGCGGCCAGCGCGGCGCTCGGGCGTTTACGGCGTTTGTACGACGATCATCTTTTCGTCCGCACCGGGCGTGGCCTTGCGCCGACGCTGCGAGCCAATGAGCTGAAACCGATTATCAGTGAAGCGCTGGATAAATGTCGCCAGAGTCTGACGCTGGTTTCCGGCGATCGCGCCGGTTTTGCCGGTCGTTCGCTGAGCCTCGGGTTGTCCGACGACTTTGAACTGGCGGTCGGTAAGCAGATTATCGATCTGCTGGGAGAAGAGATGCCCGGCCTGCGGGTGGTGTTCCGCCAGACCCACAGCCGGATTGTCGAAGATATGCTAATGAACCGCGAGATTGATCTGGCGATTGCGTCGGGCGGTTTTACCTCCCCCTCGCTGGGCAGCATGAGCGCCGGCGAAGGGCAGTACGCCAGTCTGATGGACGTTCAGTTCGCGCCGGATTTCCTCACGCTGGAGGGCTTTATTCAGCGCCCGCATTTACTGATTTCCTCCGGTGGATTTATCGGCATGGTAGATGAAGTGCTGATGGCGAAAGGTCTGAAGCGACAGGTGAAAGCGTCCACCACGCATTTCGCCGCGTTGCCGTATTTGCTGCTGGGCAGCGATGCGGTCGCCACGATCCCTCTGCATGCCGCGCGGCGGCTGGCGGCGTTCCATCCTTTACGTTTACTGGAAACACCGCTGGAAATGCCCGCTTATGCGGTGAATCTTGGCTGGCGGCGCGACGGCCTGCGGGACCCGGCTATCGCGCAAATGAAAGAAGTGGTCAGCCGGATCGTCAGGCAGTTTGACTGGCAGGCATCTTAGCCGCTTAACGCCGCTTTCCGGCGAAAAATCTCCAGCCAGGACGGGCGACAGAACATCACCAGATTGCCCATCAGAATCAGCACAAGCCCGATAACGGCGTTGGTATGCCACTGATAACCCTCGTAGAACGTGGAAACCGTCAGTGCAACCAACGGAAATAGCAACGTGCTGTAAGCTGCCTGACTCGCGCCGATGCGTCCGACCAGCGTGAAATACATGCCAAAAGCCAGCACGGAGCCAAACACCGAAAGGTAAACCAGCGAGCCGATATATTGCGGCCTCAGGTCGAGGGCGAAAGACGCGCCCTGAACCAGACTCAGCGCGCCCATTACCGCTGTACCGTAAAACATCGCGCAGGTATTGGTGGAAAGTACGTCCAGGCCGTGGCGCTGATGGCGTGAGCTGATCATGTTGCCGAGCGAGAAGCCGTAAGTGCCCAGCAGGCTGAGGCCGATGCCTTTGAGCAATTCCGGCGCGACATGGGCGGCGCTCAGGTCGTGCCAGAACAGGGTCACAATGCCCGCCAGCCCGAGGAGTGATGCGGGAATGACCGCCGGTGCCAGTTTCTGGCGGAAGAACAGCATCCCGTTGAAGGCGTTAAATAATACCGCCATCGAGAAAATGACCGATTCCAGCCCGCTGGTGATGTACGCGGCGGCGTGATAGAAGCAGTAAAAGTTGAAGCAAAAAACGCAGCACCCCTGCACCATGCAAAACAGATGATCTTTCAGCGCCAGCCGGCGTAAACGGCGGGCGGCCAGCAGCGCCACCAGCATAATCACGGCGGAAAGCAGAAATCGGTAAAAAATCGAAACCGTCACCGGCACAGCGCCCTGTTGCAGATAAATGGCAAACCAGGTGGTGCCCCAGATAATAATCACCGAGATATACAAAAACACATTCATGGACTTCTCTCACGCAAAGTATTGATTGAACGAGATTCTGCCAGAATGCGGCGCGGTGGGATTTCAGCGGCTTGCGGTGAGTTGCATATTCTTGCGCATTTTTTGCGGTTCAGTGGCAGCAAAATCTGGCTCAACCTGTGCCTGAAAACGTAAACTGAATCTCCTCTTTCCTCCACACGGTTCACATCATGGCGAAGGTTTATCAGGCTTTCGAAACGCTGCGTAAGCACAAAGCGGTTCTGCACGACAGTGTGGCGCTGGGCGGCGGCATTCAGCTTGCGGCCTGGTCGAACAAAAACGACATCGTGACGCAGGAAAGCCCGGACCATCACACGCTGAGTCTTTACGTCGCCGACGGTTATGAGTGTTATCACAAAACCCGCGGCGGCTGGCGTAACGGCGGAGGGCCGGATCGCTTTTGTCTGATGCCAAAACACAGCATGTCGAGCTGGGATGTCCGCGACGATTTGTCGTTTGTGCATCTGTATTGTTCTGAAGATCATCTGCGGCATCTGGTTGAACAAACGTGGGATCGCAGCCCGGCGTCAATTCAGGTGGAAGAACGCACGTTTGAGGAAGATCAGCAGATTACATGGCTGTATCGCCAATTTTTGCTCAGCAGCCAGTGGCAGGAAAACAGCAATCAGCTGATGCTGAGCAGCGCGGCAAATCTGCTGATGTCGCATCTGGTCAAAAATTATACCCATCTGCAATGGGCGCTGCCGGTAGTGCGCGGCGGGCTCGCGCCATACATTCTCAACCGTGTAAAAGACTATATCCACGCGCACCTGGCGGAGCCGTTATTACTGCCGGAACTGGCGCTGCTGGCGGAACTGAGCGAGTTTCATTTTGCCCGTATGTTTAAACTCAGTATGGGCATGGCGCCGCATCAGTATGTGATGAATGCGCGGCTGATTCAGGCGGAAAATCTGTTAAAGAACAGTTCGCTGGATATCACTTCCATTGCGCTGGAATGCGGATT
The DNA here is from genome assembly GCF_046449555.1 of Rahnella selenatireducens. NCBI lineage: Bacteria > Pseudomonadati > Pseudomonadota > Gammaproteobacteria > Enterobacterales > Yersiniaceae > Rahnella > Rahnella selenatireducens. The sequence continues at coordinate 13,411 of NZ_JBKEZJ010000011.1, forward strand.
CAGCTCCGCCAGCCATTTCAGTAACCGCTTTAAATCGGTGCGCGGTTTGACGCCTTCGGCGCTGCGCAGCGGCATTATTGTCTGATTTCCTTTTCCGGCTCAAACCCCTCTTTCCGACTGAACAATTCCAATGCTAAGTTAATGGTCATCGGAACAGATCAGAAAAACTCAAAGGAAAATTATGCTGACTCAGGCGCCCGTTCTTGAAACCGAACGTTTGATTTTGCGCGGCCATCGCGTGGAAGATTTCGATGATATCGCCGCGCAGTGGGCTGATCCGGCTGTCGTGAAATATATTGGCGGCACGCCGTCCACCCGCGAGGCCAGCTGGAGCCGTTTGCTGCGTTATCCCGGCCACTGGCAGATGCTCGGTTTTGGCTACTGGATTGTGTTTGAAAAGCACAACGGTGCGGAAGGGGCGTTTGTCGGGGAAATTGGTCTGGCAGATTATCAGCGCGATATCACGCCTTCGTTGAACGGCATGGCAGAAATGGGCTGGGTGGTTTCGCCAAAATTTCATGGCAAAGGCTATGCTTCTGAGGCCGCGCAGGCGGTGCTGAACTGGGCCGGAGCCAGCCTTGATCGCCAGCTGTGCTGCATTATCGAGCCGGAACATCAGGCGTCAATCCGACTGGCGGAGAAGTGCGGTTTTGTCGCGCAAACAGACGCGACGTATCACGGTGCAAAAACGCGAATTTTTATCCGCCATTAATCGTTTCCACATTGGGGTGAAGTCATGCTGAAGATTCTGGGTAAATCGCCGTCAATCAACGTGCGTAAAGTCTTGTGGACCTGCTTTGAGCTGGGGCTGGATTTTGAGCAGGAGCAGTTTGGTTCGGGGTTCCAGTCCACGCAGACACCGGAATTTAAGGTGCTGAACCCGAATGCGATGGTGCCAGTGGTGCTCGACGGTGAGTTTGTTTTGTGGGAATCCAACGTGATTTGCCGCTATCTGGCCGCGCGGGAAGGGCGTGAGGATTTGCTGTCTTCTGACCCGAAACGCCGTGCGCTGACGGAACAGTGGATGGACTGGCAGGCGGGCGAGCTGAATAATTCGTGGCGTTATGCGTTTCCGGCGCTGGCGCGTAACAGCCCGCAGCATCAGGATACGGCGCTGATTGACGCCGGTGTTAGCGAGTGGAACCGCCACATGCAGATGCTGGAAGAGCAATTGCAGCGCAGCGGTGATTACGTGCTGGGTGATAATTTCACACTGGCAGATATTCCGCTCGGGCTGGCGGTAAACCGCTGGTCGATGACGCCAATTTCGCGCCCGGCTTTGCCTGCGGTGGCCGCCTATTATGACCGGTTAAACCAGCGTGAAGGTTTCCGGCTTTATGGCAGAAACGGCCTTGTCTGAACCGCTCACGCCATGAAAAATACGCCGCCGCAATGTCCTTCGCGGCGTCGTTGTATTCTAAACCGTCCCCTTTATCTTTCGGGCAGAGATAAAAGATAAAGGGCCGTTTGATGATTCAAACAGACGCATCGGTTTATTTAAAGTCCACTCTCATCAGTTCAGTGATTGTCTGACCGCGGGTGGAAGAAACACATTTATCAATATAGCTTTTGAATGCAGCCGGTTTAGGAATGCCCATATTCATCAGTCGCGTGTTATCAAATTTCACATTTAATTGTGCAAATCCGCCATAAAGTTTTATTGCACGCAAAATAATTTTGTCATTACACGGGCCGAGCACCTCTTTAAACTGTTTGCGGATGCCGGTAAATTCCTGATAACTGATCTGCTGATATTCACTGATAATGCGTGACGTATTATTGGCTTTTGCCATGGACGTATCTATTTCATGGAATGGTGTACACATTTCTTCACCGGAAGAAATATGATAGAAACTGTGGCTCAGTTCCGCCGCAAGGCACAATTTCACCAGCACCATGGCGCAATAATCCACCGGGATAACATCTACCTGATCGTCGAGCGTACAGGTAAATTTCTTCAGTTTAATCGCCATCATGAAGACCCAGAAAATGCTGCTCGACGGCTGACAGCCATACTGCGTGTGACCCACAATGATTGACGGACGGGCGACCACAAACGGCAGGTTCGGGCATTCGGTGCGAACCAGGTTTTCGATGGCGCGCTTGGAGGCCGTGTACTGCACCAGATCTTCGTTGTGTTCGTTGTCCGGCATGCCTTCATAGAAGACGCTGTCTTTGTCCGGCATGGACGCCATCGCGGTGCCGACGTGGACAAAGCGCTGCAGGCTTTTGACCTGCGCCATACGTTTGGCGAAAATCAGTGAACCTTCAACGTTGACTCGCCACATCGCCGGATTATTACCAAATGACGCAATCGCGGCGCAGTTAATAACATGCGTGACATGATCTAAGCGCGGATCCTGAATAAAGTTCTCAGGTTCAGAAAGGTCGCCGGTTAATATTGATTGCTCGTTAATCGAAGAAAGCTGTTCATCCGATAATTCAAACTTTCTTAGATTATCGATAATTCTGGCGAGTCCCGTCGCATTATCGTCAGCCCTGACTAAAAGTAATAATTGGTTTTTAGAACTTAGTTGTTGACGAAGAATATATTCAACAACCGCTCCGCCTACGAAACCTGTAGCGCCGGTAATTAAAATGGTGTTCATAACGATGACCTGCAACGGGAAATTAACGGCACAGTATCACCCCTATTCTAAACGGAACGTATACCAGATTTTGCCGCAGGTAAACGCAACCTCAACAGCACGAAAAGCTTAAAATTTTAAAAAAGTTCCGTTGTCATGAAAATTAAATAATCGGGCATCATTACTTACAATGGGAAACAGTTATCAGGTGTGAACAAAATAATTAAGTCAAATTAACGCGGAGTGTTAATGCGATATCGGCGGGTGCCGGACGACATTTTCATCGCAGAATGAGAAGAACCTGTGCGCAGAAAGTATCCACTCCTGCGCCACTACGTTAAACTGTAGCCTTGAGAATAGTGAGAAAGAAGGATTAAGAAAGGATGACGCGAACGGCGTGTCTGGTGTGTAATGCAGGGAATATTGCGCAGGTCATTCCCTCATGCGCTGAAATAAGGTACAAGGCTGCATGAAAATCCCAAATAGAATCCAACCTCTGGTGGATGACGGCCTGATCGACGATGTGGTCCGTCGTTTGAAGAGTGGCAAAGAAGCCGACGTGTACACCGTTTTATGCGGTGAAGAGATTCGTTGCGCCAAAGTTTATAAAGAAGCCACACAGCGTAGCTTCAAGCAGGCCGTGCAGTATCAGGAAGGCCGAAAAGTCCGGAATACCCGCAACGCGCGTGCGATGCAAAAAGGGTCAAAGTTCGGGCGCAAGCAGCAGGAAGAATCCTGGCAAACGGCAGAAGTGGATGCTCTGTTCCGTCTGGCAAACGCCGGGGTACGCGTGCCGCAGCCTTACATTTGTCTTGATGGCGTGTTGCTGATGGAGCTGATCACTGACGCTGACGGCGTGGTCGCGCCGCGTCTGAGCGACGTTATCCTGACCGAAGAAGAAGCCGTGGCGGATTTCGAAACCATGATCCGCAATATCGTGCGCATGCTGTGTGCAGGTATCGTTCACGGGGACTTGTCAGAATTTAACGTGCTGATGGATGCCGACGGGCCAGTGATTATCGACCTGCCGCAAGCTGTTGACGCCGCCGCGAACAATCATGCCGAATCGATGTTTGAACGCGATGTGAATAACATGACCGAATATTATGGTCAGTTCGCGCCGTCGTTGCTGGAAACACGTTATGCGAAAGAAATCTGGGCGTTATACGAGGACGGTAAACTGACCCCGGAAACGCCTCTGACCGGTCTGTTCGCCGAAGATACGCATAAAGCGGACGTGGATTCCTTGCTCGATGAAATCATCGCCGCCGAAGATGAGTACTATGATCGTCAGCGCGCAATGAAAGAACGGGATTTATAATACCCTTCATACTTCGAGCTGCAGATGCGTTGGCTGCACTCCGTAACCCGAATCACTTACTTGTGTAAGCTCATCGGGATTACATCGTTGGCCGCCTTCCTGCAACTCGAATTATTTGGGTATTTTTGTTTATTCCTGCATCACCGAATGTTTTCCGCAAAAACCGGCATTCTGCAAAATGTGCTGGCCGGTTTCTGAAAGAATAAATTCTGCCAGCGGTTTGCCCTTCTCTGTACACGTCGCGAGCGCATAACGCGCCCGCACGTTGTAATCTGCCGGAACGTTGAACACTTCCAGCGCATCATTTTCCCGTAACGCGGCCGCGTAGCTGGTGTAGCCGATAAAGACATCGGCCTGACCGCTGCAAATCAGCCATTCTGCCGCCAGTTTGCCTGCCGGGACTTTGGCCGATTTCGCGCCACCGACCAGCCGCAGCGCTTTATTACGCAAAGCCTCGCCAGCGCCCGGATGACGCCGTTCAATCAGCTCAAACATCTGCCAGGTATAATCGCCCGAAGGATCGCTTTGCGGCGTCGAGGTCGCCAGACGAAAACGCGAGTCGAGCAACACATTCAGCCAGTTCAGTTTTTCCAGCTCCGGCCCTTTGCGCGCCGTCACGCACAGGCTGTTTCCGCAGAAAACGTCCACTTCCAGCGCCTTGCCGTGTTGCTGCAACGCCAGCGGATGCGCGGTGTTGGCCGAGGCGAATAAATCGACTTTTTCGCCCTGTTCAATTCTTTCACGCAGCAGCCCGGCGGGGCCGAACTCGGTCACCACCTTGCCGCCGGTTTTATCCTGAAAAGCCTCACACAGCGGTGCCCATACGCGGCGCAGGCTGCCTGCGGCCAGCACTTTGATCGAGTTTGTCATCAGACCTCCTTCTCACATTACCCCAAAAAAGTACGGCACCGGGATGAGGTTATTTGCCCGCGTGCGTCGCTTCTGCGGCAGGTTTGAAGTCTGTCCGGTAGAAGCGTTGATAATAGGCGTCAGCCTGTTTTTGCATATCGATGTCGGCGAATTTTTGTGGATACAGTTTTTTCGCCATCCACAGTTCACCCACTGCCAGCGCTTCAGGCATCGGGTAGCCCCAGGCTTTGGCGTATTCCGGCATCAGATAAACGCGGTGATTTTTGACCGCATCAATACTCTGCCATTTCGGGTCATGGTTGATTTGACCGACGACTTCCGGATACCTGTCCTGCACGAAGATCACCTGCGGATCCCAGGCGATCACCTGCTCCAGCGAAACCTGTTTGTAGCCTTTCACGGTCGCGGCGGCCACGTTGAGCGCGCCGGCATGGGACATCATCAGCCCGGTATATTTGCCGGAGCCGTAAGTGGTCAGGTCAGGATTGGCCATATAAGTGCGAATGCGTTGGTCAGCCGGAACGCTTTTCAGCCGCGTGCCGGTTAACTGGCGCTGAGCAAAAGTATAGTCGATCAATGACTGCGCCTGTTTCTGACGGTTGACCACTTCCCCGATCAACTGGATCCCTTTCTTCAAACCTTCGGTATACGCCTGATCTTCATCCGGCAGCACCGGATTCATCTTATGTTCTTCCCCTTTCGGGTCATCACGCAAAGAAACGGCGACGACTGCGATGCCGGTCTGGCTGATCTGGTCGATCATTTCCTGCGGTGCATAGTTGGTGACGAATACCACCTGCGGATGCAGAGCGACCACGCTTTCCAGGTTCACGCTGGTTAAATCGCCTACCACCGGCGTTTTTTCCAGAGATGGCGCGAGCCGCACATAACCGCTGCCCAGCTGCTGTTGCCAGTTGTTGAGCACACCGACGACATCTTGGGTCGCATCAAGCTGAACGAGAAGATTGAGCGTCTGGTGTTGCAGCACAACCACACGGTCAACCTGATCGGGGATTGTCACCTGACGCCCGAGCTGGTCGGTGATCTGGCGTGAGGCCAGAGCGGATTGTGACGAGAAGCTCAGGACAAAGCCGAGCAGCAAAGCGGAGGGCAGTAATTTGGATGAAAATGCATGCACGAAGGAATTCCTCTGTTTTCGTTGTGCAGAGGATTATATAACGTTAATAAAGGACTGAATATGACCACAGACAAAGCCGCTTTCAGAAACGGCTTTATCTGTTTTATGGCGCTATTTACGTCCGTCGAGCAGCATACGCACCGCCAGCCCGCCGAGCACCACGCCCATAAACCAGCGCTGAAGCACCATCCACAAAGGGCGACCGGCCAGAAATAGGGCGATATATCCCGCCGACAGTGCGATCAGGGCATTGAAGGTAAAGCTGACGATGATTTGCGTGATACCCAGCACCAGAGATTGTGTGAGGACGTGGCCTTGCTCTGGAACGATAAATTGCGGCAATAACGTCAGGTACAACACTGCGGCTTTCGGATTAAGTAAATTGGTCACCAGCCCCATGGTAAACAGCTTTCTGTTGCTGTCGCGCGGCAAATCTTTGATCTGAAACGGCGATCGCCCGCCGGGTTTCACCGCCTGCCACGCCATATACAGCAAGTACGCCGCGCCGCCGATCCGCAGGGCGTCATAAGCAAACGGCACCGCCATCAGCAGCGCGGTAATACCCAGCGCGGCAAACAGCATGTAAAACAGGAAACCCAGCACCACGCCGCCAAGGGAAATCAGCCCGGCTTTCGGGCCCTGACACAGCGAGCGCGAAATCAGGTAAATCATGTTCGGGCCGGGCGTTAATACCAGACCAACACAAATCAGTAAAAAGGGGATCCAATGGGCGGCGTCTGGCATGGTTTTCTCCGGCATCACGCTGAAAGGTTAAGCACACAGATATAGAAGGTTTTGCGCTGTTTTGGCAAGCGGCAGGTTGTCATTTTTTATTCATCAATTCCGGTGCATTCTATGACCGCGTATTTTTTCTCCAGACTGGAAAATCAGGATTTATGATGACTCACACTACGATGTCCGCAAAGCTGGCGTTAGCCAGTCAGATTGCGGCTCAGGCGGCAGAACTGGCGCTGGGTTTTTTCAACCGCCGGGACAGTATCGAAGTCAGCAGTAAGCGGACGCAGGATTTTGTTTCGGAAGCCGACGTGGCGGTAGAGCAGTTTATCCGCGCGCAGCTGGCGCAGCATTTTCCGCAGGACGCGATTATCGGCGAAGAGCTGGGCGGCGTGCTGACGGATGCAGCCTGCTGGGTGATTGACCCCATCGACGGTACGTCGAATTTCCTGCGCGGTTCGCCACTGTGGGGCGTTTCGCTCGGGCTGGTCGAACAGAAAAAACCAGTGATTGGCGTGGTTGCGTTGCCGGTGCTGAACGAACTTTTTGCCGCAGAATCCGGAAAGGGCATTTTCCATAACGGCAAACCTTTCCGCCGCGACGACCGTTTTGGCGATGTTCAGATTGTGTCGCTGGGCGACAGTTCGGACGACAAACTGGATGAGGCGTCAGCGTTTTATCAGGGGCTGCGCGCGGCAGAATGGTCGGTGCATTGTTACCGCTGCACAACGGTCGGCATGGTGTTTGCCGCCAAAGGGATTATCGACGGGCATCTGCAACGCCGCACCACGCTGTGGGATATCGCCGGCGGCGCGGTGATATGTAAGGAAGCCGGGCTGGAAACCGTGGTGAATTTCACTCAGTTGCCGGACGGCACCGATAATTACCGCCACATGTCCGTGGCCGGCGGAACAGCAAATCTGCTGTCCGTGGTTCAGCCGTTATGGCCGGATTTCTCCCCGAAATAACCTTCTGGCGTTATTCTCAGCATAAATGAGCGTAACGCCAAAAATGCCTGCCACATCAAGTTTTCAGCCCCTGCGGATAACACGAAAAATTCGTTCAGTAACTCCCAAATTACATTTTAAAAGTCAGTCTTTAACAAAATGAAATATAGTTTCATTTATCCTAAAGTTCTGCCTTCGGTTGCCGTTATCAGAATTTCAAGTCACTGAATTAACGAAGTGCCGAATGAAAAAAATAACCAATCTCTCTGTCCTGACGCGCTTACTGGGCGCGTTCGCGCTCGTTTTGGGTCTGATGCTGATCCTGGCGGCGATGTCCGCCTGGCTACTGAACACCAGTAATCAGCAAATCGAAAGTTACCGCGCCTACCGGCTTCCCGGCGTTCAGTACCCGCTGGTGATGCGCGGCACGCTGGCCGAACTGCGTCTGCAGCAGGTGCAGTACATCGCCTCGCCACAGGGTGCGCCGCGCGACGGCCACCGGGGCGAAATCATGCAGGCCGTGGCGACGTTTAAAGCCGCCGAAAACGCCTATCAGAAACTGGACAGCGGCGGCAGTAAATCCGCACTGTTTAAGCAAATCGTGAATAACTTTGAGCAGTTTTCGCTGGCGAACGACGCCGTGATTGCCGCCGTTGAGCGCAACGATATTGCGCAGGCGACGCAAATCAGCGGCGATAACTCACGTAAATACCGCACGCAGCTGATGGCCGATCTGGCGACGCTGGTCAGTGATGAACTGGCGAACAGCGAAAAGGCAGCCGCGCGGGCACGGAGCAGTTATCACAATGCCAGTATGATGTTCCTGGCGCTGGTGGGGTTTGCTTTCCTGGTTTCGCTGGCGATGGCGTTACTGCTGGCGCGTAATCTGGTGAAACAGCTCGGCGGCGAACCGGCATATGCGGCGTCGATCATGCGTGAAATTGCGGCCGGGAATCTGGCGGCGAAAATTGAGCTGAAACCCGGTGATAGCGGCAGTCTGCTGGCGTCGCTGGAAGGCATGAATCAGCAGCTCAATAAAACCATTAATCAGATTATGGAAGGCAGCGAATCCATCAATCACGCGGCCAGTGAAATCGAGCAGGGCAATATTGATTTGTCGCAGCGCACGGAAGAACAGGCGGCGTCGCTGGTGCAGACCAGTTCAAATATGCAAAACCTGACGACGACCGTCAGCCAGAACGCCGAAAATGCCCGCGAAGCCAGCGCGCTGGCGCATGAAACGTCGAAAACGGCCTCGCAGGGCGGCGCGATTGTGACCGGCATGCAGGCGCATATGCGCGATGTTTCCGGCAGTTCCCGCGAGATTATCAACATTATCAGCGTGATTGAGGGGATTGCGTTTCAGACCAACTTACTGGCGCTGAATGCGGCGGTGGAAGCCGCCCGTGCCGGAACGCAGGGGAAAGGGTTTGCCGTGGTCGCCAGTGAAGTGCGGGTGCTGGCGCAAAAAAGCGGGCAGGCGGCGAAAGAAATTAAAGACCTGATCCAGGGGACGGTCAGTAAAATCGCCGAGGGTTCCCAGCAGGCGGATCGCGCCAGTAAAGCGATGCAGGATATTGTCAGTTCGGTGAATAAAGTGGCCGGTATTGTCAGTGAAATTTCGACGGCGAGTTCGGAACAACACACCGGCATTCATGAAGTGGGAATCGCGGTTGATCAGATGGATCGGGTCACACAGCAGAATGCGGCGCTGGTTGAACAGGCGGCTGCCGCTGCGCAATCCCTGACGGAACAGAGTCTCGAGTTGCGCAATGCCGTGCGTTTTTTCCGCACGGTGGCACTTTAGCGCAGAACAGCGTCAGACTTTATCGATGATTTTGAGCTGAGGTTCCCAGTCAGAATCGGGATGTTGGGCAATCTGTTGCGGTGTCATCGGACGCCCCAGCAGATAGCCCTGTAACGTGTCGCAGCCCAGCTGCGTCAGGAAATCCTGCTGCTGGATGGTTTCCACGCCTTCGGCCACGACTTTCAGATTCAGCGTCTGGCCCAGCGCGATAATCGCCGAAACGATGCTGGCATCTTCACTGCCTGCAATCAGATCGTTGATAAACGCGCCGTCGATTTTCAGTTCACTGGCCGGCAGGCGTTTCAGATACAGCAGGCTGGAGTAGCCGGTACCGAAATCATCAATGGACGCTTTGACGCCGTATTGCGTCAGGCGCTCGAGGATTTCCACGCTGACGTCCGGGTTGCGCATCGCCGTGGTTTCAGTGACTTCCAGCGTCAGCATTTCCGGCGGGATCTGATGGCGTTCGACGGTACCGATGACCATTTCTACCAGATTAGCCTGCTCAAATTGCAAAGTGGAAAGGTTCACGGCCACGGTCCAGTTAGTGTGACCGGCAAGATGCCATTCACGCAGTTGCCTGCATGCTTCGTTCAGCACCCATTCGCCAATAGGAATGATCAGACCGGTTTTTTCCGCCAGCGGCAGGAAGACGTCCGGGCTGAGGGTCGTACCGTTGCGCTCCCAGCGCAAAAGCGCTTCGAATCCGCTGACCGGCCCGTAAGGCGCAATAAATTTCGGCTGATAATGCAAACGCAGCTCGTGGTGTTCAATCGCCAGGCGCAGATCATTGAGCATCTGTAACTGATTTTGCGCGTTGGCGTTCATCGACGGCTGGAAGAAACTGTGGCCGTTGCGGCCGGAGTTTTTGGTGTGATACATCGCGGCATCGGCGTTGAGCATCAGTTCGCGCTCATTTTCGCCGTCGCCCGGATATACCGCAATGCCGATGCTGGCGGACACCAGCAGTTCGTAGCGGGAAACGTAGAACGGTCGCGCAATCAGATGTACCAGCCGGTCGGCCAGTTGCGACGCATCGGTCGGTTCGGTTATTTCCACCAGCAGCACAAATTCATCGCCGCCCAGACGCGCGAGCGTATCCGTCGCACGCAGCTGAGATTGCAGGCGCTCCGTCACCGAGATCAGCAGCTGATCACCGATATGGTGGCCAAACGCGTCATTGACTGCCTTAAACCCGTCAAGATCGAGAAACAGCACGGCAAACTGAGATTCAGCGCGCGAGGCCTTCTGGAAGGCTTGCCCGAGGCGGTCTTCCAGCAACAAACGGTTTGGCAGGCGGGTGAGATTGTCGTGCAGCGCCAGCTGCGTCAGTTCGCGGTTTGCCTGGGCCAGCGACGACGCCAGAATGGAAGTGCGTGCCTGCATGCGGCCATCGAGAATTGAAATAATGAGCGTGATCGCCAGAATCGCCAGCGTTACCACAATCACCAGCAGCGCCAGCCAGTTGTTATCCACACCGCTGAACGCCGCCATACTGTGGCTGTCCATCGGGAACACTGCCGCCGCCATACCGATGTAATGCATACCGACAATCGCCGTGCCCATGATTACCGCCGCGCTGATGCGCAACAACCGCACGTTCGGAGATTGCTGGCGCAGATGAAACGCCATCCACAAGGCCGCGCCCGACGCGACAATCGCCACAACAACGGACAATGCCACCCAGCGGTAATCATAAATAATCGGTGGCATCATCAGCATGGCCGCCATGCCGGTGTAATGCATGGCGGAAATTCCGCCGCCCATCAGCAATGCGCCAGCCAGTAAACGCCGCGTCGGTAAGTGTGGCAGGCAGACCAGCCACAGCGCGAATGCTGAAGAAATAATGGCGATCAGCATAGAAAGCAGCGTGATAAAGGGGTCATAACCCATTGGCATTGCGGAATTAAAGGCCAGCATGCCGATAAAATGCATGGACCAAATCCCGATGCCCATCGCAATGGCACCTCCACTTAACCAGAGACGGGAAGCCTTTCCCTCTGTCGTGGCAACCCGGCCAGCCATATCAAGCGCGGTATAAGAGGCAAGCATTGCAACAATGAACGAAAACATTACAAGCACATTGTTGTAATTACTGGAAAACATGTAAGGCTCCACGGAGGCAGGGGGGGCTATTTTGGATTCGGCGATAATGGCATTAAGATTTATTAAAGGCGAATGAAGTTACGATAATTTTTTTCGTGTAATTAAGATTAATCCGTAAGTAATTTTAATCAAATGAAAATAATTTCCCGTCTCCTCTGTCTGTTAATAAACCTGAGAAACATCAAGGTTTTTAAATGAATATGATCCGGCTTTTCAGGCCTTGTCTATAGTTAACAAATAATTAAATGAAACAGGGTGGGAAATATTTATGATCACAGTGCATCATTTGGATAATTCACGTTCACAGCGAATCTTATGGATGCTGGAGGAACTGAGCGTTCCTTACGAAATTCAGCAATATCAGCGGGATAAAAAGTCGATGCTGGCACCCGCTGCGCTGAAAAAAGTCCATCCTCTGGGTAAATCGCCGGTGCTGGAAGACAACGGGCTGATCCTCGCGGAGTCCGGCGCTATCATTGAATACTTGCAGGAAGTTTATGATGAAGACAGTACGCTGAAGCCGTCGGCCTTCGCTGAGCGTCAGCAATACCGTTACTGGATGCATTATGCGGAAGGTTCGCTGATGCCGTTGCTGGTAATGAAACTGATTTTCAGCCGCTTAGGCAAACCGCCGATGCCGTGGCTTATCCGTCCGCTGGCGGGCGCAATCGGGAAGGGCGTGCAGAAAAACTATCTGGATAAACAAATTTATACCCATATGGATTATCTGGAGAAACACCTTGCCATCCATCCTTATTTCGCCGGGTATCAGTTCAGCGCGGCAGATATTCAGATGAGCTTCCCGATAGAAGCTATCAATGCCCGCGCCGGACTCGGACAATACCCACACTTAAATGCATGGTTATCAAATGTGACCGCGCGTCCGGCTTATCAGAAGGTGCTGGAAAACGGCGGACCTTTCACGATATTGCGTTAAGTCCGGAGTTATTTTGTTGCGCCCGGACGAGGAGCGAATGTCATCACGGGCGCAATATTATAAACTCACTAAATAATCCTGTTTTCCCCGTTTTTCTTTTCCCTTTTGTGGTCGCCAAAAACGCAGATGCGCAACCGATACCGCACAGCAAATCGCCAGCCGGCTGAATTTACATCACAACCGCGTTTTTATTGACCGGACAACGGTAAATTGTCTTCGAACGTAGTTGAAATGTGGGGTTTAAAGGCCGGATAATCGTTTGCTTAATTTTTCAGACCCGCCATACGCGATGTGAGTTAAACGTTTGCCTTGTAGATCTGACGCTGATTTCGGCGGTTTCAGGCTACGGGTAAGGAAGCGAACGTGCAGAAACGAATTCATAATGACCACGCCGGCTAATCAGTAAAGACATTCAGAGGATTTTCCATGTCGAGTCAACACCCTCAGACGGGCAGCGCTGTTGCGCCAAAAGGTCCGTTTGATGCATTTTTCAAAATCAGTGCGCGTGGCAGCAACGTCCGTCAGGAAGTGATCGCCGGTTTAACGACGTTTCTGGCGATGGTTTATTCGGTGATTGTGGTGCCGTCCATGCTGGGTAAAGCCGGATTTTCGCCAAGCGCGGTGTTTGTTGCGACCTGTCTGGTTGCCGGTTTTGGCTCGCTGCTGATGGGCTTGTGGGCGAATCTGCCGCTGGCGATTGGCTGTGCGATTTCCCTGACTGCATTCACGGCATTCAGTCTGGTACTCGGCCAGCACATCAGCGTACCGGTGGCGTTAGGCGCGGTATTCCTGATGGGCGTTTTGTTCACGATTATCTCGGTCACCGGCATCCGGTCGTGGATTTTGCGCAACCTGCCGACCGGCGTTGCGCATGGTACCGGTATCGGTATCGGCCTGTTCCTGTTGTTAATTGCTGCCAACGGCGTCGGCCTGGTAGTGAAAAACCCGCTGGATGGTTTACCGGTCGCTTTGGGCGCATTTACCTCTTTCCCGGTTGTGATGACCTTGCTCGGTCTGGCGGTGATTTTCGGCCTTGAGAAACTGCGCGTTCCCGGCGGTATTCTGCTGGTGATTATCGCGATTTCCATTGTTGGCCTGATTTTCGACCCTGCGGTGAAATATCAGGGCCTGTTCGCGATGCCTTCGCTGGCGGGCGCAGACGGTAAATCCGTCATTTTCGATCTCGATATCATGGGCGCGCTGAAAGCCGCCGTGCTGCCAAGCGTTCTGGCGCTGGTCATGACGGCAGTCTTTGATGCCACCGGCACCATCCGCGCCGTCGCCGGGCAGGCAAACCTGCTCGACGAAAACGGTCAGATCATCAGCGGCGGCAAAGCCCTGACGGCGGACTCGGTGAGCAGCATTTTTGCCTCGCTGGTCGGCGCTTCTCCGGCGGCGGTTTACATTGAATCCGCGGCGGGTACGGCGGCAGGCGGCAAAACCGGCCTGACGGCCACCGTCGTTGGCGTGCTGTTCCTGCTGATGTTGTTCCTGTCTCCTCTGTCCTATCTGGTTCCGGTTTACGCGACCGCGCCAGCGCTGATGTACGTCGGTCTGCTGATGCTCAGCAACGTGACCAAACTGGATTTCAACGACTTCGTCGACGCGATGTCCGGCCTGCTGTGCGCGGTATTCATCGTGCTGACCTGTAACATCGTTACCGGCATCATGCTGGGCTTCAGCGCGCTGGTGATTGGCCGTATCTTCTCAGGCGAATGGCGCAAGCTGAACGTCGGAACGGTGGTTATCGCTGCCGCCTTAGTGGTGTTTTATGCCGGAGGATGGGCGATCTGAATGCCAGGCCGGGCATTCGGGGCGGTTTTCAAACTCTGACCGAGGAGATTTCGGTTTTTCATGTGCGGTTATCACATGGCCTTTCGCGCCGAAACTGAGCAGAGAGGAAAGTGCTTTTCCTCTCTGCACTCTCCTCGCTTTTTTTTACTGCGCGCTGTCGCTGGCTCGGCAAACTTTCTGAAAGCGTCAGGTGAATTTTTATCGATATATTACAGTCATTTGGTTCGCTCCTCCCCCTGCGAAGGGGGAGGTTGGGAGGGGGTTTAGCAAACCTCTGAGTCGCTAAAACCAACACACCATCCCGGCCTTCCCCTCGTGAGAGGGGAAGGAGCAAATCAATATCAGCCTGCATGTATCAACCGAAGTGCATAGCCAGTAGCCGCTTTCAAAACGACGTGGAGTGAGCGGTGAGAAACGGCGAGAGTTTTTTCCGAGCTGGTTAGAACCCGAAACGAGAGTACCGCGCAGCGGCGGCGTTTGCGGCAATAGCTGTTTTGCCTGAAACATAGCCAGCGAGCGGTAGCGCGCAGTAAAAGAGCCGGAGATTTTTAAGAGGCGCGGCGATAGGCGCCTCTTAAAGCCAGTTTGGGTGGTAACCCAAGGTCTTGAACTTGAATTTAGTTTTTAAACAGCTCTGCGCAGCCCCCAACCGCACGCATCGATTTAAATCATGTCCTCTTTTGATCTACTATTCCCTCTGTATGTGTCAGACCCCGTCTGATTGAAATCATAAAAACAAGAGTCTAAGGAAAGCATGGAAATCTTCTTTACCATTCTGATTTTGATTCTGGTGGTGTCGCTCTCCGGTGTCGTCACCAGAATGTTGCCGTTTCAGGTTCCTCTTCCATTAATGCAGATCGCCGTCGGTGCGGTGCTGGCTGTGCCGAGTTTTGGTCTGCATGTGGATTTCGATCCGGAACTGTTTCTCGTCCTCTTCATCCCGCCGCTGCTGTTTGCTGATGGCTGGAAAACCCCGACCCGTGAATTCCTCCACCACGGGCGCGAAATTCTCGGGCTGGCGCTGGTGCTGGTGTTACTCACCGTCGTCGGTATCGGTTATCTGATTTATATGATGGTGCCGGATATTCCGCTGGTTGCGGCGTTTGCGCTGGCGGCGGTGCTGTCACCAACCGATGCCGTGGCATTGGGCGGGATTGTGGGCAAGGGCCGCATTCCGAAGTCGATCATGGGCGTGCTGGAAGGTGAAGCGCTGATGAATGATGCGTCCGGCCTGGTGTCACTCAAATTTGCGATCGCCGTGGCGATGGGCACCATGATTTTCACCGTCGGCGGCGCGACCGTTGAGTTTCTCAAAGTCGCCATCGGCGGCCTGATGGCGGGTGTCGCGGTGACGTGGCTGTACAGTAAATCGCTGCGCATCATGAGCCGCTGGAGCGGCGATGATCCGGCGACACAAATCGTTTTCCTGTTGCTGCTGCCGTTCGCGTCTTACCTGATTGCTGAACACATCGGCGTGTCGGGCATTCTGGCCGCGGTCGCCGCGGGGATGACCATCAGCCAGTCGGGCATTATCCGTAACGCGCCGCTGGCGATGCGTCTGCGCGCGAACAGCGTCTGGGCGATGCTGGAATTCGTGTTCAACGGCATGGTGTTCATCATGCTCGGTTTGCAGTTGCCGGGCATTCTTGAAAATTCAATTGATCAGGCCACGCATGATCCGTCAATCGTCACCTGGCACCTGTTTGCGGACGTCGGGATTATCTATTTTGCGCTGCTGATCCTGCGTTTCGTCTGGCTGTGGGTGATGAAAAACTTCAGTAACCGCTTCCTGAAAAAGAAACCGTTGCTGTTCGGCAGCTACAGTACGCGTGAGCTGTGGGTCGCGTCGTTTGCCGGTGTTCGCGGGGCGATTACCCTCGCCGGTGTGCTGTCGATTCCGCTGTTCCTCGCCGATGGTTCGGCCTTCCCGTCGCGTTATCAGCTGGTGTTTCTGGCGACGGGCGTCATTTTGTTCTCCCTGATTGCCGGTGTGATTGCCTTGCCGTTCCTGCTCAAAGGCGTGGTCGTGGCCGACGGAACGACCTATCGTGAAGAAGAGCGCATGGCGAAATCCGTGGCCGCCGAAGTGGCGATCGAAAGCCTGCATAAGATGGAAGAACGTCTGGCGGCGGATACCGAAGAAAACATCGATGAACAGACGCTGAAGGAAATCAGTTCCCGCGTGATAGGGACACTGCGACGGCGGACGGCGAATCGCGATGATATGGAAACCGCGCTGAAACTTGAAAACTTAGAGCGACGTTTTCGACTGACCGCGCTGCGTGCCGAGCGCGGTGAGCTTTATCATCTGCGCGCAACCCAGAAAATCAGCAATGAAACGCTGCAAAAACTGCTGCACGATCTCGATTTGCTGGAAGCGTTGCTGGTCGAAAAAGAAGTCTGACACAACGGTTTTCCGGCGTTAATCTGCCATAAAAGGCTTTCCGCTAACGTTGCGGGAAGCCTTTTTTTTAGAGATTATGCGGGGCGTAGTGCCGTGGTGAGATGTTCTGAACACCGTGCGCTGCGTGCGTTCTGCCTCAGCGCGTAAACACACCAGAAACTCAGTCGCCTACCAGTGGCAATCGTAGCGATTTACCTTGTTCAGCAACTTGCTGTGCCAGCGCTTTCCTGAGGCGTGACAATACTTTCGAACCACGTCAGTTCAGAGAGTTTGGTTTGGATCCACTGTTGGGAAAATGCCTCGCCCAGCGCCGCGGTTAAATACGGGCATTGCCGGAATTCATCAAGGGCGTGCTGCTGGAATAAAGGCAAAACGGGTGAGCGGGCCGTCAGATCGGCAACCGGGTCGTCTTCTATTTTCTCCAGCCCGTAAAGCATGCCTGTCAGTATGGTGGCCATCGCCAGATAAGGGTTGGCATCCGACCCCGCCAGACGGTATTCAATGCGGCGATGCGCTTCGCCTGAACAGGGAATGCGCAATGCCGCAGAGCGCTGATTAACGCCCCAGGAACTGAACAACGGCTCATTAAGGTTTTTCCTCAACCGTCTGAATGAATTGACGTTGGGTGCCAGAATCGCCATAGACGCGGGCATCAGGTTAAGCATGCCGGCGAGACACAGACGCATCATTTCATTGAGGTTTTGGTCGCCGGAGGCAAAAACATTATTGCCCTGTTCGTCGTTCAGGCTGATATGAAAATGCAATCCGCTGCCTGACATCTGCGAATATGGTTTAGCCATGAAAATGGCGTTGAATCCAAACCTGTGGGCGACGGTGCTGGTTAAGCGGCGAAGCGCCAGCACGCTCTCGCAGAGGTCGACGACTTGCCCCGAGTGTTGCAGATTTAATTCAAACTGACCGGCTTCCGCCTCACAAACAATGCCCGATAAAGGCAGGTTTTGCCGCGTCGCCATCGTCTCAAGTTCTTCAATAAACGCGGTATGTTCTGACGGAACGGCTAAATGGAAACATCCGGAGTTTTGAATGTTACGGTTTTGGAAGTCCTCGAGATAAAACTCAATTTCGGGCGCAATCACCGGATACAAACCATGTTCATGGAATTTACTCAGCACGTTTGCCAGGATAACGCGTGGCTCAAGTGAATAGGGATTTCCCTGATCGTTTTTCATGGTCAGTAATATTTGTGCATTTTCAGCCGGATTATGGCCGCACGGGCGCAGAGTGCCTGCGACAGGAAAACAAATTCTGTCCGGCTCATTCACTGCCAGATCATCATTCAGCGTACTTTGCACTTTGCCTTCTTTGTCCATGGAATAAACGGACTGAGGAAAATACGCGCCTTTTTCCAGTGAAAGCAGCGAGGTGATATTCATTCTTTTCCCCCTGAACGAACCGTTGATGTCATTAAGATAAACATCAATATGTTTCGTGTTCGGGTTGTTTAATAAATAACGTTCTGCTTCCTGACGGAAAATACTGTTATTTCCCTGTGACGCATTTTCAGACGTCAGCTGGCTTTCATTGGCCACTAACTTTGAAATTATCGGAGAACTGAATAAAACAGGTGAGTGTTTTAATAGTGAAGGCTTGAATGTCGGATTCATATTTTTCTTTCACGCATACCTTTCGGCGATAAATTCAGATTAATTTATGCGCAGGTAAAAGGATATATCGGCAACATAAAGATTAAAGTTGTCGCCGTAAAAAAAGTATAAATACCGCGTTCAGGGTTGCGGCCAGTAATCCCGGCACAGCGCAATCCACGCCTGTGCGCTGTGGGAAAGATAGCTGCCCTGATGCCAGATCAGCCCCAGCTGCCACGGCATCAGCGGTTCGAGCGGCAACCACAGCATCGTGTTTTTATCCAGCCGCCGGCAGATAGGTTCTGGCAAAATCGCCACGCCCATGCCGGTCTGTACCATGGCGGCTAAGAAATCCCACTGTCCGCTGCGGGCGGCAATTTTGGGCGTGAAACCCTGCGCTGAAAAGGCGTCCATCAACTGGCGATATAGTGCGAAATCTTCGTTATAAATCAGGATGCTTTCGTCGGCCAGTTCGCTGAGGGCAATGCACGTCCGGTTCAGCCAGTACGGCGTGCGGGGAACTACCACGCACAGCGGATGGCAGAAAAGCAGCAATGAGGCGATGGACGGCACGGCGTCAGCGGGCAGGGCGGTGAGCGCCAGATCCAGCTCGCCGGAGATGACGGCCTGCTGAACGGTCAGCCCGCCGAATTCAGAAATAATCAGTTCGATACCCGGATATTGCTGGCGGAAACTGCCGATCAGCGGTGCGATTTGGGTGCCGACCATCGGCGGAATACCCAGCCGCAAATGGCCGAGCTTAAGCGTATTAATGTCTTCCAGTTCGGCTTCGAGCTGGCGGAATTCTTCCAGGATATTCAGCCCGCGCTGGTAGAGCGCCTGACCGCTGTCGGTGAGCCGCAAACGCCGTCCTTCGCGGATGATCAGCGTGCATTCCAGCTCTTCTTCCAAGTGGCGCAGCATCTTGCTGATGGTGGGCTGCGTGACGAATAATTTTTCCGCCGCGCGGGTGAAGCTCTGCTGGCGTACCACTTCGACAAAATAGCGTAACGTGCGAACGTCCATTCAATGACTTCCCCGCTGCGATCGGTAAGCAACAAAGTATTCCATATTGGAATCTTTTTAATGATTTTAATTCATTTCTTTACCGGTTTCTCGCGAGCGTATACTCATTTTTCTTCTTTTGTCTTTTGAGGTCGTCCCCATGTTGTTGGCGTTGCGCTCTAAAGCGCCGTCCCTGCTGACCCGCTGCCAGATCCCTGTTCAGGTGTTGCTGTATGCGGTGTTATTCGTTATAGCCGATCGTCTTGTCACTGTGCTGCATTTGCCTTTACCGGCCAATATCGTCGGTATGCTGATGCTTTTACTGCTGATAATGTTCCGCGTTTTGCCGCTGAATTGGGTGAAAGCCGGTTCCCGCTGGCTGCTGGCCGAGATGCTGCTGTTTTTCGTTCCGGCGGTGGTGGCTGTAGTAAATTACGCCCAGCTGCTGATGATCGAAGGCTGGAAAATCTTTCTGGTTATTGGCGTCAGCACGCTTCTGACACTTGGCGCGACGGCGGTTGTTGTCGATAAAGTGTACCGGCTGGAGCAGCGTCTGGCGGCGAGGAAGGCATCGCGTGACTGATTTTCTTATCAGCATTTTATGTTTTGTGATCACGCTCGGGCTGTATTACGCCAACAAAAAACTCTACCGCCAGCGCCGCACGTTGCTGCTGATGCCGCTGGTATTTACGCCCATCGTGCTGGTGATTTTACTGGTCGTGACGCACACGTCTTATCAGGATTACATCGGTGAAACGCACTGGCTGCTGTGGTTGCTTGGTCCGTCAACCATCGCGTTTGCGGTGCCGGTCTATGAAAATATGGCGGTCATCCGCCGTCACTGGTTATCGCTGAGCGCGGGCGTGGTGACGGCCATTGTGGTGGCGGTCAGCAGTTCGGTCTGGCTGGCGAAAATACTGACTTTGCCGGAAGAAGTTCAGCGCAGCCTGGCGGTGCGCTCCATCACCACGCCGTTTGCATTGGCAGCGGCGAAGCAAATGGGCGGGCAGCCGGATCTGGTGGCGCTGTTTGTGGTGATCACCGGCGTATTCGGTATGGCGGTCGGCGACATGTTATTCCTGCGGCTTTCGGTGAAAAGCGGTCTGGCGAAAGGTGCCGGGTTGGGTGCAGCGTCGCATGGCGCGGGGACAGCGCGGGCATATGAATTAGGAGCCGAAGAAGGCGTGGTGGCGAGTCTGGTGATGATGCTGGCGGGGGTTGTGACGGTGGTGATGGCACCGGTGATTGGGATTGTGATGTGGTGATGATCTTTTGAAAAAGATCGAAAACTTTTAATTCAAATTCAAATTCAAAACCGTGGGCGTCGGCCCACACCGACCAGAGACCCGATAACGCGCGGGCCTCTGGACTCCGCGCTCTTTAACTGCGCGCTGCCGCGGGGACGAAGGACATGTTCTGGTACTCCGCCGCCTGGCGCGAAAACTTGCCGCTGCGCGGTGCCTTCTCTCGGTCTTCGAGCCGCAGGTCTCGAAGCCGCTCCGTTCAGCAAGCTTTCTGATTGCGCCACCTGAGTTTTTCGTTCCTCCTCGTCTTTATGCCCTTTTGTTTTCGCGCCCCATTTTGTAAGCAGCGTTTTGTTTATTTTTTCTGCTAGAATGCAGCGGTTATATTTTCTGTGAAGCTGTTGTATATGCAGGAAAAATCTTAATAAAAAGAATATTTGGAATTTCTATAATTCATGGCAAGGATGCAAAATGATTTATCTGAACCGGGCGGTGGTTTTCGCCGGTCTTTTATTGTTATCGGGATGCAGTACGCAGACGAATATTTCTCAGCAGGCAGCTTTGCAGCCTTCGGCCAGTAAAACGGCGTTACACATGCAGCGTATTTCAACGCTTGAGAGTAATGACGCGGTGACCATTGGCGCGGAGCAGCTTCAGCCTGGCGATATTCTGCTTTCGTCAACGACGGGCGTGACGTCGCTGGGGATCCGTTTATTCAGCCTTTCGGGCGTCAGCCATGCGTCGGTTTATCTCGGTAACGGCGAAGTCGCGGAAGCGGTGGGTGAAGGCGTGCAGATTGTTTCTTTAGAACAGGCGTTGTCCCACAGTAACTCGATGGTGAGTTTGCGCCATCCGGGATTTAGCGATGAACAGCTGCAACGGTTAAGATTCTTTGCGCAAAGCAAACGCGGGAAGAAATATAACTACAAAGGCATCGTGATTATTGCGCCATATACGTTGTCCCGCCGGGTGTGCGATTTACCGGTATTCTTTGGCAAAGGCCGCAGCCAGTGTTTTGATACGCTCGCAACCGTTCAGATTGGCGATTCGGCAGATGCGCAGGAGACATTCTTCTGTTCTCAGTTTGTGATTGAAGCATTCAATTACGCCGGCAACCCGATTACCGTTTCAAACGCATTATGGATTTCACCCGCCGATTTACTCCACATGCGTGAAGGCGATATTTCCTCGTTCACCCCCGTCCAGCCCTTGCAGTACGTCGGTCATCTGAAAAAATGGAATCTCTATAACGCTGTTTTTGGGTAGAGATACCAGAGTCGGCCTTTTAAAAACCATTGGCCGCTTTCAGAAAGCTTGCTGAATGAGTGTTTCGAGACCGAAGGGCTCGAAGACCGAAATGAAGGTACCGCGAAGCGGCAAGATTTCGCGGCAACATCGGCATCTGCTGAAACATAGCCAACAAGCGGAAGCGCGTTTTGAAAAAGCGGGGAGAAATCCAAAAGAGGGAAAGCATTTCCCTCTTTTGGTCGGTTTTGGCTCGAAAGGCTATGTGAGCACTGCTATTGAGAAACCGAAACTTTCACTAATCTATCTTTAGGCGGCTTAAACACCGCCAAGTGTTTAAGCGTTAATGAATAACCTGCGATAAGAACTCCCTCGTCCTCGCTGACTTAGGATTCGCGAAGAACTCCAGCGGTGGTGCTTCTTCGACGATCTCCCCGCGATCCATAAAGATCACCCGGTCGGCTACCGTTCTGGCAAAACCCATTTCATGCGTAACGCATAACATGGTCATGCCTTCTTCGGCCAGCGTGATCATGGTGTCGAGCACCTCTTTCACCATTTCCGGATCGAGCGCAGACGTCGGTTCATCGAACAGCATGATTTTCGGTTTCATGCACAGCGAACGGGCGATAGCCACGCGCTGTTGTTGTCCGCCGGAAAGCTGGCCGGGGAATTTGTTGGCATATTCGGCGATACGCACGCGTTTGAGGTAATGCATCGCCAGCTCTTCCGCCTCTTTCTTCGGCATCTTACGCACCCAGCACGGAGCCAGCGTGCAGTTTTGCAGCACGGTCAGGTGCGGAAACAGGTTGAAGTGCTGGAAGACCATGCCGACTTCGGTACGCACACGCTCAATGTTACGCAAATCATCATTCAGCTCGGTGCCGTCAACCACAATGCGCCCCTGCTGATGCTCTTCCAGATGGTTAATGCAACGAATGGTCGTTGATTTACCGGAGCCGGAAGGGCCGCACAGGACGATACGTTCGCGCGGTTTCACGTTCAGATTGATGTCTTTCAATACGTGGAACTGTCCGTACCATTTATTCACGTTTTCCAGCGTGATCATCATATTTTGTTTTTCAGTGACTTGATGGTCGCTCATGGTTTACCTCAGTGTGCGGATCGCCCGGTGTGAAAGCGTCTTTCCAAATGCTGGCTATAACGCGACATGCTAAAACAGAAAATCCAGTAGACGGCAGCGGCGAAGACGTAGCCTTCGGTCGACATGCCGAGCCATTCAGGATCGACGGTGGCTTGCTGGACGCTGCTGAACAGGTCGAACAGGCCGATAATGATCACCAGACTGGTGTCTTTAAACAGCGCGATGATGGTGTTGACCAGACCCGGTATCACCATTTTCAGCGCCTGCGGCAGAATGACTAAACCCTGCGTTTTCCAGTAGCCGAGCGCCAGCGATTCGGCGGCTTCGGTCTGGCCTTTTGGCAGCGCCTGCAAACCGCCGCGGACCACTTCCGCGACATATGCCGACTGGAACAGCACCACACCCACCAGTGCGCGCACCAGTTTGTCGATGTTGGTTCCTTCGGTCATGAACAGCGGCAGCATCACCGAGGACATGAAAAGCACGGTAATCAGCGGCACGCCGCGCCAGAATTCGATGAAAATCACCGACAGAATACGCACGATCGGCAAACGCGAACGTCGTGCCAGCGCCAGCATAATCCCCAGCGGTAACGCACCGGCAATGCCGACTGCGGCGATGATCAGCGTCAGCGTCAGGCCGCCCCACTGGCGGGTTTCGACGAGGCTCAGACCAAAGAATCCGCCGTAAAGCATGATCCAGGTGAAAATCGGGAACAGAACAATCCAGGCCGTGATGTAACGACCGCGGCGTGGCATCGCTTTGAAGAAAATGGGTGCCAGCGTCAGCAGACCGACAATCAGGGTGACGTTAATACGCCAGCGCTGTTCAAACGGATACAGACCGTACATGAATTGTCCGAAACGCGCATGGATAAACACCCAGCAGGCACCGGCTTTGGTGCAGTCCGTTCGTGCGGTTCCGACCCAGTTGGCCTGGAAAATCACCCAGTTCAGCAGGGGAGGGATCACCAGCCACATCAGCCATAAACAAAACAGCGTCAGCAGGCTGTTAAACCAGCTGGAGAACAGATTTTTGCGCGCCCACAGCACGGCAGTCCCGACTGGCGTACCGGGCTTGACGGCTCTGACTCCGGGAGGAAGTGTTGTCATCGTCATGGATTTCCCTTAACGCTCGACCAGCGCAATACGCCGGTTATAAATATTCATCAGGAAGGAGATGACCAGGCTGATAATCAGGTAAACGGACATCGTGATGGCAATGGTTTCAATCGCCTGACCGGTCTGATTGAGCACGGTACCGGCAAACAGAGACACCATATCCGGATAGCCAATCGCGGCCGCCAGAGAGGAGTTTTTCACGATATTCAGATACTGGCTGGTCAGCGGCGGAATAATCACCCGCATGGCCTGCGGTAAAATAACCTGACGCAGCGTGACCGGATTCGGCAAGCCGAGCGAACGGGCTGCTTCATGCTGACCGTGCGAAACCGACTGAATACCGGAGCGGATCACTTCCGCGATAAACGTGGAGGTGTACACGGACAGCGCCAGCGTCAGCGCGGCCAGTTCCGGAATGAGCACCATGCCGCCGCGGAAGTTAAATCCGCGCAGCGCAGGCATATCCCAGTGCAGCGCGGGCCCGAAAATTAGATGAGCTAACCCCGGGAGGACGATAAGCATCACAATAGCCCACGGCCAGATGCGCCAGACGCGTCCGGTGTGGATCTGACGGAAATGGTTATAGCGTTGCAGCGCCACAATTCCGGCAACCGCCAACAGCAGCGCGATAAGGCCTGCGAGGCTGCCCGGCGCTAGTTCTGGCGACGGCAGATACAGGCCGCGGTTGCTGACGAAAATCGTGTCAAAAGCGTTCAGGCTCTGACGCGGTCCCGGCAGGTTTCGCAACACGGCGAAGTACCAGAAGAAGATTTGCAGCAGCGGGGGAATATTACGGAAAGTCTCGATGTAGACCGTTGACACTTTGCGGATCAGCCAGTTATCGGAAAGGCGTCCTAACCCGATAATGAACCCGAGAATCGACGCGAAAATGATACACAGCGCGGAAACCAGCAGCGTGTTCAGCAGACCGATAACAAATACGCGTGCGTAGGTGTCGCCTTCCTGGTAGTCGATAAGATGCTGAACAATGCCGAAACCGGCACCTTTTTCAAGAAACGCAAATCCCGAGGTGATCCCTCGCGTCGTTAGATTGGTAATGGTGTTGTGGAGCAGGTAACCAAGACAGGCTACCAGCAACACCACCGCGAAAATTTGGTAAATCCAGGCTCGTACGGCTGGGTTGGTCAGCGAGAACGATCCTTTTCCGGTTGGGCGTTGCGACATAAAAACCTCGACCTGCGGGTAAAACAGTGGAAGTGATGCACCGGGGAACGGCCTGTACATCAGCTTCCTTTATCAGACTCAACTTTTGTTTATCCAAGTAATTGGCGTTGCAGCAAGGCGGCAAGCGGGGAATCCCGATGAGCTGACTCAGGTCAGTGATTCGGGTGACCGAGTGCCGCCAACGCCGCTGCAACGTCAAGTACGAAGGATAAAATTAGCGGACAGGTGGTGCGTATTGGATCCCGCCTGCATTCCACAATGCGTTCTGGCCTCGTTTGATTTTCAACTCGCTGCCCTGACCGACGTTGCGTTCAAAGCTTTCGCCGTAGTTACCGACTTGTTTAACGATTTTCACCACCCAGTCATTTGGCACTTTCAGGTCAGCGCCGTAAGTCCCGGTTTTGCCCAGCAGGTTGCTCATGTCTGGTGTGGTCGGGTTAGCGGCCAGTTGTTCAACGTTTTTAGACGTCACGCCCATTTCTTCGGCGTTCAGCATGGCGAACAGTGACCAGCGCACAACGGCCAGCCAGTCTTCGTCACCACGGCGTACGACCGGGCCCAGGGGTTCTTTAGAGATAACTTCTGGCAGAACGATGAACTCGTCCGGTTTACCCAGTTTGATACGCAGTGCGTACAGCTGAGACTGGTCGGAAGCGAGGGTATCGCAACGGCCGGAGTCCAGTGCTTTCGCACTTTCGTCTGAACGGTCGAAGGTCACCGGGGTGTAGGTCATTTTGTTGGCTTTGAAGTAATCGGCTACGTTCAGCTCGGTATCCGTACCGGCTTGCAGGCAGACGGTTGCGCCATCCAGTTCTTTCGCGCTTTTCAGACCGGCTTTCTGGTGAGTCAGGAAACCGATGCCGTCGTAGTAGTTCACGCCGGCGAAGATCATTCCCATGCCCGCATCGCGGGAAGAGGTCCAGGTGGTATTACGGGACAGGATGTCCACTTCGCCAGACTGCAGGGCGGTGAAACGCTCTTTTGCGGTCAGCGGGGTGTATTTTACTTTCTCAGAATCACCAAACACGGCAGCAGCCACCGCGCGACAGACGTCAACGTCGATACCGGTGAATTTGCCTTTGGAGTCAGCGTAGGAGAAGCCTGGCAGGCCATCGCTGATACCGCATTGAACAAATCCTTTCTTTTTAACAGCATCCAGAGTGGTACCTGCGTGAGCCTGACCAGCCAGTGTCACGAAGCTTGCTGCGGCAATCAGCGTTGAGAGCAATATTTTTTTCATAAAGCGTCCTGTGAGACAAAACTGAAAATTATTATTGTGTGAGTGCCTGAGCACCCTGTCTGTTTATGGGGCAGCGCCCTCTGCACCTGTCTTTGCAAAGGGAGTGCCAACATGGAAAACGCCCGATCAATCAAGTCACCTTGAGGATTTGCTCAGTAACATTGATGGGCGCTATAAAATTTATTGCCCCGTTTAGGTGCGCGGTCAATGTGAGCGCCTTAAAACGGTGCGGAATATTTCAATATTGGAGTGCAGATCGCGGTCTTTGCAGCAGGAGGAAATATGGCGTCATATTTGGTTAAAAAATGAGGCAAAACGATGAGGTAATCTCTCAGACCCGAAGGCCTGAGAGACATTTTGAAATGGCATAGCTCAGAGAAGGGACTTTATGAGTGCAGCCACCAGCGGCGGAAGCTGACCTTTTAGTGCGGCGCGTTCCGGCTGGAACAAGGTGGCGACAAAAAACGGATGTTCCGGCAATTCGATGGCGCGAACCTCGCCGTTCGAATCATAGCCGACCATTTTCAGCGGCTGTGCGTCCAGCGCAGTCTGAAATTCAGTATTGATGCCATAGCGGCAATGGTAGCCTTCTTCCACTTCCAGCTTGCCGTAAGCGCGCGCCGGAATACTGCCCGGCACAAACGTAATCCCGCTTTTGACTTCCACCATTTCACACGACAGCGCGCTGATGACCAGACGGCCTTCGGTGTCGGTTTCGCCGTGTTCGGCATCCTGCCAGTCCATCACATTTCGCGCGTATTCAATGATGGCGTGCTGGAATCCGCCGCAGGTTCCCAGAAACGGTTTGCGATTTTCGCGGGCAAAACGGATAGCGCTCAGCGCACCTTCGGTTGAGCGGTACGGGCTGCCAGGCACACACCAGAAGGCATCGTAATTATCGAGGATTTCAGGGGTGATTGTGTCGGTTGATAGCCATTCAGCGTGGATTTCTATGCTGAAGCGTTGTGCGGCGAGGTCGATGGCAAGGGGAATAGCTTGATGGGCAGTGATCGCGGAGTGGTAGTCTCCGACCAGCGCCAGACGTATAGAGTTTTTCATCACTTCTCTCCAGGGCAGGTAAAAAGAGAGGTTACAGAAATGTCATTAAGTTGTCGTTTGAAAAATTCTCCTCAGGCATTTTCGCGGTTCGAAAGGCATTAAAAAACCCACGCGAGGTGGGTTTGTCGGGCACGGTTTACATCTTCATTCGGCCTGAGTTTTACTGCCTTTAATCAGTTTACGCGCGGCGGCAATCTGCTCATTGTCCGGCGCTTTCGGCTTGGCTTTGTTGAGCGCGGTGCTGAGGCCTGAACGGCCCCACAGATCGAAGCTGTCGTCATCTTTAAGGTGATCAAAGATGGAAGGTGTCGCATCGGGTTTTTTAGCCATAAGAAGATGTATCTCGCGTTGAAGGTTTTCCAAAGAAAAAGCCCGATGCGGTGGCATCGGGCCTGATATCTTATTGCGTTTGCGGCTATCGATAAAGCGAAGGCGTTCCCGCCGGACGTGTTTTGAAGCGGCGGTGCAGCCAGAGATACTGATCGGGCGCACGCATGATTTCTTTTTCAATCACGCGGTTCATGTAAGCCGCTGCGGCCATTTCGTCGTCAATCGGGTAATCTTCTAACTGTGGCTGAATCACCAGTTCGTAACCTTTACCGCCGGCTTTACGTACCAAAACCACGGTCACCAGCGCAGGTTTTGCCAGACGTGCCAGCATGAAAGTTCCGCTGGTCGTTGCGGCCTGATCGACGGCAAACAACGGTGCGAAGACGCTGCCGCGCGGGCCGTAATCCTGATCCGGTGCAAACCAGACGGCTTCGCCCTTTTTCAGCGCGTGAACCATACCGCGTAAATCTTTGCGATCCAGCATCGCTTTGTTCGAACGCATGCGACCCCAGGTCTGCACGAATTCCATCGCTTTATTGTTGTGCGGGCGGTACATCGCCATCATCGGCTGACATAACCCCATCGCACGGCCACCGAGTTCCAGTGACATAAAATGCACGCCGATAACCAGCACGCCTTGGTTGTTTTCCTGCGCCTTTTTCAGGTTGTGCAGGCCGCTGACGTCAAACCAGCGTTTAACGCGGGCGTCAGACCAGAACCAAGCCATGCCGGTTTCCAGCAAGCCCATGCCGAGAGATTCAAAATTACTGATGATCCGGGATTCAACCTGATCGGCAGGCAAATCCGGGAAACACAGTTGCAGGTTGCGGCGGGTAATCGACACGCGGCGTTTCAGAAAGCGCATGGACGTGCGGCCAAGCCAGATGCCCAGACGGTAAAGTACCGGATAGGGAAGCTGAACCAGCAGGAACAGCACGCCTAGCCCAAACCAGGTGAGCCAGTAGCGCGGATGTAAAAACGATGCACGAAAGCGAGGAGAAGTCATAAAAGCCTAATCATCTGCATAAAAAAACTGGGGTAACGCGTAACGAGATAGCTCAGTCGCGGTACGGATTGTCTGGTAAATATTGGGACAACTGACGATCAAAAATGTTTTGAGAAAGACACAAGTTGACGCAATTTTTACTATCTACAGACACTGTTAAAAGGCGGGATCGCGAAGCTGAAGGGCTATCCGTAGGCGTTGAGCGGGGCGAATACGACTCTTGATATGAGTATAACATGACGGACTCTCTAACCAGAGAGGGGAGTTGTCCGATAAACGCCCTCTTTACCGTTTATTTACGTCCATTATTGGATGTTTCAATGAAAACCCTGTGGAAAGAAGGGGGCTGGGTTTTTGAGAAGGTGAATCACATTTACAGAAACTCAGCGTGCTTCGTTTGCGACACACGCTGAGAGAGAACATCAGCGGTATAACGGGTTACTCATCACGGAATAACGGCCACTGCCGAACAGCGCAATCACTATGGCTGCCATGAAGTAATACACGATATCTTCAATCGCCCAGGCACCGACCGGTGACAACGCGAAAGTGTGATGGATGCCGACCATCAGCCACGCAACGACCATCGTAGCTGCGGCTGACAGCGCTGCGAGGCGAGTGAAAATCCCTAACATCATCATGATCGGGGCAATCACTTCGCCGATGATCACACCGTACGCCACGAACGCCGGAATGCCGTAGCCTGCCAGCATACCCTGAATGCCCCCCAGCCCGTCGTGTAGCTTATGCCAGCCGTGGAAAATCAGCAGGCCGTAGGTAATTCGCAGCAGTAAAATGGCTAAATCAGGTTTGTTCAGCGCAGTGGTAAAACGGATATAAAGTTGCTTCATCATTGTCACTCCCAGAGACGTTTTCTTGTCTCTATAAAGTAATTCCTAATCGTTAAAACGAGTGGAGAATTATTCTCATTTGAGTTGATCTGGGTTAAGTTTTGAGCAAATTTGGGGCAACGTATTACATGATAAAGAGAAAACAAAAAAGGCGCTCTCCTTGCGGAAAGCGCCTTTTCAAGACAACGACTGATTAGTATCAGTTCATGCCGTATTTTTTCAGTTTCTTACGCAGCGTACCGCGGTTGATACCCATCATCAGGGCCGCACGAGTCTGGTTGCCACGGGTGTACTGCATCACCATGTCCAACAGTGGCTGTTCAACTTCAGCCAATACCAACTCATACAGGTCATTCACGTCCTGACCATTCAATTGAGCGAAGTAGCCCTTAAGTGCTTGTTTTACCGAGTCACGCAGAGGCTTTTGAGTCACCTGGTCTTGTGAGTTTACGGTAGAAACGGTCAGTACGTCAGAATTCACGCGTTGTTCGAACATAGTTCTGTCAGCTCTTTTTTGTTACGCAAGATTTTCGAAATATGCTTCCAACGCCTCCAGCTGTTCGCTGGCATCCTCTATGGCGTTGAAGGAGCGCCGAAACTGGTCATTTGGGGCATGCTCCTGGAGATACCAGGAAACGTGCTTACGGGCGATACGGAATCCCTTGCCTTGACCATAAAAGTCGTGCAATTCCCGTACGTGCCCTATTAACAAGCGCTGAACCTCACCCAACGGCGGTGGAGGTAACAGCTCCCCTGTGTCCAGATAATGCTGGATTTCCCGGAAGATCCAGGGTCTCCCCTGAGCGGCACGTCCTATCATCAGAGCATCAGCTCCGGTGTAGTCGAGTACCGCCCTGGCTTTATGCGGGTCAGTTATGTCGCCATTCGCGATAATCGGAATGGAAACACTCTGCTTAACTGTCCGAATACTGTCGTACTCTGCTTCTCCATTGAAGAGGCAGGCACGGGTTCGGCCATGAATAGTCAGGGCCTGAATTCCACAGTCTTCAGCCAATTGGGCAATTTGTACACAGTTACGGTGTTCCGGTGCCCATCCAGTACGGATTTTCAACGTGACTGGCACATCTACCGCATTCACAACGGTAGTGAGGATTTGTTTAACCAAATCCGGATACTGCAACAAAGCAGATCCTGCCAGTTTGCGGTTCACTTTCTTGGCCGGGCAGCCCATATTGATATCAATGATTTGCGCACCGCTTTCCACGTTAATTCGTGCAGCCGCCGCCATATCTTCGGGGTCACAACCGGCAATTTGCACGGCGCGGATCCCCGGTTCATCGTTATGTACCATGCGCAAACGTGACTTATCCGTACGCCACACCTCCGGATTGGAGGAGAGCATTTCAGATACTGCCATCCCAGCCCCCATCGCATGACATAAGGCACGAAATGGTCGGTCTGTGATACCGGCCATTGGGGCCGCAATCAGGCAATTTGTAAGCTGGATGTGTCCGATGCGCATGAACTAGGAATGACCATACTGATGTCCGCAAGGGCGCGTATATTACGCATTTTCGCTACGATATGAAAGGCCAAACTTTGAGCAATTTGATAAGAAATAACCTTGCCAACCGCAAAATGCAGGATGGTTTTCTTTTTTATCTTGGTTTTACATTGAGTTATGTGAATCCGGTCAAATTGTGCGCTTAGGCAAATTCCTAATATCTCTCTGAAACATCCTCTTATAACAGCGGATTCTAAGGGTTGATTTGCCGTTTTAAGCAGCAACAACCACAAAAATCCGTGATGCAGATCGTCTTTTGGTCAGAAAGTGACTTATTTTACGTTCGGATGACATCTTGTTTTTAGAAAGGATTCAGGGCGACAAAAGCCGGTTCTGTGGCCCTGATGTTCTGAGGTTTTTATTCCGCGACGATCACGCGGCCGTGAAGGCTTTGTACGGGGCGATTATTCGCATGATGAAGAACATGCTGGAATTTCTCTAACTGTTGCTCAGAGAGCGTCAGAGGCTGTTTAATGACCAGCCAGCGAACACCTTCCGTACAAGGTGGCGTGGTCAGCGATCCGCTAAAACGGTAATGGGTAAGGTTTTTCGGCAGCAGGCCGGAAAGCGCGACGTTGCTTTTCAGCGCCACCGTTTCACCCATTTTTTCCGGCATCTGTTGCCAGATTTTTTCCAACTCAGGATTGGCGGCACCGGTTTCAAACATCACGGCTACCACGGCAATCTCTCCGTCGGCATCCATATGGACAAAATGCGCTTCCATCGGGAAAGATTTGCCGTCAATGGTGTTTTCGCTGGGCGCATGGAAATGGAATTGCTGAAGCACGAACTTCTCACCATCGAGGGTAATAAAATCACCTTCCCTGACATTCACCTGCACGCTGTGACCATTATTGACCACGTTCACCGGCGGTAAGGTGTAGCTGAGTTCCAGCGGGTGCGGATGCACTTTCATGGCGTCTTTGATATCGATGGGAGACTGCATTTTTCCCTGTTCGCAAAGATGAAAATCCGGGCTGATTTTTGACCAGTTCTGCGGGGCTTCGTCGCCATCGTAAGACCAGTGCGGGGTTTCGCTGGCGTAAGCCGAAAATGTAAAAGCGGCCAGCACAACTGACAGTAATGCGCGTTTCATGGAATATCCCTTTCATAACATTGAGTAATAAAACCATGCTGATATTAAGGGTTTTAGCAGGAAGGGAACAGAGTGACAGGAGGGTGGGGAGGATTTTCGGATAAAACTAACCCTTTCTGCACAAACAGAAAGGGTTGTACGCAACAAATCAGGCTTTTTTAACGCCTGTAATACGGCACCATTCTTCTTTCTCGGCAACCGCATCCAGTTCGAACTCATCACGGTAAGCGTCGGCGACGCTTTGCGCCTGGCTGGCCAGAATGCCTGAAAGCCCCAGATGACCCCCTGCAACCGGCAGCACGCTGATAAGCGGTGCCAGCTCGCGCAGCGGGCCTGCCAGAATGTTTGCGACGACGACGTCGGCAGACAGGTTTTCCGGCTGGTCTTTTGGCAGATACAGCGACAGACGCTCGGAAACGCCGTTACGCTCGGCGTTATCGCGGCTGGCCTGAATCGCCTGCGGATCGATGTCGATCCCGACGACGTGTTTTGCGCCTAATTTCAGGGCGGCGATCGCCAGAATGCCGGAACCACAACCGAAGTCGATCACGGTTTTATCGGTCAGATCCAGGCTGTCGAGCCATTGCAGACACATGGCGGTTGTCGGGTGCGTCCCGGTACCAAATGCCAGACCCGGATCCAGCATCACGTTAACCGCCGTCGGGTCCGGCACATCGCGCCAGCTCGGGCAAATCCACAGACGCTCGCCAAAACGCATCGGGTGGAAGTTATCCATCCATTCACGTTCCCAGTCTTTATCTTCGAGCTGTTCGATTTTATGCACGAAGCCTTTGCCCAACAGCGGCTCGTTTTCCAGCATGGCGACCACGTCTTCCATGTCAGTTTCAGCGTCGTACAGGCCGATCGCGTCGGTATCGCCCCACAGCAGGGTTTCGCCCGGCAGCGGTTCAAACACCGGATTGTCGTGCGTATCCTGGAAGGTCACGGATACTGCGCCACTTTCGATAAGCGCGTCGCTCAACGTTTCCGCGTGTTTACCGGTGGTATTAATTTTCAGTTGGATCCAAGGCATAGCCATTCTCTTCTTAATAATCTGTAGAAATCAGTGCCGCCCGGTCAGGACGGCTTAAGTGCGGTTTCGCGCGCCGGTGAGCCAAATTTGTTGCCGATATAAAACGCCAGCAGACTCAGAGAAAGCGACGGCACAATCGGATGCAGACCGGCAATGTGCAGGTCGATACTGGCGAGCAGGGTATAACAAACCGCGCCAACAATCATTGAGCTCAGCGCACCCGTCGCGTTCGCGCGTTCCCAATATAAGCCGAGTACCAGCGGCCACAGGAACACGGCTTCCAGCCCGCCGAAGGCAAGCAGATTCAGCCAGATAATCATTTCCGGCGGACGCCAGGCGGCCAGCAGAACCAGTAAACCCAGCACAAACGTCGCCCAACTCGAGAAGCGTTTTAGCTTGCGCTCGTTCGCCAGCTGGTCCGGTTTGATGCCGAGATATAAGTCTTTAACGATAGTCGCAGATGACTGTAAAAGCTGTGCGTTGATCGTCGACATAATAGCGGCCATCGGCGCGGCGAGGAAAATCCCGGCGGCGTAAGGTGGCAGCACGGTGATCATCAGCGTCGGGATCACCTGATCCGGAATTTTCAGATCCGGCAGCACGGCGCGTCCGAGCGCTCCGGCCAGATGCATGCCGAGCATCAGGACCGCGACCACAATCGTACCGAGCACAATCCCGCGATGCACCGCTTTGCTGTCTTTGTAGGAAATACAGCGGACGGCGGTATGCGGCAGTCCTATCACGCCAAAGCACACGAGGATCCAAAACGATGCCATGAACGGCAGCGAAAGAACGTCATCTCCGCCATGAACGGAAACCAGTTTAGGGTCGATTTGTTGCAGTTTGTCGATGGCGGTATGCAGGCCACCGGCGGCGTGGATGACCGCAAACAGCAGCAAAATGGTGCCCAGTAACATCACCAGCCCTTGCATGGCATCGTTGAGCACGCTGGCGCGGAAGCCGCCAAATGCGGTGTACAGCGCGATGCTGATACCAAAAATCATCAGACCGGTGTCGTAGGGAATTCCGGCGGCGGTTTCCAGCAGGCGGGCGCCGCCGATGAACTGCACGGTCATCGCACCCAGAAACGCCACCAGCAGGCTCAGGCTCGCCAGCCAGACCAGCAAACGACTCTGGTAGCGCGCAAACAGCATGTCATTGAGCGTAACCGCATTGTAGCGGCGCGCCAGAATTG
Organism: Rahnella selenatireducens; assembly: GCF_046449555.1. Lineage (NCBI taxonomy): Bacteria > Pseudomonadati > Pseudomonadota > Gammaproteobacteria > Enterobacterales > Yersiniaceae > Rahnella > Rahnella selenatireducens. The sequence goes on from NZ_JBKEZJ010000011.1 coordinate 47,902, forward strand.
CGAATTTCTTACCCAGAACGCCCAGCGACAGCCACACAGCGGGCAGCTGGATCATCGCCAGTAATACCCAGCCGAGGCCAAATTTGTACGCCGCACCGGGGCCGCCGATAAAGGAACTGGCGCTGATGTAGGTGGCGGTCAGGGTCATGGCAAGAACGAAGCCGCCCATGGAGCGGTTACCGAGGAAATATTCGGTCAGAAAATTGCCCTGCTGGCGGCGGGTATAGGCATATACCGACAGGCCGAAAACCAGCAGCAAATAGGCGATCAGCGGCAATAAAACTTCAATTTGCATCTTGATCCTCCAGCGGAATATCGCGGTAAATCACGCGAACCATCAGCCAGCTTAAAAGAATGAAGACCAGAGGCACCAGCAGGCAGGCCATTTCGAACCAGTGCGGTAATCCTGTAATGCCCTGTTTATCATCAGGAATATAGGCGGCGAAACACCACGCCAGCAGATAGGCAATCGTCAGCCCAAAGGCCCAGCGGGCTTCGCGGTTAGCTTGCAGAAAACGCTTATCAGTGATCATTTTCCTGTCCCCCAAAACGTAAAAAAGGCCGGAATATCCGGCCTTGATAAGAGAGTACGCAACGGTACGGTCTTTTATTTTTCCTGCAAACCGAGTTTCTTTTCCAGATAGTGGATATTGGTTCCACCGTGCTGGAAGTTCTCGTCGTCCATGATACGCATTTGCAGTTCAATGTTGGTTTTGATGCCGTCGATAATCAGCTCAGCCAGCGCATTTTTCATGCGGGCAATGGCCACTTCACGAGTTTCACCGTAAGTGATCAGTTTACCAATCATGGAATCGTAGTACGGAGGCACAGTGTAGCCTGCGTAAATGTGCGATTCCCAACGAACACCGAAGCCACCAGGTGCGTGGAAGCGAGTGATTTTGCCCGGACTCGGCAGGAATGTATTTGGATCTTCCGCGTTAATACGGCATTCCACCGCATGGCCTTTGACATGCACGTCGCTTTGTTTGATTGAAAGAGGTTGGCCGGACGCAATGCGCAGCTGCTCTTTAATCAAATCCACACCGGTGATCATCTCGGTAACCGGATGCTCAACCTGGATACGGGTGTTCATTTCGATGAAGAAGAACTCACCGTTTTCGTACAGGAACTCGAAAGTACCCGCACCGCGGTAGCCGATATCCACACAAGCTTTGGAACAACGTTCGCCGATGAAACGACGCAGTTCTTCCGTAATGCCTGGTGCTGGCGCTTCTTCCACCACTTTCTGGTGACGGCGCTGCATGGAGCAGTCACGTTCAGCCAGATAAACGGCGTTGCCCTGACCATCTGCCAGTACCTGAATTTCCACGTGACGTGGGTTTTCCAGGTATTTTTCCATATAAACCATGTCGTTGTTGAAAGCCGCTTTGGCTTCAGCACGGGTCATGTTGATGGACTGTTCCAGATCTTTATCGCTGCGCACAACACGCATACCACGACCACCGCCGCCGCCAGAGGCTTTGATGATGACTGGATAGCCGATGCGTTTTGCGAAGCCACGGTTTAAATCCATGTCGTCGCCCAGCGGGCCGTCAGAACCTGGTACGCAAGGTACGCCGGCTGCTTTCATCGCGTGGATCGCAGAAACTTTGTCACCCATCAGGCGGATAGTTTCAGCTTTCGGGCCGATGAAGATAAAACCAGAACGTTCAACCTGCTCTGCGAAATCCGCATTCTCGGACAGGAAACCGTAGCCAGGGTGGATAGCCACCGCGCCAGTGATTTCCGCCGCCGCGATGATGGCAGGGATGTTCAGATAGCTTTTTACTGAAGGTGCAGGGCCGATACAGACAGTTTCGTCTGCCAGCAGCACGTGTTTCAGGTCGCGGTCAGCAGTGGAGTGCACAGCAACGGTTTTGATGCCCATTTCTTTACAGGCACGCAAAATACGCAGGGCAATCTCGCCGCGGTTCGCGATAACAATTTTATCTACCATGGTACGCCTCGTTATTCGATGACGACCAGCGGCTCGTCGAACTCAACCGGTTGGCCGCTTTCTACCAGAATTGCTTTAACAACACCGGATTTGTCTGCTTCGATTTGGTTCATCATTTTCATCGCTTCAACGATACACAGGGTATCGCCTGCGGTGACTTTCTGACCCACTTCGATGAAGGCTTTTGCGTCAGGGCTTGGCGTGCGGTAGAACGTACCCACCATTGGAGAACGAACGATGTGACCACTGATTGCAGCTGGAGCCGCTTCTACAGGCGCAGCAGCTGGCGCAACCGCAGCCGCCAGACCAGGCTGTGGTTGTGCAGGCATTGCGTAAGCCTGTTGCATCATAGGATAAGCCTGCACAGGTGCAGCACGGCTGATACGAACTGACTCTTCACCTTCAGAAATTTCCAGTTCAGAAATACCTGATTCTTCAACCAGTTCGATCAGTTTTTTAATTTTACGAATATCCATGGGTGTGATTCCGTACTCTTTTTGCGTAGAAATTAGTGGGTTTTTGACAAGCGGTTAACCGCTGCCTGTAATGCAAAGTGGTAACCATCTGCGCCAAGTCCGCAAATAACGCCCACTGCGATGTCGGAAAGATAGGAATGATGCCGGAACGCTTCACGGGCATGTACATTCGACAGATGGATCTCGATAAACGGAATCGACACCCCCAGTAATGCATCGCGCAGCGCCACGCTGGTATGGGTAAAGGCCGCGGGATTGATCAATATAAAATCGACATTTCCGCGTGCCTGATGAATACGTTCAATCAGGACATGTTCTGCGTTCGATTGCAGATGGCTCAGTGCCACATCAGCGGCAGCAGCCTGAACTTCCAAACCTTTAACAATATCGTTGAGCGTGGTGTGTCCGTACGTTTCAGGCTCACGGGTGCCTAACAAATTCAGGTTAGGACCGTTAAGTAGCAAAATGTCAAACTTATGCGCCATTGTGAGCCTATCTCCGGCAATTAGACAAAGATTGTAGAAAATACCCTGATGTCACCGATTTGTCACCTATTTCGCAGCAAATCGACCCGTCTCTTCGGCATGAGGTCGGGCATTATAATGATATCGTGGCAATTCGCAGCTAAATACTGGTCTTATCAGCGAAGATAATCAACCCTCGTCCTGAGATTGAGGGGGGAATTACCCGAATTATGAGGGGCTGAACACACAAAAGTTCCGGCACTTATCGCAGCCACTGGCGGAATTTTTTATAGCGAAATGCCAGCAAGATGACGGCAAGTGTTGCGTAAATGATCGGTTGTGGCGACAACACTTTCACCGACCAAAGGTAGTGAATCGGCGCAAGAATTGCGATCAGATAGATAAAGTTATGCAGCTTTTGCCAGGATGCGCCCATTTTACGCTGCGCCCTCAACGTGGAGGTGCAGGCCAGCGCAAGCAGCATGATCCAGCAGATAATTCCCAGCGTGAGGTACGGGCGCGAAATCAGTTCGCTGCCGAGCAGGCGGATATTGCTGATGCCCAGCTCAAGGAACGAATAGCTGAGAAGATGCAGCGTTCCCCACGCAAAACACCATAACCCCAGCAAACGGCGGGTGCGAATAAGCAGCGGCTGTTTGCCATAGCGTGCGACGGGCGTGACCAGCAGCGTGACCAGTAAAAATTTCAGAGTCATCCTACCGGTAAAATGCTGAATATCTTTCGCAGGATCGGCGCTGAACCAGCCCTGATCGACGGAAAGCACCAGCCAGAAAAACGGCAAAATGGCGGCAAGGTAGATGACCACTTTCAGCCAGGTGATATTTGCAGGGCTTAAACGACGCATAATAAAGTGGCCTTCCTTAATAGAACTTCCGTAAATCCATGCCGTGATACAGCGATGCCACCTGTTCGGCATAGCCATTGAAGAGCAACGTTGGCTGGCGCTGAACGTCGAGCAATCCGCCTGAACCAATAAACCGTTCCGTGGCCTGCGACCAGCGCGGATGATCAACATGAGGATTCACGTTGGCGTAAAAACCGTATTCATTGTTCGCAATCTGGTTCCAGGTCGTCGGCGGTTCGTCGTGGGTGAATTTGATGCTCACGATTGACTTAATCCCCTTGAAACCGTATTTCCACGGCACGGTCAGGCGAATAGGCGCACCGTTTTGCGGCGGCAATGCTTTGCCGTAAACGCCGACGGTCAGCATCGTCAGCGGATGCATCGCCTCATCTATACGTAATCCTTCGACATACGGATAATCCAGCCCGCCGCCGATAAACCGGTCTTTCTGCCCCGGCATATGCGCCGGATCATAAAGGGTGGTGAACGCGACATAGCGCGCATTGCTGGTCGGTTCGGCCAGTTTTAGCAGGGAACTCAGCGGGAATCCGACCCAGGGAACCACCATTGACCAGGCTTCCACGCAGCGCATGCGGTAGATTCGCTCCTCCAGCGGGAAGCGCTTCATGATGTCGTCCATATCGAGTGTGAGCGGTTTAGCCACTTCACCGTCGATTTTTATCGTCCAGGGTGACGTCACGAGTTGCCCGGCATTCGCGGCCGGGTCGGCTTTATCCAGCCCGAATTCGTAGAAGTTGTTGTAGCCTTCCACTTTATCTTCCGGGGTGAGCGCGAGTGAATTCTGATAGGCGGCGGGTTTGGTGAAATCCAGCGGTTTGCCCGCAGGCGCAGGCGGTCGGTCATGGCCTTTGAACCAGGAAAGAATATCTGCCTGCGCACTGGCGGGGACCGCCAGTGCGGCAGCGCTGATCCCCAATGCCTGTAAAACTTTACGGCGATCCTGAAAGATATCCTCGGGGGTGACATCGGCTTCCGTCAGTTTGCGAAATTTGGACATTACAGTCTCCGGTATTCATCTTATTAATGTTTTTATCGTTATGTAGACAGCATGGCGTGAAACACAGATTTTTGCGAGACAGGGAAATTAAATAGCGTTTTTTAACTCACAGTTTTAGCTCATTCCCCCGGTACCATAAGAATTCTAAATTGATTAAATTTTGAGTTGCTATGCTATGAATGTATGTAAATGCAACTTTCCCGGGTACAAAACGCGCGGGGCAGGGCGGATATCAGGCCAGCGCCCGTCAAAGCCCGAAACATTCCTTCATGCCTGTTTGGTAAATTTATCCTGCTGGCGGGTTTTTCTGTTTTATAGTAGCGGCGATTTTTCGTAGCAGGCCCGGAGAAGAAGGGCGCTGTTTTCACCTCACCGTAGCGAGTAAGGCACAGGGATGCGATTTACTACCAGACTATCGGCACTCATTTCGATGTTAGTTGCGCTGGCAATGTTGTTAATGTTGCTCGGCGTGACGTTTAGTTTTATCTACCTCAACAAGCAAAGTACCGAACAGCACTTGCAGGCGCTGGCGACCACTTATGATCAGTCATTACTGACGCACACACCGGCGGAAGCCGAGCGCTGGCTGCCGCAGGCGATGCGTATGTTGGACGTCACCGATATCGAGGTAAAGCTCGATAACTCAACGGTTTATGAATATCACGAGCGCCCAGATTTGCACCGTTCGTGGGACAGCGTGATGCCGGAATATGACACGGTAGTTATCCCCCTGATGCAAAATCACGCAATGTCGCTGCGTGTTTCTTATATTGATCCCGTCAGCAGCTATATCCGCTCCATGCGTTCAACGCTCGCTATCAGCCTGGCCATCGTGGTGATGCTCGCGATGTTAATGCTGAGTTTCCGCTGGTTACGTCATGAAACCGATGGCGTGGAAAAGCTTGAAGACCGCGCCGTCAGGATTTTGCGCGGTGAGCGGGAAGGGCTGGCTGGCACTGTCGGCGAATGGCCACACTCCGCCAGCAGCGCTATCGATCTCCTGTTAACCGATCTTAATGAAGCGCGCGAACAGCGTAGCCGCGTCGATACGCTGATCCGCGCGTACGCCCAGCAGGATGCGCAAACCGGGCTCAGCAACCGGCTGTTTTTCGACAATCAACTGGCAACGCAGCTCGAAGAAGCGGGCGCGCATGGCGTACTGATGCTGTTGCGGTTGCCCGATTTTGACATGATGCGAGAAATCCACGGCCAGACGGTCGTGGAAGAATTACGTTCGGCGATGGTGAACCTGTTATCGACTTTCGTGATGCGACATGTGGATGCGCTGCTGGCGCGCTACTTCCACAGCGATTTTGCTGTGCTCCTTCCGCACCGCACCCTGAAAGATGCCGAAGTGATGGCCGCGCAGTTAATCAATGCGCTGGGCGTACTGCCAACATCTTCCCTGATCGACCGCGACGCCCTGATGCACATCGGGATCACCGCGTACCGTTTCGGCCAGACGCCGGATCAGGCTATGGATATGGCCGAGCAGGCAACGCGCCACGCGGCCTTCCTTGGCAGCAATAGCTGGTTTATCTACGATAAAAACGTGCCGGAAAAAGGGCGTGGCAGCGTGCGCTGGCGCACCTTGCTGGAAAACACTCTGGCGCGCGGCGGCCCGCGTTTGTACCAGAAACCAGCGTTTGGCAGAGACGGAAAACTCGATCACCGCGAGATTCAGCGGCGCGTCTTTGACGGTGAACAGGAACTGCTGGCGGCCGAATTCATTCCTCTTGTCGTGCAATTTGGGCTGTCTCAGAGTTTCGATCGGGTGATGTTAAGTCAGATTATTCCGTTACTTAACCGCTGGCCGGACGAAACGTTAGCATTTCACCTTACGGTTGATTCATTATTGCAGCGCTCATTTGTTCGCTGGTTGCGTGACACGCTGCTTCAGTGCGAAAGAAAGCAGCGAAACCGAATTTTGATTGAACTTGCTGAGGCAGATCTCTGTCAACATACCGACCGGCTGCGCCCTGCGATCCGTTTATTGCAAGGTTTGGGCTGTCGGCTGGCGGTTTCACAGGCCGGTCTGACGGTGGTCAGCACGTCGTATCTGAAAACTTTTCCGGTGGAAAGGGTTAAGCTTCACCCCGGACTGGTGCGTGATATTGATAAAAGAGTGGAAAATCAGCTCTTTGTTCAAAGTCTGCTCAGCGCATGTGCAGGGACTCAGGCGCTGGTTTTTGCTGCCGGCATAAGGACAAAAGAAGAGTGGATCACCTTGCAGAAAAGCGGGATCCACGGCGGCCAGGGGGATTTTTTTGCCGGACCACAGCCTGTTGAACCGGTCGGTAAAAAATATTCACACAACCGCGATGTTTAAGTGACCGTTATTGGTTTATTTAACGTAGAATGAGCCAGCTTTTAACCGACACCCTTACCTGGCATCCGGTGCATGCTTTATGGCCGCAGGTGGACGGAATATGTGGGTGAAAGTGTAAGAATTTATGTGCGGTGTTGCTACTTCGCCTGGGGGCCTGCCCGAGGTAAACCGAGCCTGCGATACAGAATTATTTCGCAGTGCCATCAGCCTCAAAAAGTAACAACCAGTGAATGGCGACATCGCGGACAATTTTCACGGAAGCAGGACGTTTTTGCGCCTTGTCGCTGCTTCGCGTGGTTGGTAAAGTAGGCGGATTTTATTTTCCGCCCCCAGCTTGCAGGATTATCCTTTCGTTATGTTTAAGAAATTTCGTGGCATGTTTTCCAACGACTTGTCCATCGACCTGGGTACCGCCAATACCCTTATCTATGTAAAAGGACAAGGCATCGTGCTGAATGAGCCATCTGTTGTGGCTATTCGTCAGGATCGTGCTGGTTCACCTAAAAGCGTTGCTGCTGTAGGTCACGACGCAAAACAGATGCTGGGTCGTACTCCAGGCAATATCGCGGCTATTCGTCCGATGAAAGATGGCGTTATCGCTGACTTCTTCGTGACTGAAAAAATGCTGCAACACTTCATCAAGCAAGTTCATAGCAACAGCTTCATGCGCCCAAGCCCTCGCGTGCTGGTGTGTGTGCCTGTCGGCGCAACTCAGGTTGAACGCCGCGCTATCCGTGAATCTGCACAAGGTGCAGGCGCGCGTGAAGTGTTCCTGATTGAAGAGCCGATGGCTGCGGCAATCGGTGCAGGTCTGCCAGTTTCAGAAGCTACCGGCTCCATGGTTGTGGATATCGGTGGTGGTACAACGGAAGTTGCCGTGATTTCCCTGAACGGCGTCGTGTACTCTTCTTCTGTCCGTATCGGCGGCGACCGCTTCGATGAAGCCATCATCAATTACGTTCGTCGTAATTATGGTTCATTGATCGGCGAAGCCACCGCAGAACGCATTAAGCACAGCATCGGTTCCGCATATCCGGGCGATGAAGTGCATGAAATTGAAGTGCGTGGCCGTAACCTGGCTGAAGGTGTTCCTCGTGGTTTCACGCTGAACTCCAATGAAATCCTGGAAGCGTTGCAAGAGCCGCTGACCGGTATTGTTAGCGCTGTGATGGTTGCACTGGAACAGTGCCCGCCAGAACTGGCTTCCGACATTTCCGAGCGCGGCATGGTGCTGACCGGCGGTGGCGCATTACTGCGTAACCTCGATCGCCTTCTGATGGAAGAAACCGGTATTCCGGTGGTTGTCGCAGAAGATCCACTGACTTGCGTAGCACGTGGCGGTGGTAAAGCACTGGAAATGATCGACATGCACGGCGGCGACTTATTCAGCGAAGAGTAATCTCAGCGAAGACTTGTTGTTTAAACAAGACTCGTTGTAAGCAGGAATAGTCTGCCCGGGAAGGTGGTTGTCCGTCAGGTAAAACCTGCAACGTGAAGTGTGCAGTGTTCAATGTGGATCCGCGCAAACACTGTCTGAGCTTAATTGTTCAGGCGGTGTTTTTGGCTATCCCATGAGATTGCCGCCTTTTCTGTCAGACGAAGCACTGACTTCGACTGGCTGAAACCTTCTGTTGCCGAGGAACTCGCATATTTTATGAAGCCAATTTTTAGCAGGGGGCCTTCCCTGCAACTGCGACTTTTTTTGGCTATTCTTACGGCCATTGTCCTGATTGTTGCCGACAGTAAAATAGGTACGTTTGTTAAAATCCGCACCTATATGGATACTGCCGTAAGTCCCTTCTATTTCCTATCTAACGCCCCGCGTGAATTTTTAGATCAGGTTTCCTCGACTTTTGCGACACGTGGCCAGCTTGAATTGGAAAACCGCGCACTGCGTCAGGAATTGCTGTTGAAAAACAGCGATCTGATGTTGCTCGGCCAGTACAAACAAGAAAACGCCCGTTTGCGTGAATTGCTGGGTTCACCACTGCGTCAGGACGAGCACAAAATGGTGACGCAGGTGCTTTCCACCAGTAATGATCCGTACAGCGATCAGGTTGTGATCGATAAAGGCAGCAACAACGGCGTTTACATCGGGCAGCCGGTGATCAGCGATAAAGGCGTAGTCGGCCAGGTTGTGGCCGTTGCCGCACTGACCAGCCGCGTCCTGCTGATTTGCGATGCTTCCCATGCGTTGCCGATTCAGGTGTTGCGTAACGATATCCGCGTGATTGCGGCGGGTAGCGGTTGTGCAGACGATCTGCAACTCGAACATCTTCCAAGCAATACCGATATTCGTGTTGGCGATGTACTGGTGACTTCCGGGTTGGGCGGTCGTTTCCCTGAAGGTTACCCGGTGGGCGTGGTGTCTTCTGTCAAAGTGGATAACCAGCGTGCGTACACCGTTATTCAGGCTCGTCCTACAGCCGGTCTGCAACGTCTGCGCTATCTTCTGTTGTTGTGGGGTTCTGACCGTAATGGCGAACATCCACTGCCGCCGGACGAAGTGCATCGTGTTGCCAATGAGCGTCTGATGCAAATGATGCCTCAGGTTCTGCCGCCGCCGGGTGATATGGGGCCTCCGGCACCTGTTCCCGCTCCCGCCACCGGCACGGTGACGGCACCTGTTAGCGCTCCGCCTGCACAGGGAGCCACGCGATGAACAGTTACCGGAGCCACGGGCGTTGGATTATTTGGCTATCCTTCCTGATAGCCATGCTGCTGCAAGTGATGCCGTGGCCTGAGCAAATTTACATGTTCAGGCCCTCATGGCTGATGCTGATCCTGATTTATTGGGTGATGGCCCTGCCGCACCGCGTCAATGTGGGTACCGGTTTTGTTGTCGGCTTCATCATGGATTTGATCCTCGGCTCAACGCTGGGGATCCGGGCACTGGCATTTGCGATTACCGCTTATCTGGTCGCTTTTAAATTCCAGTTATTCCGTAACCTGGCACTCTGGCAGCAAGCACTTATTGTCATGGTGCTTTCGCTGGCTGTGGACGTCATGGTGTTCTGGGGGGAATTCCTGGTTGTGAATGTTTCATTCCGGCCGGAAGTCTTCTGGAGTAGTGTGGTTGATGGCGTTCTGTGGCCTTGGCTGTTTCTGCTGATGCGTAAAATTCGTCGTCAGTTTGCTGTGCAATGAGGATGTTATGACCGCACTTTATCTCGCTTCCGGATCACCGCGCCGCCGTGAATTACTGGCCATGCTCGACCTTTCTTTTGAGCGCCTGGTGACTGAAGTGGCAGAAGAGCGTCAGCCCGACGAAGCCGCGCAGGATTACGTAATTCGGCTTGCCGAAGATAAAGCGAGAGCAGGCGTTGCGGTCGCAGCAGAAGATTTGCCGGTGCTGGGTGCCGATACGATTGTGGTTCTTGACGGTAAAGTGTTGGAAAAGCCACGTGACGAAACGCAAGCCGCTGTTATGCTTAAGGCATTGTCCGGAAAACAGCATCAGGTGATGACCGCCATCGCCTTTGCGGATCGTCGGGATTGCCTCAGTACGCTGGTTGTGACCGATGTCACCTTCCGTTCACTATCCTCCGACGACATTGCACATTATATTCTGAGCGGTGAGCCCATGGATAAAGCGGGCGCTTATGGTATTCAGGGAAAGGGCGGTTGTTTCGTCCGTGAAATTCGCGGCAGTTACTATGCAGTTGTGGGTCTTCCTCTGGTGGAAACTCAGGAACTGCTAAATGAATTTTCTGCCTTACGCGAGCTTAGGAGAAAGCATGACAGCTGAATTACTGGTCAATGTCACCCCGTCTGAAACCCGCGTGGCCTACATTGACGGTGGCATTTTGCAGGAAATCCATATCGAGCGTGAGACCAAGCGCGGGATTGCCGGCAACATTTATAAAGGACGTATCAGCCGTGTATTGCCTGGGATGCAGGCGGCATTTGTGGATATCGGCCTTGAAAAAGCAGCATTTTTGCACGCATCAGACATCATGCCTCACACCGAATGTGTGGCGCGCGATGAGCAGAAAAATTTCCATGTGCGCGACATCGCAGAGCTGGTGCATCAGGGCCAGGACCTGATGGTTCAGGTGGTGAAAGATCCGCTGGGGACTAAAGGCGCGCGCCTGACGACCGACATCACGTTGCCCTCCCGTTATCTGGTGTTTATGCCAGGAGCGTCGCACGTTGGTGTCTCCCAGCGCATCGAAAGCGAAGCTGAACGTGACCGCCTCAAACGTATCGTTTCAGAATACTGTGACGAACACGGCGGCTATATTATTCGTACCGCGGCTGAAGGTGTGGGCGAAGAAGAGCTTAAGCAGGATGCTGCGTATTTAAAACGCTTGTGGACCAAAGTCATGGAGCGCAAGCGTCGTAACAAAACCAAGTGCAAGCTGTATGGCGAACTGGCGTTGGCGCACCGCGTGCTGCGCGATTTTGCCGGCGAAGCGCTGGACAGGATCCGCGTTGACTCCCGTCTGACCTATGAATTGCTGGTGGAATTCACCAGCGAATACATGCCGGAGATGACCAGTAAGCTGGAGCATTACAGCGGCAAACAGCCAATTTTCGACCTGTTCGATGTGGAAAACGAAATCCAGCGCGCGCTCGAGCGCAAGGTTGAGCTGAAATCTGGCGGCTATCTGATCATCGATCAAACCGAAGCCATGACCACTGTAGACATCAATACCGGTGCGTTTGTCGGCCATCGTAATCTGGAAGACACCATCTTCAACACCAACACCGAAGCGACGCAGGCCATTGCGCGGCAGCTCCGGTTGCGTAATCTCGGTGGCATTATCATCATCGACTTCATTGATATGTCGAATGAAGATCACCGGCGTCGCGTGTTGCACAGCCTCGAGCAGGCATTATCCAAAGACCGCGTCAAAACCGGCATCCACGGTTTCTCCGCGCTCGGTCTGGTGGAAATGACCCGCAAACGTACCCGCGAAAGCGTCGAGCACGTACTGTGCAGCGATTGCCCGACTTGTCACGCGCGTGGCACGGTGAAAACGGTCGAAACGGTATGCTATGAAATTCTGCGTGAAATCGTACGCGTGCATCACGCCTACGATTCAGACCGTTTCCTGGTTTACGCTTCTGCGGCCGTGGGGGAAGCGCTGAAAGGTGAAGAATCTCATGCGCTGGCCGAAGTGGAAATCTTCGTCGGGAAACAGGTCAAAGTGCAGATTGAACCGCTCTACAGTCAGGAGCAGTTTGACGTGGTGATGATGTGATTTGATGGCCGCACGCCAGCAACATCAAGAAGTTAAAGGTTTCCATTGCCGTCTGTACGGGTGAAAACCCGTATGGAATGGGAAACAAGGAGAGAAGTTTGAGGCGACTGCCCGGTATTTTATTAACGACCAGCGCTGCCCTTGTCGTGATAGTGGCTTTGGTGATCAGTGGCTTGCGTCTGGCATTGCCTCAGCTCACCCGCTTTCAGACACAACTGGTCAGCAAAGTAGAATCCGTTACGGGCGTGCCGATCGAGTTGTCGCAAATCAGCGCCAGCTGGCAGACTTTTGGCCCTGTCATGGAAATCCGCGGTCTGCATGTGATCCTGCCGGATTCTGACTGGCAGGTTCAGCGCATCACGATGGCGCTCGACGTCTGGCAATCCCTTCTCCATTTCCGCTGGCAGTTCCGCGATCTCACTTTCTATAATATGCAGCTGGATCTGAACAGCACGCTGGGCGGCGATACCAATAAAGGTAACGGCATTCAGCCAAACCGCATCAGCGACATCTTCCTCAGGCAGGTAGACCATTTTGATCTGCGCAACAGCCGTATTTCTTTTCTGACGCCTTCCGGCCCGCGTGCTGAATTTGATATTCCGCAACTGACCTGGCTGAATACGCACAACCGCCACCGTGCCGAAGGACAGCTGAGTTTATCCAGCTTCAACGGTCAGCACGGCATTGTGCAGGTGCGTATGGATCTCAACGATACCAATGGTCTGCTCAATAACGGCAAAATCTATTTGCAGGCCGACGACATTGACATGAAGCCGTGGTTCAGCCGCTGGCTGCGCAGTAATACTGGTTTAGAAAATGCTAATTTCAGCCTCGCGGCGTGGCTGACTGTGCGTAACGGCGATATTTACGCGGGCGATGCGCTGTTGAAAAACGGCTCGGCGACCTGGAAAACGGGCGCGGATGAACACCGTCTGGACGTTGATAACCTGGCTCTGCACGGCAGCCGTCAGGGCAATGGCTGGCAGGTTGGAACGCAGCAGCTGAACCTGAAAACCGACGGCGTAGAGTGGCCGAAAGGGCGTCTCGAAGCGTTGTATCTGCCTGAAAATAATGATTTCCTTGGTCCCACGCAGGGCGAGGAATTACGTATCCGCGGTACAAACCTGCAACTTGAACTTTTAGGACCGATTATTCCGACGTTTTCCTTCCTGACGCCGTCGCTGCTGGAGCGCTGGCAGGATCTGAAACCGGCCGGAAATGTCGACCGCCTCGCGCTGGATATCCCGCTTAAGCAGCCGGATCAGACCCGTTTTGATGCAAGCTGGAAGGATGTCAGCTGGCAGCGCTGGGAGCTTCTGCCCGGTATTAATCACTTTAAAGGCAGCCTGAAAGGTAGCGTGTCGGGCGGGCAACTGACCGTTAATTTGCAGGACAGCCTGTTGCCATATGGTGAAATGTTCCGCGCCCCGCTGGACGTGAGCGCGGCAACCGGTACGTTCAGCTGGACCAGCGGCAAAGACGGCTGGGCGCTGTCGGGCAAAGACGTGGATGTCAAAGCCAACGCGCTGTGGGCGAAAGGTGACTTCAGCTATCAGCAGCCTGCCGAAGGCGATCCTTGGCTGAACATTCTGGCCGGTATCCGCCTGTATGATGCGGGTCAGGCCTGGCGATACTTCCCTGAGCCGCTGATGGGCAAACATCTGGTGGATTACCTGAGCGGTGCGATTCAGGCCGGGCAGGTGGATAACGCGACGCTGACCTTTAACGGCAATCCGCATGATTTCCCGTTTAAAAAGAACGAAGGGCAGTTCCAGGTTTGGGTTCCGCTGCGCCATTCGACCTTCCAGTTCCAGCCGGAATGGCCTGCGCTGACCGATCTGGATATCGATCTCGACTTTCTGAATGACGGCCTGTTTATGAAAGCCGCGCACACCAAACTGGGCAATGTCGACGGCAACAACGTTGTGGCGAATATTCCGGATTACCTGAAAGAAAAACTGTTCATCGATTCTGACCTGCGCGGGCAGGGTAAAGATATCGGCGATTACTTCATGGATACGCCGCTTCACGACACGCTTGGTTCTGCATTGCAGGAACTCCAGATTGGCGGCGAAGTGAATGGTCGCTTACATCTGGACATTCCGCTGGACGGGGAACTGGTGCGTGCATCCGGTGGCGTAACGCTTAATGATAACAGCCTGTTTATCAAACCGCTGGACAGTAAAATCAGCCATCTTAGTGGCCAGTTCAGCTACGACAACGGCAATCTGCAAAGCAATCAGTTAACCGGTAACTGGTTCGGGCAACCGATCAACGTGATGTTCAGCACACAGGAACTGCCGGACGATTTCAAAGTGCAGGTCGGTCTGGATGCTAACTGGCAGCTGTCAAAAATACCGGGCATGCCGGCGGCGGCGGCCAGCAAAATTTCCGGCGGCACGCCGTGGAAAGGGAACGTCAATATTACCCTTCCGCACAAAGGTACGCCGACATACACCGTAGACGTGAATGCTGACCTGAAAGATGTAAGCAGTCACTTACCTGATCCGCTGAGCAAAAAGCCCGGTCATTCGATGCCGCTGGTGGTGAACGTCAAAGGTGATTTGCACAGCTTTAATCTGGAAGGTGTGCTGGCGGGTAAAAACCATTTCAACAGCCGCTGGTTGCTGGGCAAACAACTGAAACTGGATCGCGCATCGTGGCAGGAAAACACCAAAAAAACGCCACCGTTGCCGGATGACAGCAGCCTGACGCTGCATCTGCCACCGCTGGATGGTGAAAACTGGCTTGGCCTGCTGTCGCCGGAAAAAGCGACGCAAAGTGCCAGTACCAAACTGTCCGGTTTCAGCTTCCCGCACCAGATTATCCTCACCACACCGGCGCTGACGTTGGGCGGACAGGTCTGGAATGACCTGACGATTCAGTCGGTTCAGAGCCATCAGGGCATGGAAGTGACCGCCAAAGGTAAAGAAATCGACGGCACGTTGAACATGAATGACAACGGTCCGTGGCTGGTGAATCTGCATTATCTGTATTTCAACCCGCAATGGACCGTGGACGACGTGGCCAGCAGCGGCCAGCCGGGCGGAAACCCGTTTGCGACGGATAAAATTTCCTTTGCCAACTGGCCTGCCTTACAGCTCAGATGTGAAGCGTGCTGGTTCCTCGGGCAGAACTTCCGTAAGGTGAATGCTGACCTGACGCCGCAGGGTCATTTGCTGATGCTGCGTAACGGCCTGATCGACACCGGCGTGGCAAAACTGGACGTGCAGGGTGACTGGAAGCAGGACGAACAGGGCGAAAATACCGGCCTTAAAGGGAAGCTGTCGGGCAAAAATATCGAGCAGGCGATGTCCTTCTTTGGCGTGACCACGCCACTTAAAGACGCGCCGTTTAATATGAACTTCGATCTCCACTGGAAATCGGTGCCGTGGAAGCCGGATATCAGCACGCTGAACGGCACGCTGAAAAACGAGCTGGGCAAAGGTGAAATTGCTGATATCGGCGGCGGTCGTGCAGGGCAGTTGCTTCGTCTGGTGAGTTTCGACGCGTTGCTGCGCAAGCTGCGTCTGGATTTCAGCGATACCTTTGGTCAGGGCTTCTACTTCGATTCCATCAAATCTACCGCGTGGATTAAAGACGGCACGCTGCACACCGACGACCTGTTGGTTGACGGGCTGGCGGCGGACATCGCGATTACCGGTAAAGTGAATTTCGTAAACCAGCAGCTGGATTTAGAAGCGGTGATCGCGCCGGAAATTTCCGCGACCGTCGGCGTGGCGACGGCGTTCGTGATTAACCCGGTGGTCGGCGTGGCGGTCTTCGCGGCCAGTAAAGTGCTGGCACCCCTGTGGAATAAAATCTCGCTGATCCGCTACCAGATTAGCGGGACGATTGCTGAACCCCATATCAATGAAATTTTGCGTAAACCCGCTGTACCGCCAAAAGAGGCCACCGCTCAGTAACGTTTCCGTGACAGCGCAGGAAAGCGCGTTCGGGCTGTGTTAGGCTGTTAATAACCTTGTAACAATGGATTGTCCGGCAGACTGGCTGATTATCTCAGTGTCAGCGCTGCCGGATTTTCGTCTAAAAGAGAGTGAATCTATGAGTCTGGCCTTAGTCAGTGAGCAGTTACTAACTGCCAATAATCTGAGTCATCAGGATCTGTTTTCCGTTTTGGGCCAGTTGTCAGAACGTCGCCTCGATTATGCCGATCTCTTTTTCCAGTCCAGCTTCCACGAAGCCTGGGTGATCGAAGACAGCATCATCAAAGATGGTTCTTACAATATCGATCAGGGCGTCGGCGTTCGTGCGGTCAGCGGTGAAAAAACCGGTTTTGCCTATGCCGACCAAATCACGCTGAATGCGCTGAATCAGAGTGCGACAGCAGCGCGAAGCATCGTCCGCGAACAGGGAAATGGCAAAGCGCATACGCTGGGCGCAGTGGCATACAAATCCCTTTATAGCGCGCTCGATCCACTGCAAAGCCTGTCGCGGGAAGCGAAAATTGAGCTTCTGCACCGCGTAGACAAAATTGCCCGTGCTGCCGATAAACGCGTTCAGGAAGTCAGCGCCAGCATTACCGGCGTGTATGAAACCGTACTGGTTGCGGCCACCGATGGCACGCTGGCGGCCGATATCCGTCCGCTGGTGCGCTTGTCTGTCAGCGTGCTGGTCGAGCAGGACGGACGTCGCGAGCGCGGCTCAAGCGGCGGCGGCGGTCGTGTCGGTTATGATTATTTCCTCGAAACCGTGAACGGCGAAGTGCGCGCAGAAGCGTTCGCCCGTGACGCTGTGCGTATGGCGTTGCTGAACCTGACTGCCGTTGCGGCCCCTGCGGGCGGCATGCCGGTCGTACTCGGCGCGGGTTGGCCGGGCGTGCTGTTGCACGAAGCGGTCGGGCATGGCCTCGAAGGTGACTTCAATCGTCGCGGAACGTCAGTCTTCAGCGGCCAGATGGGTAAACTCGTCGCGTCTGAGCTGTGTACAGTTGTTGATGACGGCACAATGCCGGGTCTGCGCGGATCTCTGGCCATCGACGATGAAGGTGTGCCAGGGCAATACAATGTGCTTATCGAAAACGGCGTACTGAAAGGTTACATGCAGGACAAACTGAACGCGCGTCTGATGGGGGTTGCCCCAACCGGTAATGGCCGTCGCGAATCCTATGCGCACCTGCCAATGCCTCGCATGACCAATACCTACATGCTGGCCGGAAAATCGACCCCGGAAGATATTATCAGCAGCGTGGAATATGGCTTGTACGCACCGAATTTCGGCGGCGGTCAGGTCGACATTACCTCCGGCAAATTCGTGTTCTCCACCTCTGAAGCCTATCTGATCGAAAAAGGCCGCATCACCAAACCGGTGAAAGGGGCAACGCTGATTGGTTCCGGCATCGAAGCGATGCAGCAGATTTCCATGGTCGGCAACGATCTGGCCATCGATAAAGGCGTGGGCGTGTGCGGTAAAGAAGGCCAAAGCCTTCCGGTCGGCGTCGGTCAGCCAACCCTGAAGCTGGACAATCTGACGGTGGGCGGTACGGCGTAATATTCTCCCATTACTCATTTTCTTCCTATTACTCAACCCCGGCCTAATCGCCGGGGATTTTTTTATCTGTTCCCCTTCACTTTTTCTGCTTTCCTCACACCTGTAACCGCCTCACAGCGCACATCCTTTTAAAACCTTAACTTCCACCATCTGATTGATTTAGTTTTATTTATGTCATGAATATAACGATAAGTACGCCATTTTAAAATCAATCCGTCCACGGACGCTTTACCCAAAAGGACTTACTGATGAGCGGATTTCCCGCTGCCCGCCAGGGTGATTAGACCGCCACCGGTGGCCCGATTGTTCAGTGCTCGCTGGGCGTGATGATTGGTGCGCCCACCGTCGTGGCGTGCTCGGTCTGTCCCGGCGGCGTGCTGGGCGTAAAACTCGGCGACGAGGTGCTGCTGGACTTCACCCGCGACAAGTTGCACCGCGAAACCATCCGTCGGTCCAGCGACGGCTGGCAGAGCGAAAATACCTATTCGCTCACCGGACAACTAGCCGGGCAGATGACACAGATGACCACCGGCCTCGGCGACCACCATTATACCTGCATCCCGACCTGAACACGCCGCTCGCCGACACGCTGCCGGTTTGGTACCACAACCGTATCCAGCGCGATGAGCGGTATATTTATGAAAACTGCCAAAGAGGCTTTAGATAAAGGACTTGCCGAAAAAATATCGCCCACTGAAAGCTGTTTGACAGAGGCATTTAATATATTAAATAGACCTGAAAATGAGCATTACAATTTATTTTTTGCGGAAAACTGCAAGGAAGAAACTTCAAAGCTTGAAAGTTTGGAAAAATATATGTAAAAGCAAAAAATCTCCACCGTTGGTTAAGTGAGACTATCTATTTATTTTTGGATGGTAATGTGAAGAATGTTAATATTATTTTTAAAACATCATTGGTTATTGCAATTGTAGTTGGCTCATCATTTATTATTTTTCGTTCTTCAGGAGTGAGTTCTTTTAAATAATCCACTTGGAACATGGTCGCTCATTTTCACATCTTTATTTATAGGCGGGTGGGGTGTTTATGGAGTAATGGTGAGCCATTTCCATAACCTTTTCTGTTGTATTCTTTGGTCTGTTTTTTTAGTGTTTTGATGTTTTTATTAATTATTCTAAGCCTTGTTTACGTTTATGAATCATGAGTAAGAGTAAGACAAAAATAGATACAGCAATTAAAATTTGACAATGGGTTTTAAAAATAAAATGAAAGCGTCGTTTTTTATTTCCACAGTATTATTTGTAACAAACTCCGTTGCGAGTTAGATCATATTAACAAATGTACGTCATCAATGATTTTTTGAGTGAGGTAAACTGCGCCAGCCGATAAGAATACAGGGCCAGCAATATGACGAAGAGTCGGGTTGCATTACAAGCGCCACCGTTATTATGACCCGATGCAGGGACGGTTTATTACGCAGGATCCAATTGGGTTGAGAGAGGGGGGATGTTTCCTATTACGCAGCTTCAGCAACTGCAGATTTGAGTAATCCTCAAAATATTACTGTAGGTGCGGGCGCAGGGGTTGGAGCCGGAGGGTTCACGGGAGTAGTAACTTGCCAACAATATATAAAATGCATAATTAACTGATTTTTTATATTTAACAGGAGGGTTGATGCGTATTTTTAATATGTTAATTTTTATACTTTTACTGGCTGGATGTGATAGTAAATCACGCAGTGATGTAGCTAATAGTGTGGACGAGTTTAGAGAGTTATATAACAAAAAAGAATTTCCAGCCATTTACCTTGGTTCTTCTGAGAGTTTGAAGAATTTTATTTCTGAAGGCGTGTTCTCTGATTTTCTCAAAAATTAAATTTCTGACATTGGCAAGTATAAAGGAAGGGTGCTATTAAATAGCACTATCAATAGTGATAAGGATGTCTCTCTGACTTATCAAACAGAATATGAGAAAGATTACTACTTAGAACTATTTGTTTATCGTAAAGAGGATGGAGTGTATAAATTATATTATTACACTGTTGATACAAAGAATAAATTGATGTTAGATCCAGTTACGCATGCTTTGAAGATCCCTAATTAAATATATTATATCTTAATGCAGGTGGGGCAATATGGATTTTAATTATGACAGTTGTGAATTTAAAATACGTTCACATTTTTAATTTCAAGAATGGATATTCTCAGTCATGGCGTTGCTTTGTATTCTTGTACTTGTAAGGGGTGCTTGGTTTTTTTTTGTTATTGATATTACTCTTTGGTTGAAGGTAAAAGGTATTTATTTTCAACGCAATAAAGCTAAAGTCTGTCATTATCAAAGCGTATGTTAAATATACAGTATGCGCTTGATTTTAATTGACGAAATTTAGTTCCCTAACTGGGTGTGCTATTTGGGGTGAGACCATATTTAGTTTGTTGGCGTTCCATTGAGATTTTGATAAACAGGTGAAGTCCGGAATGGACTTAATATGTTTAGAAAGTTATGGCGATTTAGTGGTCCGAATATCCCATCTGTCATTCGGACCACTCAGAGGCAGGAACTTAGCTCAATTCCATTGCGTCACTTTCTTGCCCTGCCTGTATCCCTGATACACCTTACTGACCCGTTTGAAATAGTCGGTCAGGTAATCCAGACACACCTGTACTTTCAACGGGAGTTTGTCTTTTTCGGTATACAGCGCGTACACCGGGCGTGGATCGGACTGGTAGCTTCTGAAAAGAATCTCCACGTCACCGGCGTTAATTTCTTCAATCACCCACATCAGCGGGACGTATGCAATGCCGACACCGGCTTTCAGCCAGCGGATCATGGTCTGTGAATCGTTGGTGACAAAGCGCCCTTGCGGCGTGATGCGCGTGGAAATACCTTCCGGTGCGATCAGTTCAAATTCGCTGTCCGGGCGGACGCTGTATTCCAGCCACGAAAAATTCACCATATCGGCAGGTTTTTCCGGCGTGCCGTGCTGCGCCAGATAACTGCGCGCCGCGCACACCACCATTGGCATGGAACCTAACCGCGTGGAGAACAAGCTGGAATCCTGTAACGCGCCCACGCGGATCACCACGTCCAGACCGTCGGCAATCAGATCCGGCGCAGGAATGCCGGTCACCAGATTGACCGTCAGGCCGGGGTATTCAGTCAGCATTTCGGCGGTCATGGCAGCAAGAACATTTTGTGCCATTGTCGATGAGCTGCCGATGCGTAAAGTGCCGGTTGGCGTGTTGTTGAAGGCATATAATTGTTCATGCACTTCACGCACGTCATGCAGCATTTTACGGCATCCCTGATAGTAAATCTTCCCGGCTTCTGTCAGGCCGATACTGCGGGTACTACGGTTTAATAGTTTGATTTGTAAATCATTTTCTAGTTTTGAAATGGTCTGGCTGATGGCTGAAACGCTCATGTCGAGGCGTCGTGCGGCCGCGGTAAAAGAACCGCTTTCCACGACCTGAGCGAATATCGACATGCGTTTTAATCGGTCCATTGTTAACTCTGGCTTAAAAGTGATTTAGATCACAGAACGTTGATTACTTGATAATAAGCACGCTAATATACTCGTCCGGGCGATAAAACTCAGGTTTCTGATTTCCTGAA
Source organism: Rahnella selenatireducens (assembly GCF_046449555.1). Lineage (NCBI taxonomy): Bacteria > Pseudomonadati > Pseudomonadota > Gammaproteobacteria > Enterobacterales > Yersiniaceae > Rahnella > Rahnella selenatireducens. The sequence goes on from NZ_JBKEZJ010000011.1 coordinate 69,302, forward strand.
TCAATGCTTACCTTCGCACACTTCCCTGGCAACCCCACAGTTTCATTGAGCACTTCCCAGTGAATTATTTATCTCCGGGGACGCGTGGCATTGCCTAAAATAATGAATAATGCGTGCGCGGGACGAGCAAGTCTGCCCCGCCGTCATTGCTGCTGGTAATAATGTAAGGAATTTTTGATGAGTTTGCTTCCGGTAATGGTGATTTTCGGATTGTCGTTTCCACCGGTATTTTTTGAAATACTGCTGGCGCTGGTGGTGTTTTTCCTGCTCCGGCGGGTATTACAACCGACGGGTATTTATGACTTTGTCTGGCATCCGGCTTTGTTTAACACAGCATTATATTGCTGTCTTTTTTACCTGATTTCCCGCTTGTTCGTCTGAGGCCGTTGTGAAAAACTTCTCTATAAAAATAATACGTTATGCAATTACGCTGATTCTTGTCGTTCTGGCTGTCATCGCAATCTTCAGAGCCTGGGCGTTCTATACGGAATCACCGTGGACCCGTGATGCCAAATTTACCGCTGACGTTGTGTCGATTGCGCCAGATGTGACCGGTTTAATCACCGACGTGCCAGTGATTGATAACCAGTTGGTGACCAAAGGTCAGGTGCTGTTCAAAATCGACCAGCCGCGTTATCAGCAGGCGCTTGATGAAGCCAGCGCTGACGTCGCTTATTATCAGGCGCTGGCCTCCGAGAAAAAACGCGAAGCCGGACGCCGTGTGAAACTGGGCGTACAGGCAATGTCGCAGGAAGAAATCGATCAGGCGAACAACGTACTGCAAACCGCGCAGCATCAGCTGGCGAAATCGCAGGCTGCGCGTGATCTGGCGGTACTGGATTTGGAGCGTACCGTGGTTGTCGCTCCGGCAGATGGCTGGGTGACTAACCTCACGGTGCATCCGGGCAACTATATCAATCGCGGTTCTACCGCCGTTGCGCTGGTGAAGAAAAACTCCTTCTACATTCTGGCATATCTTGAAGAAACCAAACTGTCCGGCCTGAAAAAAGGCGACCGCGCGGAAATTACCCCGCTGGGCAGTAACCGCATTATGCACGGCACGGTAGACAGCGTCGCAGCAGCGGTCACCAACAGCTCTTCTTCGGCGGCCACCAACGGTCTGGCGACCATCGATAGCAACCTGGAATGGGTGCGTCTGGCGCAGCGCGTGCCGGTTAAAATCGTGCTCGACGATAAAGACCAGCAGCATCCGTACCCGGCGGGGACGACGGCAACCGTCGTTATCACCGGCAGTCATGATCGTAAACAAGATGAAGGAACACCGTTCCTTCGCCTCCTGCATCGCCTGAGAGAGTTTGGCTAAGGCCGGAAAGATGAATAGCGTACTTATTCCGCGCGTACGGTTTGCGTTTAAGCTGACATTTGCCATTCTTGGCGCTCTCGTGCTTGGTTTCTATCTGCAACTCGAAACGCCACGGTGGTCGGCCATGACGGCGGCCATTGTGACTTCCGGGCCCGCGCTCGTGGCCGGTGGTGAGCCGTTTGCCGGTGCTATTCGTCACCGTGGTTTTCTGCGCGTGATCGGGACATTTATCGGTTGTATCGCAGCGCTGGTGATTGTGATTACCACGGCGCGCGCGCCGGTCGTCATGCTGTTACTGTGCTGCATCTGGGCCGGTATTTGTACCTGGTGGTCTTCACTGGTGCGCATTGAAAACTCCTACGCACTGGGGCTGGCCGGTTATACCGCGCTGATTATTGTTGTGACGTCCGCCAGTTCGCCGCTGCAAACGCCGCAATTTGCGGTTGAGCGTTGCAGTGAAATTGTTCTGGGGATTTGTTGTGCGATCGTCGCCGACCTGCTGTTTTCTCCACGATCCATCAAAAAAGATATCGACCGCGCCGTCAGTCAGCTGATGCTTGATCAGTTCGCGCTCATGCGAATTTGCGTGAGTAATGGCTCAAAAGAAGAGATGGATAAATCATGGAATAATCTGGTGAAAAGCACCACGGCGCTGAACGGAATGCGCGGCAGTCTGATGATGGAATCGTCCCGCTGGCAGCGTTGTAACCGGCGTCTGAAAGCTTTGCACAGCACGTCGCTGAGTATGATTACGCAGGCCTGTGAAACGTACCTGATTATACAAACATCGCCGGAGCGGTTAACTCCGGCGCTGAAAGCCCTGTTTGATGAGCCTGCCGAAAGTGTCGCCGATGTTCACCGCCGGCTGAAACAATTGCGCCAGGTGATTGGCGGTATGCACAGCGATAACGTGCTGATGACCATCAGCGCCTGGGTTGGGGCTGGCACCCGCGCGTTATTGCTGATGAAAGGCGTGCAGACCAACAGCAGCATCAGCACCGTTGAAAGCGGCGTGCTGGATGGCGAAGTGGTGGTGCGCCCGGTTTCTGCCGAACGCCATCACGCAATGGTCAACGGTTTGCGAACCTTTACGGCGACGGCAATTGGTTGCCTGATGTGGCTGTGGACCGGCTGGACGTCGGCCAGCGGCTGCGTGATTATTATCGCCGTGGTGACATCTCTGGCGATGCGTACTCCGAACCCGAAAGGCATGGCAATGGACTTTATCGTCGGTATGCTGCTGGCGATCCCGGTTGGCTCGATGATGTTTATGCTGATCATGCCCGCGACGCAGCAAAGCCTGTTCCTGCTGTGCCTGATGCTGGGAATTTTCACCTTCTTTATCGGTATTGAAGTCACGAAACGCCGTCTCGGGATGCTCGGTTTGCTGGCGGGCACCATTAATATTCTGGTGCTCAGTAACCCGATGAAATTCAACGTGACGTCGTTTCTCGACAATGCGCTGGGGCAGGCGATCGGTACGTTCATTGCGATGGCGGTGTTATTGATTATTCGCGATAAATCCCGCGATAAAACCGGCCGCACATTGCTTAACCGCTTCATGAGCAGCGCGGTTTCAGCACTAACGACTAAAGCCTATCGCCGTCGTGAAAACCATCTTCCGGCGCTTTATCACCAGCTTAATCAGCTGCTGATGATGTTCCCGAATGACATCGGAAAATACCGTCTGGCGTTACAGCTGATTATTGCGCATCAGCGCATGAAGCAGGTGGAAGTGCCAGTTAGCGATGAGCTTTCCGCATTCCACAAGAAAATCCGTAATACCGCCGATCATGTGGTGTCATCGGGCGAAGGCAAGCGCACGTATTATTACCAGCGCCTGCTGAAAGAGCTGGAGGAATATCAGGAAAAACTGGCCGACTATGAGGCGCCGCCAAAAGTCACCGAACCGGTGAGACGTTTGACCGAATTGCTCCACCGGTATCAGCATTCCTTCCTCGCCTGATTTTTTCAGTACGGCAAAAGGCCGGTGCATTTAACCCTGCACCGGCCTTTTTACTTTTTGCTTTCAGACTTTTATTTTAAGAACGCTTCGCGATCTTCCGCCGTTATCTCCCGCAAAACCCTGCACGGCACGCCTGCTGCCACAACGTCTGGCGGAATGGATTTCGTCACCACGCTGCCCGCGCCAATCACGCTGTTGCGACCGATGGTGACGCCCGGATTCACAATCACGCCCGTGCCCAGCCAGACGTTATCTTCGATAACCACCGGGAGGGAGAACTGCTGTCCGGTGATGCGGATTTCAGGATCGACCGGGTGTCCGGCAGTCGCCAGCGTGACGTTCGGCGCAATCATCACGTTATCGCCAATCGTCACCGTGGCGTCATCCACCACCGTGAGATTGAAGTTCGCGTAGAAGTTCTTACCGATATGAATATGCGTGCCGTAAGCGACACGCAGCGGCGGCTCGATCCAGCCGTTTTCGCCGATACTGCCCATCATGTCTTTCAGCAATCGCTGGCGTTTTTCTTCTTCCGACGGGCGGGTCAGGTTGTAATCATAAACGCGCTCTTTTCCGGCGCGACGCTCTTCGGGCAGACCTTCGCCCATGTCCGTATACAGCTCGCCGATATTCATTTTTTGCCGCGTCGACATACCTTCATCCTTTTTAAGTTGAGCCCAGTAGCGAACAGTTTACGGAGCGCTCATCAGGATGTGAACGTATGACATTCAATTTTGCGACCTGTGTCTCTCAGTGCTGTCTGAGAGACGCTTACGCTCAAGCCGCTATACTTGTTTCTGTTCACTCTTTTAGGAAACCAGTAAGTCAGCTTTTCAGAAAGCGCCTTTTAGTCAACAATAAACAGTAGAAACCCTATTCTGGCAAAGCACAAAGGACGCCAATGAAGATTTTTAACGGGCTGCGTTCGCGCTCTTTTTCACGAAACCTGATCATGGCCGCCGCCGTAATTCTTGGGCTGGCCGGTATTGCCGGGCACGTTGTCGCGAAATCGACATATAACCAAGGCAAAATCGTTTCGGGCACCGATGAGCAAACGGTGGTGAGCTATTTGCGCCAAAATCACAGACTACCGGACTACTACATCACCAAGAAAAAGGCACGGGAAGCGGGCTGGGATGCGCGTGCAGGAAATCTGTGCGACGTCTTGCCGGGAAAAGCTATCGGCGGGGATCGTTTCTCAAACCGGGAAGGGCGATTACCCGCGGCTAACAAACGCGTATGGCGTGAAGCAGATATCAACTATCGCTGCGGACGTCGCGGTGCAGATCGCGTGCTGTTTGCCAGCGACGGACTGATTTATGTCAGCCGTAACCATTATCAGAATTTTGTTCGGGTGGAGTAATGTCGATGAAAAAAGTGAGCTTCGATTTTAATCACATCCCGGATTTACCCGCATTCTACGGCGAGTTTGTCCGTCAGTTTGAACTGACCGACGAATTCGGCGCGAATCTGGACGCACTCTGGGACGAGGTGACAGGCGGAATAGCGCTGCCGGTCGAAATAGATTTCTTAAATCTGAATGCCAGCCGTAAGCGACGCTTTGGTGCGCTGATCCTGCTGTTTGAAGAGGCGGAAGAAGAACTGGAAGGCGAGCTACGCCTGAATCTGGTAGAGAAACCGGCTGTGAAAGCGAAGGGGTAAAAAGAAAAAACCCGCCATTTTTTAAGTAAAAGGCGGGTTTTCGTTCTTTTAGTCCTGACCCTCAGCCAGTTCGCGCAGATACTGAAAAATCTGTCGGTAAGATTTTGGCGGTTTGTTCGCCGCTTTCTCTTTTTGCGCGTTACGGATCAGCGCACGAAGTTGCTGACGGTCAGCTTCCGGGTAGAGATCTAAAACGGAAGGAATAACGTCGTCGCCTTCTGCTACCAGACGGTCACGCAGCATTTCCAGTTTATGGAACAGCGAAACCTGCTGGTTATGGCGGTTTTTCAGCTTATCCAGGGCGGTCTGAATCGGCTCAACGTCACGGGAACGCAGCATTTTACCGATCAGCTGCATCTGGCGACGGCGGCCTTCTTTCTTGATCTTCTGCGCAAGATTGATGGCGGCGCGCAGATCTTCATCCAGCGGTAATTTGTCGAGCGAGTTGTTACCCAGCTCAACCATTTCTGCACCGAGATCTTTCAGCGCCTCGGCGTCACGTTTGATTTCACTTTTACTGACCCAGATGATCTCATCATCTTCTTCGTTCTCGTTGTTATCGGGAACGTCGTCGTGCCAGTCGTCAATTTTCTTTGTCATGGGCGCTTCCTCTTAACGAGGTAATCCTGTCAGTTTGATTGTGCTTTATTGCTTCGGCCGCATTATGCCACAGTCCTCTATATTCTGTTGCAACTTCGGTTTAACACCGTCGGACTGAAAGCGAAATTATGGCGAGTCTCTGTTAGACTCAAAGGTATTCGTTTCATAAAGCAGTGTAGAACAATCCCTTTTATCTCATAAGCGATGGCATGCCGATGAACGTAGTCAATCAAGTTGCGCAGCAGCGTAAAACCCTGGAACAGGCCGTCTCACAGGCACTGGAGCTGGCGAAAGCAGGCTCAGACGCCGCGGAAGTTGCGGTCAGCAAAACCACCGGTATCGGCGTCAGCACGCGTTTTGGCGAAGTTGAGAACGTAGAATTCAACAGTGATGGTGCGCTAGGCATCACTGTGTATTACCAGAACCGCAAGGGCAGTGCGTCTTCCACCGATTTAAGCCCGGATGCGATCTCCCGCACCGTGCAGGCTGCGCTGGATATCGCCCGTTATACGTCACCGGATCCTTTCGCGGGCGTGGCGGATAAAGAAATGCTGGCCTTTGATGCGCCGGATTTGGATCTTTTCCATCCGGAAGAGCTGGATCCGGATCGCAGTATCGAACTGGCAGCGCGCGCTGAACAGGCCGCGCTGAAAGCAGATAAACGCATCACCAATACCGAAGGCGGCAGTTTCAACAGCCATTACGGCATCCGCGTTTTCGGCAACAGCCACGGCATGTTGCAGAGCTATTGTTCGACGCGCCACTCCATTTCTGCTTCGGTTATTGCTGAGCATGAAGGCGATATGGAACGCGATTACGCCTATTCCATCGCCCGAAAAATGAGCGACCTGAAAGACCCTGAATGGGTCGGTGAAGAGTGTGCACGCCGCACGTTGTCGCGTCTGGCTCCGCGTAAATTACCAACTATGCAGGCGCCGGTTTTGTTCGCGTCTGAAGTCGCGACGGGCCTGTTCGGGCATCTTGTCGGCGCGATCAGCGGTGGCAGTATTTACCGTAAATCGTCATTCCTGCTCGATAGCCTCGGTAAGCAAATTCTGCCGGAATGGCTGACCATTGAAGAACATCCGCATCTGTTGCAGGGGCTGGCCTCGACGCCGTTCGACAGCGAAGGTGTGCGCACCGAACGTCGTGACATTGTCAAAGACGGCGTACTGCAAAACTGGCTGATGACATGCTATTCCGCGCGCAAGCTCGGTCTGCAAACCACAGGCCATGCGGGCGGCATCCACAACTGGCGCATTGCCGGTCAGGGTGACGACTTCGCCGGTATGCTGCGTAAGCTCGACAAAGGTCTGGTTGTGACCGAACTGATGGGACAGGGTGTCAGCGGCGTGACCGGTGATTATTCCCGTGGTGCGGCAGGTTTCTGGGTCGAGAATGGCGAGATCCAGTATCCGGTGAGCGAAATTACCATCGCCGGTAATCTGAAAGACATGTGGCGCAATATGGTTGCCATCGGCAGCGATATTGAAACCCGCAGCAATATTCAGTGTGGCTCCGTGCTGTTGCCTGCGATGAAAATTGCCGGCGAATAATCCTGACTAAAAGCAGCGATCGCCCGATCGCTGCTTCCTCCTTTACTACCTTTCTTTACAAAAAATTCATCCCGTTTTCTTCTCTCTCAGCCTATTTTTATAAAGCCTTACAAGCAATGTCGTTTTAACTAACAAATAAATAACAATAGAGAGAAAAGAATATGCGCAAACAACTGATGGCGTTGGCGGTAATCGCCCTGTTAGGAAGCAGTACGGCGGTTTTGGCCGCAGATTTAGAAACGGACATGGACACGATTGCCGATAACTACAGCAAAGTGCTGAAGACCAATGATCAGGCAGAACTGACGACCAGCCTGGCGAACATGAAAGCGGCAGCGGAAGACGCGAAAAAAGCCACACCGCCGAAGCTGAAAGGTAAAGCGCCGGACAGCCCTGAGATTCAGGATTACCACAAAGGGCTGGATACGCTGATTGGGCAGATTGATTCGGCATCAGCGTTGGCGAAAGCCGGCAAAGTGGATGAAGCGAAGAAAGAAGCCGAAGGGTTTAAGGCTACGCGTAATGAGAACCACAAGAAGTTTAAATAGCAGAAGGCCGCTGCTAAAGCGGCTTTAAAAGCAGATTTGGGAAAATTTCGGTTTCTCAGTAACGGTTATCACATGGCCTTTCGCGCCGAAACCGAGCAGAGAGGAAAGTGCTTTTCCTCTCTGCTCTCTCCTCGCTTTTTTACTGCGCGCTAACGCTGGCTGGCTATGTTTCAGTGGCCACAGTGAGTGCCGCAAAATCCCGCCGCTGCGCGGTTCCCTCGCGTCGGATTTCAAAACCGCGCGTAAAGATACGCGTTTTTTCATCTCTCCTTCCGGCGTGATTTTTGAAAGCGGCCACTGGCTACTCTAAATTCAAATGCAGATTGGTTTTGTTTTTTAAATAGGTTGGATGGCGCGCTCAGAAATCTTGCTGACCGAGGGTTCGAGACCGCAAGGCTCGAAGCCCTCAAGGAAGGCACCGCGCAGCCTCACCAATGCGGCAGATCATGTCCGTCGATCCAGCGACAGCGCGCAGTGAATGAGCCGGAGATTTTTAAGAGGCGCGGCGATAGGCGCCTCTTAAAGCCAGTGTGGGTGGCAACCCACGACCTTGACCTTAAAGCCAGTTTAGGTAGCAACCCAAGGTTGACAGTAAAAGCCGCCATTGCAGCGGCCTCTGCAAATTAACGCCGTAATTCCCCTGCCGCCTCCGGCTGATACAGCAACTCCAGCACATTCACCACACTTTCACCGCCGCCGGGCATTTCCCACGTAATGCTGCTGCCGACGCGCAGACCTAAAAGGGCAGCGCCGAGCGGGGCCATCACGGAAAGCTGTTCGTTGCTGTCTTTCAGTGCTGCCGGATAGACCAGCGTACGAATGTGCTCTTCGCCTTCTTTACCTTCCGTAAAGCGAACCTTGCTGTTCATCGTTACCACGTCGGCTGGGATTTGCTCGGGTGGCAAAATCTCTGCGCGATCTAACTCTTCATTCAGTGCGTCGGCCACCGGGCTGCTGGCAAAAGCCGGTTGCGCCAGCAGTGTATCCAGGCGTTCTGCGTCAAGTTCGCTGATGATCAGTGTCGGTTTACTCATATCATTCTCCATGGTTCCTTTTGCATCACCCGCTTCATGCGAGTGGGGTGCCAGTAGGCAAAAAACAACACCCCCGCGGGTGAGCGCGGGGGTGTCAGTGTTCTGCATGTGTACTTTGATACTAGGCATTCTTTCAGATAAATGAAAGCGTTGTAAGGGAATTAATCCGCATTGCGAAAAATCCGATTACCAGTGAAATACGCTGCTACAGACGGTAATACTCAGTGATATGACGACTTAACTTTTCGTTTTGCGAATTAGATCTGCTCAGCTCATTGTATTTCCACTTCGAACTGGAAAAAGACCCACTACACAGGAAATCCTTACAGGGTTAGGGTAAAGACAGACGAAATAAACGGCTGAAAATAGAAAGTCAGGCAAGGAGAGAGGTAACCGCGAGTGAATAACGGAACCGCATCTGTGAAGGGTAACGGGCAGACAGAATTGGAAGATGCTCCTGCAATAACAGAGAAAGTATTAAAAGATATTCAGGCAATGCAAAGCGCGAAGAATATCTACACCACAGATGTTCAGTTGCAGATGTTAACGTCACACGTTAAAGCCATGGTATTGCGCTCAATTACCAGCGAACCATTGCCTGAAGTCGAAAAGGATTTATTTGACGAAATTTCTGATGAATCCATGCAAATGGCAGAAGAAGTGGTCAGTTGGTTCGGAAATTTACCGATTGAGGAAGCGTATTTACTCTCGGTGCATTTTGAAGTCGCAAGAGATAATGAACCGAAATAATCCTGATTTTGTTTTAACGAATTAATCAAACTGGAGAAGTAAATTATGGGACAAGTATTAGTTGTGATCGGCGACCGTTTAGGTAAAGGCCAGAAAGTGGCAGCAGGCGTGGAAGCGGCTGGCGGAAGAGCCATTGTTGTCCCAGGCATGGCAGCCGATATGAAACTCGGCGACGTGATGAAAGCAGAAGGCGCGACCTTTGGTATTTCCTTCTGCGGCAGCGGCGGCGCCGGTGCGATTACCGCACAAAACAAATACGGATATAAAGCCAAGTACGGAATGCGTTCAGTGGATGAAGGTGTGACGGCAATTAACGAAGGCTGTCTGGTATTAGGGTTTGGATTTATGGATAAAGAAGAACTGGGTCAGCGTCTGGTTGAAGCTTATAACAAGAAGTATGGTCAGGCGTAATGAAGCAACAATTAACCACGACAGTTCGGGTTGAAGGAAAGGGCGAAAATAAGGCTGCCGCCTTTTCTTCCGCACTGAGTCAGGTTCAGAGGACGGTTCTCAAATCTTCGGCCAATAATGTCTTACTGCGCATCGAACCGCAGGACGTCAAGGTTATTACGGCCGAGGAATCAGTAAAAAGAGAAAAGTTTCTGTTCTTTTTTCTGGCCAGGGAAAGAAAGAGTTATTACGTGGCGTTAGACATTACCGTCAACCTGACTGTTATTAATACGGAACAGGTAGTTTTTGTCACGAAATAAAAACGTTAGCTATAAATGACAAGGATATACTGATGTTTTTAATTATTCTATTTAAGTCGCTTATTATCGGCGGACTGGTTGGCGTGGGGGTAGGTGCAGGTGCTGCACGTATGTTCCACGCACCTACCGTGCAAGGGATGGGGGCTTTTCGTACTCTTGGGGAATTAAATTCCTGTGAAGGCGATCCGGCTTCGCATTTCTCATTTGGTCTGGGCTTCTTCTTTAACGCCTGGGCTTCTTCCGTTGCGGCGGGTTCTTTCACACAGGACGTCGACCACCGCATTATCCCTCACTGGGCGACCGCTGCCCTGATGTTCAAAAACCGCAATGTGGCTGAAACCATGCACGACCCGCGCAAGATGGCGATTGCGGGCGGCATCATCGGCATGATTGTGGTGGCATTCCTGAATACCACCGCGTCTGCGGTGCCTGCTGCATTGCAGGTGACGGCGATTAAAGTGCTGGTGCCTGCGGCTAACCTGCTGGTGAACACTGTCATGCCCGTGATTTTCTGGCTGGCGGCAATTGATGCAGGACGTCGTTCCGGTTTCTGGGCCACTATTTTCGGCGGCCTGGCGCAGATGATTATGGGTAACGCCGTGCCGGGTCTGGTGCTGGGTATTCTGATCGGGAAAGGCGTTGAAGAAAGCGGCTGGAACCGCGTCACCAAAGTGATGATGGCGGCGATTATTGCGCTATTCGCACTCAGCGGCTTCTTCCGCGGTTTCGACGTCAAACTGTTGCAGTCTTTCATGCTGGATGTTCCTGCGTGGCTGAACGGCATTCACAACTCACTCAGCGGCAAGTAAGGGAGCATGACAATGGAAGAACAAGCCAAACGTGGTTTCTGGTACGCCGAGTGGTCGTTCCCGATCTTCGTCGGTCTGCTGTCCTCAGGCGTTTTCGCCGGGACGCACATGTATTACCTGTACGGCATTGGTGCTTTTAACGAAGTGGCGTTTGTTTCGATGCTGCGTTCAGGCATGGATACCGGCGTGTATGGCGCAGTTGCAGCTTTCGGTGCCAGTTTCCTGTTTGCCCGCATTATTGAAGGTTCGCTGGTCGGTATTCTGGATATCGGCGGTGCGATCCAGACCGGTATTGGTCTGGGCGTTCCGGCATTGTTGCTCGGCGCGGGGATCATCTTCCCGGTGGCAAACTTCGCGGCTTCGCTGGTGACCGGCCTGATCCTCGGTTTAGCCGTGGGTTACATCATCATTCTGGCGCGTAAATTTACCATCAATCAGAGCAATTCTACCTACGGGGCGGACGTGATGATGGGCGCGGGTAATGCTTCGGGCCGTTTCCTCGGGCCGTTGATTATCCTCTCTGCGATGGCCGCGTCGATTCCAATCGGCCTGGGTTCACTGCTTGGCGCGCTGGGCTTCTACCTGTGGCAGAAACCGATCACCGGCGGTGCCATTCTCGGTGCGATGGTGCTGGGCGCTATCTTCCCGGTATCACTGTAAGTCATTCAATAAGAGAGCAGTAATCAGGCGTCAGGATTTCTCTGGCGCCTGAGATTATGGAGAACGTCGTATGTATGACTTAATCATCCGACAGGCAAAAAGCACAGACGGCAGCCTGACTGATATTGCAATTCAGGGCGGCAAATTCGCCGCCATCGGCACGCTGGCACCCGACGCCACCGCCCGCCAGACACTCGACCTTCAGGGCAAGGTATACGCCAGCGCCGGTTGGATCGACTCCCACGTTCACTGTTACCCAAAATCGCCGATTTATCATGACGACGCTGACCTGATCGGCGTGGCCTGCGGGGTCACCACCCTGGCCGATGCCGGAAGCACCGGCGCAAATGACGTCGACGATTTTTATAAGATTACCCGTGAGGCGAAAACCAATGTCTTTGCGTTTCTGAATATCGCCCGCACCGGCATTGTCACGCAGAACGAACTGGCCGATATGGCGCAGATCGATAAAGTTGGCGTGCGTGACGCCATTGCGCGCAACCCTGGTTTTATCATCGGGATTAAAGCGCGCATGAGCAGCAGCGTCGTCGGCCAGAACGGTATTAAGCCGCTGGTTCGCGCGAAAGAAATTCAGCAGGAAAATAATGATTTACCGCTGATGGTTCATATCGGGAACAACCCGCCGAACCTCGATGAAATCGCAGATTTGCTGACGTCCGGCGACATCATTACACACTGCTATAACGGCAAACCGAACCGGATCCTGTCACCGGAAGGCGTGCTGCGCGAATCGATTAAACGCGCGTTGAGCCGTGGTGTTTTGCTCGATATCGGGCACGGCACCGCGAGTTTTAGTTTTGAAGTGGCGAAACTCGCCATCAGACAGGGCATTTTGCCTCACACCATCAGCTCCGATATTTACTGCCGCAACCGCATGAACGGACCGGTTCACAGCCTGGCGACAGTGATGTCCAAATTCTTTAGCGTGGGCATGACGCTGACGCAGGTGATTGATTGCGTCACCTCTCACGCCGCCGATGCTTTGCGCCTGCCGAAAAAAGGCCGTCTTGAAGTGGGCGCTGACGCCGACCTGACGCTGTTTGAACAGCGTTTTGCGCCGCAGGTGTTTGTCGATTCCGAAGGTCAGTCCGTGAAGGGCGAAAGTTTGCTGGTACCTCTGGCCGCCGTGGTCGCGGGTGTCACTCTGTTAACCGAAGAAGGGAAATCTGCTCATGTCTTCTGAACAATCTTTGTATGAAAAATATCAGCTGAAACAGGTTATTAACGCGTCCGGTCGCATGACGGCGCTCGGGGTTTCCACGCCACGCGAAGAAGTGGCGGCGGTGGTGAATACCGGCCTGAATCATTATTTCGAGATGAAGGATCTGGTGAACAAAACCGGTGCCTACATCGCTCAATTACTCAATGTCGAAAATGCGGTAGTGGTGTCCTGTGCGTCTGCCGGGATTGCGCAGTCGGTCGCGGCGGTGATTGTCAAAGATGACGCCTGGCTGCTGGAAAACCTGCACGCCGTGCCGCTGGAAATCCCTCACGACATCGTGCTGCCAAAAGGCCACAACGTGAATTTCGGTGCACCGGTGGGCACGATGGTGACGATGGGTGGCGGCAAAGTGGTGGAAGCCGGTTATGCCAACGAATGCTCTGCGGCGCAGCTTGCGGCCTGCATTACGCCACGCACGGCGGCCATTCTCTATATCAAATCCCACCATTCTGTGCAGAAAAGCATTCTGTCCGTGGAAGAGGCGGCGCAGGTTGCCCGCGAACATAATCTGCCGCTGATTGTGGATGCGGCGGCTGAAGAAGACCTGACCTGTTATTACGAAATGGGCGCAGACCTGGTGATTTACAGCGGCGCGAAAGCCATCGAAGGCCCGACCAGCGGTCTGGTATTGGGCAAAAAACAGGTTGTCGAATGGGTGAAGCTGCAATCCGGCGGCATCGGCCGTGCGATGAAAGTCGGCAAAGAGGGCATTCTTGGGCTGACGCAGGCGATTGAAAGTTACATCACGCTGCCGAAAACCACCGGGCAGGAAATGGTCGACAAAATGACGCCATTTATCGCCAGCCTGAATGAAATCAAGGGTGTGACCGGTCGTGTGGTCTGGGACAGCGCCGGGCGCGATATCGCCCGTACGGAAATCACTTTCGATGAAGCGGCTCTTGGCTGGAAAACCAAAGCCATCGTGGACGCCATGAAAAACGGCGATATCGCCATTTACTTCCGTGGCTACCGCGCCAACGAAGGCAAGATTGAAGTCGACGTGCGCAGCGTGACGCCGCCGCAGCTCGCCATCGTCGCCGACCGTTTTAAACACCTTTTCAGTGGAGAGAAAGCATGAAGCTGACCCCAAATTTCTACCGTGAACGCGTCTGCCTGAACGTGCTGGCAGGGTCAAAAGACAACGCCCGGGAAATCTACGAAGCCGCAGAAGGGCATGTGCTGGTCGGTGTGCTTTCTAAAAACTACGCGGATGTCGCAAGCGCCGTCGCCGACATGAAGGAATATGCGGCGCTTATCGAAAACGCGCTGTCCGTAGGCCTGGGCGCGGGCGATCCGCGTCAGTCGCTGATGGTCAGCCAGATTTCACAACACGTTCAGCCGCAGCATGTGAATCAGGTCTTCACCGGCGTTGGCACCAGCCGTGCGCTGCTTGGTCAAAACGACAGCGTGGTCAACGGCCTGATTTCGCCTACCGGCAAAGTCGGTTTCGTCAAAATTAACACCGGGCCGCTGAGCTCAGCGGCCACTGACGCGATTGTGCCGGTGGAAACTGCGATTGCGCTGCTCAAAGACATGGGCGGCAGCTCGGTGAAATATTTCCCGATGGGCGGCCTGAAAACCCGTGAAGAATTCGCTGCCGTGGCGCGTGCCTGTGCAGAACAGGATTTCTGGCTGGAGCCGACCGGCGGTATAGATCTGGAAAACTTCGAGCCGATTATGGAAATCGCGCTGGCCGCTGGCGTGACCAAAATCATCCCGCATATCTACAGCTCTATTATCGACAGCGCGACCGGCAATACCCGCCCTGATGATGTGAAAACCCTGCTGGCCAGCGTCAAAAAGCTGATTGGCTGAATAAACTGATCTTTCCTGCGCGGTAAGCCGTCTGCGCGGTTAAACACTCAGCGTCCTTCATCCCCTGAACGGGCGCTGAGCCTCTCGATTGTCTGACAACCCCGGTTTGAGGAAATGTATGAGAAACTGGTTTCTGATTTCAGGTTTAACCTCCGCGATGCTGGCCGTCTCAGCCATGCCGCTCTACGCAGCAGAAAAAACAATGAATTCCACAACGCCACATTTCGCGTATGTCGGCACTTACAACCCCAACGGGGAAGGTGTCTACCGCTTTAAGTTCGATCCTAAAACTGGCGCGCTGAGCGATAAAACGCTCGCCAGCCAGTTGCCAAACCAGGCACAGATGGTGCTCAGCCACGACGGTAAAACGCTGTTTATTGGCAGTGAAATTGATCATTACAACGGCGGCAAGCACGGCGCGGTCGCGGCCTACCGGATTTCGCCTGAAGACGGCAGCTTGACGCTGATCAATCAGGTGGATTCGCAGGGCGCGGGACCGGTGTATTTGTCCCTTACGCCAAAAGGCGACCATCTGCTGGTGGCTAATTACATCAGCGGCGTGGTCGCGGTATTCCCCGTGGATGCCAGCGGCAAGCTGAGCGAGGCCAGCAACAGCCAGCAGGATTCCGGTCCGGCAGGCGCGGGTAAACCTGCGGCCGCAGCGGAAGGCAGTTTTGCCATCAGCGACCATAACGGCCCGCATGCGCACATGATCGCCACTGATCCTTCCGGCAAATTCGTGTTCTCCACCGATCTGGGGCTGGATCGGATTTATCAGTGGAAGCTCAACGGTGAAACTGGCGTGCTCGAAGCCAACGATCCGCCGTTCATTAAGGCCTCTTCGGAAGGTGCCGGACCGCGTCATTTCGTGTTTCATCCGAACGGCAAAGTCGTTTTCCTGATCAACGAGGAAGCTTCGACGCTGACCAGCTATCGTTTTGACGCCGCAAAAGGCACGCTGACCGAGCTGCACAGCCTGTCCACGCTACCGACTGGTTTCAAAGGCACTAACTTCGCCGCGGGCATTATGCTGAGCAAAGACGGTAAACATCTGTACGTTGCTAATCGTCTGCACAACAGCATCGCGCAAATCAACGTGACCGGTGAAGGTGCGATGACCTGGATCGGGGAAACCTGGACCCGTGGTGATTATCCGCGCACGCTCACTTTGTCACCGGACGGCAAATATATTTACGCAATGAATCAACGAAGCGATAACATCACCACATTCAAGGTATCAGCGGAAAGCGGCAAGCTGACGTTTGTTGATGGCTATGTGGCCGTCGGCAGTCCGTCGCAGATGGTGATCGCGCCCTGACATTATGCCGCGCTAAAACCAAACCCCATCCCCGCCTTCCCCTTCTGAAAAGGGAAGGGAACCGCAGCTGGTTTCCGGGGATGGGAAAATCGAAATGATATGGAAGAATAATGGTGAGATTTCCCAATCAACGGCTGGCGCAATTGTTTGATGCGCTCCAGACCGAAACCCTGCCTCAGGATGAGCTGGCAAAACGTCTGGCGGTATCGACAAGAACGGTGCGCGCTGACATCACTGCACTGAATGAAATCATTGCCGGTTACGGCGCGACGTTTGTTCACAGCAGGGGCAGCGGATATCAGCTGCGCATCGATGATGCGGCGCTGTTTTCGTCCTTACAGCAATCAACGCAACGCAAACCGAACCCGACGCCGCGCACTGCCGCCGGACGGGTGAAGACGTTGCTGATCCGCTTTTTGACCTCAGCTTTTTCATTAAAGCTGGAAGATCTGGCCGATGAATGGTTTGTCAGCCGGGGAACCCTGCAAAATGATATGGCTGAGGTGAGGGAGCATCTGGCGCGCTATCACCTGAATATCGAAACCAAACCGCGATACGGCATGAAACTGTTCGGCGCAGAGCTGGCGATCCGCGCCTGTCTGACCGATTTGTTGTTTCAGCTGGATGCCGAGGAACAGACCAATCCGCTGCTTAAGGCCGAAAGCCTCGAGCCGGAAGCGTTAGTTCCGCTGACGCGTTTTATGCATCAGTTGCTGACGCAGTCTTCCATTCAGCTGACGGATGAAGGCGAGCAGTATCTGATCCTCTATTGCGCCGTGGCGATTAAACGCATTACCGGCGGTTATCCGCTGACAGATTTTGATGCCGAAGACGGTGATCCGGCGGTGAAGCAGGTTTCTGTGCGGCTGGCGGCGGAGCTGAAAAATCTGGTCGGTAAGGAAATTCCCGCTTCGGAAGAGGCGTATTTGCGGGTGAATATCGCCGCGCGCCGGGTCCAGCAGATTTTGCCGACGGACATTAACGCCGACGACGATGAATCGCTGGTCGATTACATTCTTTCGTACATTAACTCGCACTATAACTATGATTTGCAGGGCGATAAGCAGCTGCGAGCGGATCTGCTGACGCACATCAAAACCATGATTACGCGGGTGAAATACCAGATTAATATCCCCAATCCGCTGCTGAGTAATATCAAACAGCATTATCCGATGGCGTATGACGTCACGCTGGCGGCGGTCTCAAGCTGGGGCAAATACACGCCGTACACGCTGAGCGAGAATGAAATTGGCTTTCTGGTGCTGCATATCGGCGTCGGGTTGGAGCGACATTACAACATCGGCTACCAGCGCCATCCGCAGGTCATGCTGGTCTGCGATACCGGTAATTCGACCATCCGCATGATTCAGGCGCAGATTAACCGCAAATATCCGCAACTGGTGATGAAGCAGATTGTGTCGCTGCGCGATTATGAGCAGCTGGAATACATCGACGAAGATTTTATTATTTCCAACGCCCGCATTACTGAGAAGAATAAACCGGTGGTGGTGTTGTCGCCGTTCCCGACGGAATACCAGATGGAGCAGCTCGGCAAGCTGGTGCTGGTCGACCGCACCCGGCCTTATATGCTGGAAAAATTCTTCGACGAAAAACATTTCATGATCGTCAATGAGCCGATGACTCAGGCGGAGCTTTTCCGCCATGTCTGCTCGCAGCTTGAAGCAGAAGGGTATGTCGATCAGGCGTTTTATCCGTCGGTGGTGGAGCGTGAGGAGATTGTCTCGACCATGCTGGGCGAAGGTATTGCGCTGCCGCACTCGCTGGGTTTGCTGGCGAAGAAAACCGTGGTGATCACGCTGCTATCGCCGCAGGGTATTGCCTGGGGCGAAGGAGAAACAGCGCACGTGATTTTCCTGCTGGCGATTAGCAAGGCAGATTACGAAGAGGCGATGGCGATTTACGATTTGTTCGTGACGTTTGTGCGGGAGCGATCGATGAGCCGTCTGTTGAGCAGTGAGAATTTTGAAAGCTTCAAGGCCATTGCGATCGATTGCCTTTCACGAATTTAAAATCTTACTTAACCCAAAATAGTTCGAGTTGCAGGAAGGCGGCAAACGAAGGAGTCCCGATGAGCTTACACGAGTAAGTGATTCGGGTGACTGAGCGCAGCCAACGCACCTGCAACTTGAAATATGACGGGGATTAATCCTCGTCGAAACCGGAGTTGATGAGATTAACGACGGCGGTCAGCGCCTGTTCTTCGTCGGGGCCGGTGGCTTCGATTTCAATCTGCTGGCCTTTCGGGGAATCCAGCATCAGCAATGCAATCACACTGCTGGCTTCCGCCTCAATGCCTGTGCCGTTGCGCAGCATCACTTCTGACTCAAAGCTCTGCACCAGTTCAAATAACTTCATCGCCGGACGGGCATGCATCCCTAACCGGTTTTTGATTTCTACCGTTTGTTTAACCGTCATGATTTGCGTTTTTCCAGCGTGCGATGGCGGGACTGGACGTTCTTCCCACGGGAACGGAAATAGTCAGCCAGTTGTTCTGCGATATACACCGAGCGGTGCTTACCGCCGGTACAGCCAATGGCGACGGTCAGATAGCTGCGGTTGTTGGTTTCCAGTGCGGGCAGCCATTGTTCGAGGTAGCTGCGGGTCTGGTAGATAAAGTTATGCACTTCGGTATGACGGTCGAGGAACGCCGCGACCGGTTTGTCGAGGCCGGTCATCGGACGCAGTTTCGGATCCCAGTGCGGGTTCGGCAGGAAACGCACGTCGAAAACGTAATCCGCATCAATCGGAATACCGTGTTTAAAACCAAAGGATTCAAAGACCATCGTCAGTTCACGTTCGCGTTTGCCCAGCAGGCGCGTACGCAGCATTTCAGCCAGTTCGTGAACGGACATCTCGGAGGTGTCGATGATCAGATCCGCAGAAGAGCGCAAAGGCTCCAGCAAATCGGCTTCTTCATCGATTGCACTTTCAAGGGACAGGTTTTTGCTGGAAAGCGGGTGCAGACGACGGGTGTCGCTGTAACGGCGGATCAGGGTATTACGGTCAGCGTCGAGGAATAGCAGCTGTGGCGAGAAGCTTTCCGGTAGCTGTGACATCGCATGCTCATAAACTTCCGGTGTTTCTGGCATGTTGCGAACGTCAATGCTGACGGCCGCAGACGTATTGCGTTCAACAAGGGTCTGGGCGAGCTGCGGCAACAACACCACCGGCAGGTTATCCACACAGTAAAAACCCATGTCTTCCAATGCCCTTAGGGCAACCGACTTCCCGGAACCGGAACGGCCGCTGACAATCATCAGCACCATGGTGTCACTCCCCTGGCATTCAGTGTTCAGAATTCATTTTCCCGGCGCGCAACCGGGAATCAGTAATTTATTCGTTTTCAGTCATTATCTGGAACAGTTCTTCGTCACTTTGCGCTCCGCGCAGACGACGACATACCCCTTTATCCGCCAGTTTTTTGGCGACTAAAGACAAGGTATGTAAATGGGTTTTACATTGATCTGCCGGAACCAGCAAGGCAAAAAGTAAATCCACAGGCTGATTATCAATAGCGTCAAAAGCAATCGGCTGTTCAAGCTGAATGAATACCCCGACAGCACGTAAAGTGTCTTCTTCCAGCTTTCCGTGCGGAATGGCGATCCCGGCACCGATCCCGGTGCTGCCCATGCGTTCACGGGTCAAAATGGCGTCAAAAATCACCTGCGGTGATAAATTTAGCTGTTTGGCCGCCAGCTCACTGATGATTTCCAGTGCGCGTTTTTTGCTGGCGCAATGAACGCCGCTTTTGGTGCATTCGGCATTAAGCACCGACGTTAATTGCATTGCAGTATCGTTAATCATGTCATCTTCACTTTGGCGCTGTTTCACCCTTAAAGCTATATCGGCTCGTTTCCCGAAGGTCACAAGCCGATGCCCGAAGGTTTGTAGCACAGGGTTGGCTACATGAATGTCAGTGCTGTTTCAGTTTGTCTTTGTGCTTGTTCAGCTGGCGGGCCAGTTTATCAACCAGGCCGTCAATTGCCGCGTACATATCCTGATGCTCCGAGGTGGCATGCAACTCGCCTCCGTTCACATGCAAAGTGGCTTCCGCTACTTTTTGCACCTTTTCAACGCTCAACACCACATACACCTGATTTATCCGGTCGAAATATTGCTCAAGCTTGGCCAGCTTCGACGTGATGAATTCTCTCAGGGGATCCGTGATCTCAATGTGATGTCCGGTAATGTTGAGCTGCATAATGTCTTCCTTCTCTGTTGAGGTCAAACTAACTGTTTACGCTGGTTTGAGGGCGGGATGGACAAAGACTCTCGGTATTTGGCGACAGTCCGTCGCGCCACCATAATTCCCTGATCGGAAAGGAGGGTGGCTAACTTACTGTCACTGAGCGGTTTTACAGGATTCTCCGCGGCGATTAATTTCTTCACCAGCGCCCGGATTGCGGTTGACGATGCCTCGCCGCCGCTGTCTGTACTGACATGGCTGGAGAAAAAATACTTCAGTTCGAAAATGCCACGCGGGCTGTGCAGAAACTTCTGCGTCGTCACACGTGAAATCGTCGATTCATGCATTTCCACGGCACTGGCGATATCCGCCAACACCATGGGTTTCATAAATTCTTCACCTAACTCAAAGAACGCCTGCTGCTGCTCCACGATGCAGCGCGTCACTTTCAGCAGCGTATCGTTGCGGCTTTCCAGGCTTTTGATCAGCCATTTGGCTTCCTGCAAATTGCTACGGATGAACTGTCCGTCGCTGTCGCTGCGTGCGGAGTTCCCCATCGCGGCGTATTGCTGGTTGATCTTCAAACGCGGAATGCTGTCGGAGTTCAGTTCTACCGTCCAGACACCTGATACTTTTCGCACCAGCACATCGGGGATCACATATTCGGATTCACCGGTGTTAATCGACTGGCCCGGACGCGGATCAAGAGACTGAATCAGAAGCATCGCTCCTTTCAGTGTATCTTCTTTTAGCCGGGTTGAACGCATAAGTGCGCGGAAATCATGGTTCGCCAGCAAATCCAGATGTTCGCTGATAATCAGGCGTGCTTCGGTGATGAAAGGCGTGTCTGTGGCGTACTGCGAAAGCTGGATCAACAGGCAGTCACGCAGGTCACGCGCTGCTACACCGACCGGGTCAAAACGCTGAACGCGTTTTAAAACGGCTTCGACTTCGTCCATGCTGACGTTGTCGTCACCAATGCTTTCGAGGATGTCGTCAAGGGAAACGGTCAGATAACCGGTATCGTCTACCGCATCGACAATGGATGTCGCAATCGCGGCATCGGTGTCGGAAAACGGCGTCAGCTCCACTTGCCACATCAGGTAATCCTGAAGCGTCTGCGTGGTTTCACCCTGATAAATTGGCAGCTCGTCGTCGCTGTAATCGTTGCCGGTGCCGGAAGGTGTACCAGCGGTATAAATCTCGTCCCAAGTGGCGTCCAGCGGCAGCTCTTCGGGCATGTCTTTCTGCTCGAGCGCTTCGCGTGTATCTAATGCTTCGTTGTCGGTGGCTTCTACCGAATCGATTTCATCATGAAGGTCGGTTTGTTCCAGCAGAGGGTTGCTCTCCAGCGCGAGTTGGATCTCCTGTTGGAGCTCAAGCGTGGACAGTTGCAACAGGCGGATGGCCTGTTGTAACTGAGGAGTCATTGCCAGTTGTTGGCTGAGTCTGAGTTGCAAACCTTGCTTCATATCTTGGTTTTATTTCCGTTGATTACAAACTGAGTAACTTCTGTCTGAGACCGCCCGTCAGACTTTAGGTCAAAACGGGCACGGTTCCGGCGGCACAGATCACAGACGGAATTCTTCACCAAGATAAACGCGTTTAACCTGTTCATCAGCAAGAATGTCGGCTGGCGTGCCGTGGGCGATCAATTTGCCCTGACTGACGATATAGGCACGCTCACAAACGTCGAGAGTTTCACGAACGTTGTGGTCAGTGATCAGTACGCCGAGGCCGCTGTCACGCAAATGCTCAATGATTTTTTTGATGTCGATGACGGAGATCGGGTCAACCCCGGCGAACGGTTCATCCAGCAGGATAAACTTAGGATTCGCTGCCAGCGCGCGGGCAATCTCTACACGGCGGCGTTCACCACCGGACAAGGACTGACCGAGGTTATCGCGCAAATGGGAAATATGGAACTCTTCCATTAACTCATTGGCGCGATCGTTACGCTGCTCTTTGGTCAGGTCATCGCGGATTTGCAACACGGCCATCAGGTTATCAAACACGCTGAGACGGCGGAAGATGGAGGCTTCCTGCGGAAGATAGCCAATGCCGCGACGGGCGCGGGTATGCAATGGCAAAAGGCTGATGTCTTCATCATCAACGATAATACGGCCTGCATCGCGCTGCACAATCCCGACGACCATGTAAAAGGTGGTAGTTTTACCCGCACCGTTTGGCCCCAGCAAGCCGACGATTTCTCCTGAATTGACATTCAGGCTGACATCTTCAACGACCTTGCGGCCTTTGTATGCCTTGGCCAGATTCTCTGCGATTAATTTTGCCATAAAATATCAGTTACTCTTTTTGGTCGGCTGGCCGCCCGCGGCAGGCGTTTTTTGTTGGAGCTGCGAAGGAACCAGAACGGTCGTCACACGGTTGCCTTTATCACTGAAGGCTTCCATTTGCTGTTTCTGCACCAGATAAGTAATACGGTCGCCTTTCACGTTGCTGTCGAGCTGTTCAAGGTACGCGTTACCGGTCAGGGTCACGAGATCGTTTTCCACTTCATAGCGGACTTTCTGCGCATGGCCTTTCACTGGCTTGCCGTTGTCCTGCATCTGGTAAAACGTCACCGGATTACCGTAACCTTCCACCACTTCTTTACCGGAAACGCCCTGAGGACGGATCACGACCACTTTATCGGCTTTAACCTGAATGGTGCCCTGATTGACCACGACGTTACCGGTGAAGGTGGCCGTGTTGGTGTTCACATCCAGTGCCTGATTGGCCGAATCAATGGTGATCGGTTTCGTCGTGTCATCTTTTAAGGCGAAGGCCGGAATACTCACGGCTAACAACGAGCTGACGATCAGGAGATCACGGATTTTATTTTTTGCTTTGAATTTCATAAGAGGTCGTTACCTTTTCGATCAGCTGTGCTGTCTTATCACGCAGATTACCGCGCATTTTCATGCCGTTAGATGTAAAACCTGTGCCATAAAGCGTTACTTCATCGTCTGAGGCAACGTCCTGTGTCGTCAGGTTAACCTGGGCATTATCCGTTTTGATTCTTTGAAGCTGTGACGTCTCAGGCGTCAGGCTGTCCGCCTGCACATGCCCGTAAAGATACAGCATCTTATCCTGAGTCAACTTGGCTTTATCAGAACGCAGCACCCAGGTGGGTGTTTTATTCTTGTCATACATGGTCGCGACCGGGTTGGTAAACCACGTCACCTGATCGGTGGTGTAGTATTTTACCTGGTCTGAAACCAGTTTATACGTCAGGCTGCCCGTCGGGTCATACACCATCGTGACCGTGTGGGATGTCTGGTAAGTCGGGTCCTGATCGTTAACCGCCTGCGGAGCGTCATCGCTGCTGTCAGACAATGACCAGCCCACCAGAATCAGAACGATGGCCGTCAGAATAAGGATAATCCAAAGTTTTGTTTTGCTCATATCGACAGCCCTTTGGCGTCCTCCAGCTTGCCCTGCGCCAGCAGAATCAAATCACACAATTCGCGCACGGCGCCACGTCCGCCGGCGATGCGGGTAACGTAATCGGCCTTCGGCAACAGGATCGGATGTGCATCATGAACCGCCACGGAAAGACCCACTTCAGCCATGACCGGCCAGTCAATGAGGTCATCACCGATATAGGCCACTTCTTCGGCCCGCAATGACAGTGTATCTAACAGTTCGCGGAAGGCCAAAAGCTTATCCGATTGCCCCTGATACAAGTGGCGGATACCAAGGGTTTTAGCGCGATCTTCCAGTAATTTCGCATTACGGCCTGTAATAATCGCGACCTCAATGTCAGATGTCAGCAGGCAACGGATGCCGTAACCGTCGCGGACGTTAAAACTTTTCAGCTCTTCTCCCTGATTTCCCATATAGATCAGGCCGTCGGACATGACGCCATCCACATCGCAAATCAGCAGGCGAACGGCTTTGGCGCGTTCCAGCACGTGGGCGCTGACCGGACCGTAGCAGGTCTCCACCAGGGCTGCGCTATTACTCATTCGGGCTATTCCTCAATTAAACTACGCCAGCGCGCAGCATATCGTGCATATGTAACACACCTAACAACTGGTCACCATCAGCAACCATCACGCAGGTAATGTGTTTTTCCTGCATCAGATTCAGTGCGTCAACCGCCAGAAGCGAAGGGCGAACGCGGATCCCGCCGGTCGTCATCACATCGGCAATCGCCGCATTATTAATGTTCACGCCCATATCAAAGATGCGGCGTAAATCACCATCGGTAAAGATCCCTTCGATTTTCATCAAATCGTTGCAGATGACTGTCATGCCCAGATTTTTGCGGGTGATTTCCAGCAGGGCATCGCGCAAAGAAGCTTCACGGCTGACGTGCGGGATTTCATCGCCGGTGTGCATAATATCGCTGACGCGTAATAAGAGCTTACGACCCAGTGCTCCGCCGGGGTGTGACAGGGCGAAATCTTCAGGGGTGAATCCTCGGGCTTCAAGCAGCGCTACGGCGAGCGCATCGCCCATCACCAAAACAGCGGTGGTGCTACTGGTCGGTGCCAGACCCAGCGGGCAGGCTTCTTTCGGCACACGGACGCAAAGATGCACATCGGCGGCTTTGCCCATCGTACTTTCCGGATTGGACGTCATGCAGATAAGCGTAATGCTCAGCCGTTTCAATACCGGGATTAGCCCCAGAATTTCATGCGCCTCACCGGAGTTGGAAATCAGAATGACGATATCCTGCTTCGAGACCATACCCAGATCGCCGTGACTGGCTTCGCCCGGATGGACAAAAAATGCCGGCGTGCCGGTACTGGCAAACGTGGCGGCCATTTTTCGGCCAATATGGCCAGATTTGCCCATTCCCATCACGACGACTTTTCCGGTACAGGCGAAGATTTTTTCGCATGCACGGGTAAAGTCACCGTTAATATATTGATCTAACTGCTCAAGTCCTTCACGTTCTGTTTTCAGCACATCACGCCCGACGGACTGGAAATCAAAGTCGGAGGCAAAGGTAATGTTAGCCATAGTCAGTTCCTGACAGAGTTCAGAAAGCAATGCTGTCCGGTAACAGGAACAGCACAGCCATATAGGCGATAAACCCACACAGTAATAATGCCCCGGCAAGGTGCCCGATCCGGTGTTTGCGCATCAGGCACAGGCCGGAAAGCACCACGCTGACTGCCAGCATCACCCAGTAATCGCGGTGAAACGCATCCGGATTGAAAGAGCCCGGAGCCACCAGCGCGGGTAATCCCAGCACCAGACAGGTGTTAAAAATATTGGCACCGATGATATTACCCAGCGCGATATCATCTTCACCTTTAATTGCCCCGGCGATAAAGGTCGCCAGTTCCGGCAGGCTGGTACCGATGGCAATGACCGTCAGGCCAATCACCAGTTCGCTGACGCCAAAATACCGTGCAATCACTGTACTGTTGTCGACAATCATCCCCGACGCCAGCGGCATGATGATAAAGCCCAGTGCCAGCCACAGAAATGCCACTGTGTTGCTGCTGTCTTGCGGAAGCTCTGACATTTGCTCGTACGTCAGCGTGTCCAGCCCCTCTTTTTCAGCCGCGCGGGCGATTTTTATCATCAGCAGGATAAACGCGGCGGCACTGGCCAGCAGTAAAACGCCATCCAGCCGGCTGAGTTCGCCGTCGCTGAGCAGAAAACCACACAACGCTGTGACCAGTAACAATAGAGGGAGTTCGCGGCGTAATATATCAGAACGAACGGAAAGTGGATGAATCAGGGCGGCGCCGCCCAAAATCAGAAGAATATTAATGATATTCGAACCAATTGCGTTTCCAACGGCCAAATCCATTTGATCGTTGATGGCGGCGGTGGTGGAAACCACCAGTTCAGGCAGTGATATGCCCACGCCGACAACGGTCATGCCAATCACCAGTGGAGGCATACCCAGAGAGCGTGCCAGCACAGCGGCTCCGTACACCAGACGATCGGCGGCGTAAACAAGCAGTAACAGGCCGACAATCATCAGTACGATAGCGAGAAGCATGAAACATCCTTTATTGGGTATAATGCGAGGTTCGTTGCCTTGAAAGGCAGGCGATTCCTTCGTCAACATGAGCTAAGGCAACATTTTGTCTGAAAACGTGGCCAGCAGGTTCCTGTATGTTAGACGATGAAGGCTTTTAATTTAAAATGGTAATTCGTTGATTTTGACCGTCTGTGACGGAAAAGTAAATCGATGGCAACTTTGGTAACGAAAGCGGGGTAAGTTTTTGTAAAAATACCAAAGTTATACGACGCCCCACCCGGGTCAGACGTATTCTTAGCGAAAGCATTCCGAAGGGATAAACTGAATGAGTCAAAGCGAATCGAATCTGGTTGAGATCAAAGGCATGAGTTTTGTGCGCGGCGATCGTCCCATTTTCGAAGAGATAAACATGACCGTGCCGAAAGGCAAAGTCACCGCCATTATGGGGCCTTCGGGGATCGGTAAAACGACGCTCCTGCGTCTTATCGGCGGCCAGCTTACGCCGGATAAAGGTGAAATCTGGTTTGACGGAGACAACATTCCTGCGCTGTCACGCCGCAAGCTCTACGAATCACGCAAAAAAATGAGCATGCTGTTTCAGTCCGGTGCATTGTTTACCGACCTCAATGTGTTCGAAAATGTCGCGTTCCCGCTGCGCGAGCACAGTAAATTGCCTGAGGCATTACTGCGCAGTACCGTGACCATGAAGCTCGAAGCCGTCGGGCTGCGCGGTGCCGGTGAACTGATGCCGGCGGAATTATCCGGCGGCATGGCGCGTCGTGTCGCGCTGGCGCGTGCCATTGCGCTTGATCCTGAACTCATCATGTTCGATGAGCCTTTTGTGGGGCAGGACCCGATCACGATGGGCGTGCTGGTCAAACTGATCGACGAGTTAAACCATGCGTTGGGCGTGACCTGCATCGTGGTCTCTCATGACGTTCCTGAAGTGCTGAGCATTGCGGATTACGCGTATATTGTTGCAGCACAACATGTTATTGCTGAAGGAACGCCTGAGGAGCTGCAAAATAATCCTGATCCTCGGGTTCGCCAGTTCCTTGATGGTATTGCCGATGGACCGGTTCCTTTCCGTTTCCCTGCCGGTGATTACAAAACCGAGCTGCTCGGATGATGGAGTACCCATGTTAATTAAGGCATTAGCCTCAGTAGGACGCAGCGGCATAAACACCTGTGCGTCCTTTGGCCGTGCCGGTTTAATGCTCTTCCGGGCATTAGTCGGTAAGCCGCAATTTGCCAAGCAATGGCCGCTGCTGATAAAGCAGCTTTACAGCGTTGGCGTGCTTTCTCTGTTAATCATTCTGGTTTCCGGGCTGTTCATCGGCATGGTTCTGGGCTTGCAGGGATACCTCATTTTGACCACGTACAGTGCCGAAGCCAGTCTGGGCATGATGGTGGCGCTGTCGCTGTTGCGTGAACTTGGCCCGGTCGTGACCGCACTGCTGTTTGCCGGGCGCGCGGGTTCTGCGTTAACCGCTGAACTGGGTCTGATGAAAGCCACTGAGCAAATCTCCAGCCTGGAAATGATGGCGATTGATCCGCTGCGCCGCGTTGTGGCACCGCGCTTCTGGGCTGGTCTGATTTCCATGCCTCTGCTGACGGCGATTTTCGTTGCTGTCGGGATTTGGGGCGGTTCACTGGTTGGCGTGGACTGGAAAGGTATCGACAGCGGTTTCTTCTGGTCTGCGATGCAAACTGCCGTAGACTGGCGGACAGATCTGCTTAACTGCCTGATTAAAAGCCTTGTTTTCGCTATCACCGTGACCTGGATTGCGTTGTTCAATGGCTATGATGCGATCCCGACATCCGAAGGGATCAGCCGGGCAACGACACGTACTGTGGTGCATTCGTCACTGGCGGTGCTGGGATTGGATTTTGTGCTGACAGCACTGATGTTTGGAAACTAAACCATGCAAACGAAAAAGAGTGAGATTTGGGTTGGCGCATTTTTAATCATCGCATTGATCGCGGTGGTTTTTTTGTGCCTCAAAGTGGCTGACATCCGTTCTATCGGTTCGGATCCGACTTACCGTATTTCTGCGGACTTCGACAATATCGGCGGCCTGAAAAGCGGCTCACCGGTGAAAGTCGGTGGTGTGGTGATCGGTCGTGTCAGCAGCATTACGCTGGATAAAAATTATTCTCCGCGTGTTGAAATGGATATCGACCAGAAATACAACCAGATCCCAAGCACCAGTACACTGGCTATCCGTACCTCGGGTTTACTGGGTGAACAATTCCTGGCGCTGAACATTGGATTTGAAGACCCGGAGATGGGAACGACTATCCTTAAAAATGGTGGCGTCATTCAGGACACGAAATCTGCACTGGTACTCGAAGACCTGATTGGCCAGTTCCTTTACAAGAGCGGCGACGGCAAGGCTGACCCTGATGCAACGGCTGCTCCTGCAGCATCTGAAGGGAATGCTGCACCTGCACCTGACGCTAATACGGCGCCACAGCCGGCTGCCCATTAAGAATTGCCATCACGGATTCTCCATAAAAGAGGAAAATAAGTATGTTTAAACGTTTAGTGATCGCTGCACTGCTGGTGGTTATGGCTCCGCTGGCCAACGCCGCTGTGGACAAAACCAACCCTTACAGCGTAATGAATGAAGCGGCGAACAAAACCTTCACCCGTCTGAAAACCGAACAGCCGAAAATCAAGCAGGATCCTAACTACCTGCGCCAGATCGTTCGTGATGAATTGCTGCCGTATGTGCAAGTCAAATATGCCGGTGCGCTGGTATTAGGCCGCTATTACCAACAGGCAACGCCTGCACAACGTGACGCATACTTTGCGGCGTTCTCTGAATATTTGCAGCAGGCCTATGGTCAGGCACTGGCGATGTACAACGGCCAGAGCTACACCGTGCAGCCTGAACAGTCTTATGCGGACAAAGATATCATCGCTATCCGCGTCACCATCACCGATCCCAATGGTCGTCCGCCAGTACGTCTGGATTTCCAGTGGCGTAAAAACAGCCGCACCGGTGAATGGCAGGCATATGACATGATCGCAGAAGGCGTGAGCATGATTTCGACCAAGCAGAACGAGTGGGCAGACATCCTGCGTCAGAAGGGTATTGATGGCCTGACTGCCCGTCTGAAACAAGCAGCTGCTCAGCCGATCACTCTGGATAAGCAATAATGAGTGAAGCTCTGCGCTGGGAATCGCAGCCGCCGCGACTGACCTTGCAGGGTGAGTTGGATCGCGAAACGCTGGTGGCTTTCTGGGATGCGCGTAAAAAACTGATGTCCGGCGTGACCACTCTGGACGTGTCCGGCCTGGAACGCGTGGATTCTTCGGGCCTGGCGCTGTTAGTGCATCTGCGTGAAGAAGCCAGTCAGCAGGGTAGTTCGCTGACCATCGCGGGCATTACCGACCGGCTGCATACGCTGATTGCTTTGTATAATCTTCAGGACATTATCCCGACTGACTCACTGGCAAATAAGTGAACAGTTACGGGAGGTTAGGCGGCGTGATGTAAATCGTTGCCTTAATGTCCATAAAGCCCCTGTGCGAAACTCTTCCTCAGGGGCTTTTTCGTGGTTTAAGATTTGGTCCGATCCCTATAAGATATCGGGCTGTTATGATTCTTCAGAAGAATAGATCCCTATGGAAACAAGTGAAATTAAAGACGTGCTGATGAACGCATTGGCACTGGATGAAGCCCACATTACTGGCGATGGCAGTCATTTTCAGGCCATTGTCGTTGGTGCGATGTTTGATGGCATGAGCCGCGTGAAAAAACAGCAGACCGTTTACGCCCCGCTGATGGAATACATCGCCGACAATCGAATTCATGCGCTGTCTATTAAGGCTTATACCCCGGAAGAATGGGCGCGTGACCGTAAACTGAGCGGTTTATAAGACTGCCGGAGCGCCGGCAGCTTCCTCGTATTTAATCAGAGTTGAAATTTAAGAGAGCAGTCATAATGGATAAATTTCGTGTACAGGGTGGGACTCGTCTGAGCGGCGAAGTTACTATCTCTGGTGCAAAAAATGCCGCACTTCCTATTTTGTTTGCCGCACTGCTTGCTGAGGAACCTGTTGAACTCCAGAACGTTCCTCACCTGAAAGACATCGATACCACCATCAAATTACTGAGCCAGTTAGGCACCAAAATCGAACGCAACGGGTCTGTGTTCGTGGATGCCAGCGCGGTAAACGAGTTTTGCGCGCCGTATGATCTGGTGAAAACCATGCGTGCCTCCATCTGGGCTCTCGGTCCTCTGGTGGCGCGTTTTGGTCGTGGTGAAGTTTCCTTGCCGGGCGGCTGTGCGATTGGCGCACGTCCTGTTGACCTGCACATTACCGGCCTGGAACAACTCGGCGCGACCATCGTGCTGGAAGAAGGTTATGTGAAAGCGTCCGTTGATGGCCGTCTGAAAGGCGCACACATCGTGATGGACAAAGTCAGCGTGGGCGCGACCGTAACCATCATGAGCGCTGCGACGCTGGCGGAAGGCACGACCATTATTGAAAACGCCGCGCGTGAGCCAGAAATTGTCGATACCGCTAATTTCCTTAACACGCTGGGTGCAAAAATCACCGGCGCGGGCACCGATAAGATCACCATCGAAGGCGTCGCCCGTCTGGGTGGCGGTGTTTACCGTGTTGTTCCTGACCGCATCGAAACCGGGACTTTCCTGGTTGCAGCGGCCATTTCCGGTGGCAAAATTACCTGCCGTGAAGCCCGTCCTGACACGCTGGATGCCGTACTGGCAAAACTGCGTGAAGCCGGCGCCGATATCGAAGTGGGCGAGGACTGGATCAGTCTCGACATGCATGGCAAACGCGCTAAAGCAGTCAATTTCCGTACCGCGCCGCATCCGGGCTTCCCGACCGATATGCAGGCACAATTCAGTCTGCTGAATCTGGTTGCGGAAGGTACCGGTGTGATTACCGAAACTATCTTCGAAAACCGCTTCATGCACATCCCAGAGCTTATCCGTATGGGCGCGCATGCTGAAATTGAAGGCAGCACACTGATTTGCCACGGCGTTGAAAAACTGTCTGGCGCACAGGTGATGGCGACTGATTTACGTGCCTCTGCCAGCCTGGTTCTGGCCGGTTGTATCGCAGAAGGCGTGACCGTCGTTGACCGTATTTATCACATCGATCGTGGCTACGAGCGCATCGAAGATAAACTGCGTCAGCTCGGCGCTAAAATCGAGCGTTTCAAAGGCGAATAATTTTTACGCCGCACGCAATAAAAAAGCCGGAAGGGGAAACCTTTCCGGCTTTTTTCGTTATCTGTTCAGCGGTTACGGGAATCAGTGTTCAGGATATTCCTGCACGGTGACCTGTAACGTCAGCTTCTGCCCGTTACGCATAATCTCAACCGGAATCACCGTACCAGGGCGAACCTCGGCCACCTGATCCATGGTTTCGATGGCGGAAATTGCAGGCTTATTGTTCACGTTAACAATCACATCGCTGACCTGCATTCCCGCATTCGCCGCCGGGCCGTTAGCCGTTACTTCGTTAACAACAATTCCCTGAATATGATCCAGCCCGCTGTTCGGCCCGTGCAGTGGCGAAACTTCACGCCCGCTGATACCGATATACCCGCGAATGACGCGACCATCGCGGATGAGTTTGCCCATCACCTTGGTCGCCAGCGCGGTCGGGATAGCAAAGCCGATACCTTCCGGCGTTGCGCCGTCGTTGCTCTGGTCAAAGGACAGGGTATTGATGCCCATTAGCTCACCCAATGAGTTGACCAACGCACCGCCGGAGTTCCCCTGGTTGATTGATGCATCGGTTTGCAGGAAATTCTGACGACCGGAAGGGCTCAGGCCGATACGACCGGTGGCGCTGATAATGCCCTGTGTCACGGTCTGACCGAGGTTGTAGGGGTTGCCGATCGCCATGACCACATCGCCAACGTGCGGCGTTCTGCGCGGGTTAATCGGAATTACGGGCAAGTTGCCTGCGTTGATTTTCAGAACGGCCAGATCGGTCAGGCTGTCTGAACCCACCAGCAGGGCTTCAAAAACGCGGCCATCCTGCAGGGCAACAATAATCTGGTCGGCATTATTCACCACATGTTTGTTGGTAAGGATATAACCGTTGTCATTCATGATTACGCCGGAACCCAACGTGCGGATCGCCAGTTCGTTTTGCGAACTGTTGCCCATATTGCGGTTGTATACGTTCACAACCGCAGGCGCCGCATGACGGACACCGCCGTTAAAGCTGACAGGTTGTTCGCTGTCCTGATTGAAATTACGGTTAAATATCGGTTCTGAGATGTTTTTACGCAACATAGGGACCGCCGCCAGCAAAATGCCGGCAACAATCAGGCCGATAACAGCAGATCTCAATAGCTTAACAAACATGGATATATGGGATGCGAGAGGAAAAGTGACTGAAGGATAGCATGAGTTAATCGGACGCAGCAGCATCTGCGTCCGATTTTCAACGTATTACGGCATGAATAAATAGATATTTTGACCTTTACGCAAAATACTCAGCGCGATCAGATCGGGTTTGCTTTCGAGGATTTTGCGGAATGCAACCAGATTCTCGAGAGGCTCACGGTTTACGCCGATAATGACATCGTCTTTCTCAAGGCCGATCTGATCCGCTGGCGTGCCTTTTTTCACGTCATCGACATGAACGCCTTTGGTGTTTTTATCGGTCGGATCACTCAGCGTGACACCCTGAAGTGCCGGATTGAGTTTCTCAATGCTGACTTCCACCGCCGGGCTTTTATCCAGTGTGACGCTGACGGTCATTGGTTTGCCGTCGCGCAATAAACCGATTTGCATGATGACGCCCGGCCCCGCGGTTCCGACTTTCGCCCGCAATTCAGCGAAACTGCTCAGGTTTTTGCCTTGCAACGTCACCAGCACGTCACCGGATTTAATGCCCGCTTTCGACGCAGCAGAATCAGGCAGAACTTCATTGACGAAAGCCCCGCGCTGGCTGTCGAGCTTAAATGCCTGCGCCAGTTCTGGTGTCATTTCGCTGCCACGAATCCCCAGCAGACCGCGCTTCACTTCGCCGAATTCGATCAGCTGATGGCTGAGATTTTTGGCCATGTTAACCGGAATGGCAAAACCGATACCGACGCTGCCGCCCTGCGAAGAAATAATGGCGGTGTTGATGCCAATCAGTTCACCTTTCAGGTCAAGCAAAGCGCCGCCGGAGTTACCGCGGTTAATCGAGGCATCGGTCTGGATGAAGTTTTCCAGCCCTTCAAGATTCAGGCCACTGCGCCCGAGCGCTGAAACAATGCCAGATGTGACGGTTTGGCCGAGGCCAAACGGGTTACCCACGGCAATCGCAAAATCGCCGACGCGCAGATTGTCGGAATCTGCCATCGTAATTTGGGTCAGATTTTTGGCATCAATCAGCTGGATCACGGCAATGTCTGACTGATCGTCTTTGCCGATCAGCTTGGCTTTATATTCGCGGCCATCGTTGAGCTGAACGCTGATTTTATCGGCGTTATTCACCACATGGTTGTTGGTGAGCACGTAGCCTTTTGCCGCATCAATAATCACGCCGGAACCCAGCCCTTCGAAAGGCTGCGGCCCGGTATTCGGCTCAGGATCTTGCTGACCGAAGAAGAATTTATATTCCGGAGGAACGTCTGCACTCGGTGGCTGAGTACCGGAAACCTGAACGCCAACCACGGCGGGCAGCACTTTCTCAAGCACCGGAGCCAGGCTGGGCAGGGGTTGTCCCTGAACTTCCATAGGTAAAGCAGCATTCGCCATAGGCACAGAAGCGAAAGTTAATCCAAGGCTAACAGCTAACACACTGAGCAAAAATGACTTTTTCTTCATCACGATAACTCTCTCGCTTTCTGTAATGGACGTCAGTTATGGACAATAGAACAGTGATTCACAGCACGGGAAGGATCAGGTCAGGAGAACGGCACATGCATGAAACATGCGCCGTTATAAGCACCGGTGCAGTGGACCGCACCGGTTAATGACGTCTTTTATTTACGAACAGGACGTTCGCCGCGCAACAGACCTGATGCGCCGTCAGAATAATCGCGTGGCATCTGAACCGGAACCTGATCGTTATCGGCTTCAGACCCTGTCAGACGGTAGTTGAACGGATTATCCTGCTCAGGCATATCCGGCAGCAAGTTGTTAGAGCTTTTTGCCATATGCTGATAAAGCTGTCGGTAATCAGTCGCCATGTTATCCAGCAACTCGGCGCTGCGGGCAAAGTGGCCCACCAGTTCCTGACGATACTCATCGAGTTCTGCTTTGCTTTTCTCCAGCTCGTTTTTCATGACTTGTTGATCACGTAATTTACGATTACCAAAGCGCATCGCCACCGCACCAATCGCGATACCGACCACTAATCCAATGAGTGCATACTCCCAGGTCATAATGACTCCTATTTTGACTTCGTTGTCCCGCAGGGCTTTTTCACGTAACTTTTATGAGTTAACTTTTTTTGACAATAGTTTTAACGTAATTGTCACACGAATTCGTCATGCAATAGCTCCACTATAACCGTTAACCTTGTCAGAGTGGAATGCTGCCGGGAAAATCACTGCCTCCTGTCGTTTTTTTTCATACACAGACAGCAGGGAAATGCGGCGAACCCACGGCAAAAAAGCAGCTAAACAACGTGAAAAACTTAAAATTTTTTTCTCAGGGACGTTAACTACGATGCAACCCAAATCACCCCTTACCCTTTATCAGAGTGCAGTTGATGCCGGTGAGTTCCAGCCGGATGCCGTTCAGAAGCAGGCCGTAGCTCAGCTGGATGTTATTTATCAGGCACTTTCCTCTCTGCCAGCGGCGGCGCCTGCCACGGCAGCACGCAGTAGCTTGCTGGGGCGCCTGTTCGGCAAAGCGCCGATGAAAACGACCCAACGCCCGGTTCAGGGCCTTTATATGTGGGGCGGCGTCGGGCGCGGTAAAACCTGGCTGATGGATTTGTTTTTCCACAGTCTGCCCGGCGAACGTAAACTGCGCCTGCACTTCCACCGCTTTATGCTGCGTGTGCATGAAGAACTGACGCAGCTTCAGGGGCAGGAAGATCCGCTGGAAGTGATCGCGGATAAATTCAAAGCCGAAACTGATGTTCTGTGTTTCGACGAGTTTTTTGTCTCGGATATTACCGATGCGATGCTGCTGGCGACGCTGTTACAGGCGCTATTTGCGCGCGGTATCACGCTGATTGCGACGTCTAACATTCCGCCTGATCAGTTGTACCGTAACGGGTTGCAGCGCGCGCGTTTCCTGCCTGCCATCGATCTGATTAAAGAATACTGTGACGTGCTGAATGTGGATGCGGGCATTGATTATCGTCTGCGCACATTAACGCAGGCGAATTTGTGGTTGTCTCCGGCGGGCCCGGAAGCGACGGTGGCGATGCAAAGCATGCTGGATAAATTGACCGGCAATCACAGCGGAGATTCCGGTGCAGAACCGGTCATGTTGGAAGTAAATCACCGTCCGTTGCAGGGGCTAGCGGCGGTAGACGGCGTACTGGCGGTAGAATTCCATACATTATGTGAAGAGGCGCGGAGCCAGCTCGACTACATTGCGCTGTCGAAAATTTATCACAGCGTATTGCTGCACAACGTTCCGGTGATGGCCGCTGACAGCGAGAATGCGGCGCGGCGTTTTCTGGCGCTGGTTGATGAGTTCTATGAACGTCATGTGAAACTGGTGATTTCAGCGGCAGTGCCGATGTTTGAGATTTATCAGGGCGAACGGCTGAAGTTTGAATATCAGCGCTGTCTCTCGCGTCTTCAGGAGATGCAAAGCGAGGAATATCTCAAACGCCCGCATTTGCCGTGATTTTAGGTTGATTATTATTTGTTCGATTTGTGATATAAAAGCGTTTGTCATTTTTGCAAAGCTAACCCTTCAGGCGACTTGAGGGAAATCTTTCTTTTTGTCGAAAAAGGGTTCGATCTTTGCAGAGGACTTCTCTATAATCTTGCGACCCCACGTTACTACAAAGTTTTTTTCCCGAAACTTTATAAGTGCCAGCATTGGCTATTCGAAGGGGTAGGTTTGCTGGACGATGGTCGTGTGAACCTCAAATACTTATTTTATAAACAAGTAAGCGTTCGGGTGTTCGCCAACGTGTAACTTTAATTGGGTAAGCTTTTAATGAAAACTTTTACAGCTAAACCGGAAACCGTACAACGTGACTGGTTCGTAGTTGACGCTACCGGCAAGACCTTAGGTCGCCTGGCCACTGAACTGGCCCGCCGTCTGCGTGGCAAACATAAAGCGGAATACACTCCGCACGTTGATACTGGTGATTACATCATCGTTCTGAACGCAGAAAAAGTTGCTGTAACCGGCAACAAGCGTAACGACAAGATTTATTATCATCACACCGGCCACATCGGTGGTATCAAGCAAGCGACCTTTGAAGAGATGATCGCTCGCCGTCCTGAACGCGTGATCGAGCTCGCGGTTAAAGGCATGTTGCCAAAGGGCCCGCTGGGTCGTGCAATGTACCGTAAAATGAAAGTTTACGCGGGTAACGAGCACACTCATGCGGCGCAACAACCGCAAGTTCTTGACATTTAATTCGGGATTATAGGCAATGGCTGAAAATCAATACTACGGCACTGGTCGCCGCAAAAGCTCCGCCGCTCGTGTTTTCATCAAACCGGGTAGTGGTAACATCGTAATTAACCAGCGTAGCCTGGAACAGTACTTTGGTCGTGAAACTGCCCGCATGGTAGTTCGTCAACCACTGGAACTGGTCGACATGGTTGAGAAATTCGACCTGTACATCACCGTTAAAGGTGGTGGTATCTCCGGTCAAGCTGGTGCTATCCGTCACGGTATCACCCGTGCACTGATGGAATATGACGAAAATCTGCGTGGCGAACTGCGTAAAGCAGGCTTCGTTACTCGCGATGCTCGTCAGGTTGAACGTAAGAAAGTCGGTCTGCGTAAAGCACGTCGTCGTCCTCAGTTCTCCAAACGTTAATTTTCTGCTGCTTACGCAGCTCAGTGCTTCGGCACGAAAATCAGCGTCAAAAACCCGGTGTTTCACCGGGTTTTTTTATGCCCGCTATTCCGGTTTTTCGGAAGAAAAGATCTCCTGACACACAATTCACCATGAAATCGTCTCAGCGTCCCCCACAGCGTGCGTAAAATCTGGTAAACTATCACACACTTTTGTGCCTATTCGCCGAGCAGTTGACGTTGCCGCGCTTCCTGGCTGGGTTCGCCTTGCCAATGGTTGTCTATGAAACTACGGGACAAAAACTGCAGGCTGGCGATAACTCGCTGTAATATTCTAGATAAACTTGGAGGTTTTCATGGCTGTCGCTGCCAACAAACGTTCGGTAATGACGCTGTTTTCCGGCCCGACCGACATTTTTAGCCATCAAGTACGTATCGTACTGGCGGAGAAAGGTGTCAGTGTCGAGATCGAGCAGGTTGAGATGGATCACCTGCCGCAGGATCTTATTGACCTCAACCCTTATCGCACCGTGCCAACGCTGGTCGATCGTGAGCTGACGCTGTTCGAATCCCGCATCATCATGGAATATCTTGATGAGCGTTTCCCGCATCCACCACTGATGCCGGTTTATCCGGTTGCCCGTGGCGAGAGCCGTCTGATGATGCACCGCATCGAAAACGACTGGTATTCTCTGATGCGTCAAATCGAGCAAGGTTCGGCGACCGAAGCGGACGCCGCGCGAAAACAACTTCGCGAAGAGTTGCTGGCGATTGCGCCAATCTTCTCCTACATGCCTTACTTCAAAAGCGAAGAGTTCAGCCTGGTCGATTGCTACCTGGCTCCGCTGCTGTGGCGTTTGCCAGAGCTGGGCATCGAGCTGTCAGGTGCCGGTTCTAAAGAGCTGAAAGGTTATATGACTCGCGTCTTTGAGCGTGATGCATTCCTGGCTTCCCTGACCGAACCCGAGCGCGAAATGCGTTTGCATACCCGAGGTTAAGGTATGGAGATGACCGACATGTCTCCGCGTCGCCCTTATCTGTTGCGGGCCTTTTATGACTGGTTGCTCGACAACCAGTTAACCCCGCATCTGGTGGTTGACGTGAC
This sequence comes from Rahnella selenatireducens, assembly GCF_046449555.1. Lineage (NCBI taxonomy): Bacteria > Pseudomonadati > Pseudomonadota > Gammaproteobacteria > Enterobacterales > Yersiniaceae > Rahnella > Rahnella selenatireducens. The sequence continues at coordinate 107,500 of NZ_JBKEZJ010000011.1, forward strand.
GATGCCTGGCGTGATGGTGCCGATGGAGTTTGCGCGTGACGGACAAATTGTTCTGAACGTTGCGCCGCGCGCTGTCGGCAATCTCGAACTGGGCAACGACGATGTACGCTTCAATGCACGTTTTGGTGGCGTACCACGTAACGTTTTTGTACCGATTGCCGCCGTTCTGGCAATTTATGCCCGTGAGAACGGAGCCGGTACCATGTTCGAGCCTGAACCTGCTTACGAAGCCGAAGGCGCCTTTGGTGGCGATCTGAGTGTGGAAGATCAGTCAGAGCCGACCATGTCAGTTATTGATGGCGATTTGCCTGATGTGGCTGAAGAAGATCCGGATGATGAGCCGCCGACACCGCCACGCGGTGGTCGCCCGGCACTGCGCGTTGTGAAATAACACCGCGCTTGTCATGTCAGTCCGGCTAAAACCCTGCGTTGTTACGCGGGGTTTTTTATTGCCTGAATCCGACAACGGGCATGACCGCGTCCAATAAAAAAGGCCGCTTTCGCGGCCTTAGTAAAGGGCAATATGAAACTACACTTCGAGGTAATTCATGATGCCTTCTGCGGCCTTACGGCCTTCGGCAATCGCCGTTACCACCAGATCAGAACCGCGAACCGCATCGCCACCGGCGAATATTTTCGGGTTGCTGGTCTGGAAAGCGTTGTCGCTGCCTTCCGGTGCCACAATGCGTCCGGATGAATCGAGTTCAACGTCGTGCGACGCCAGCCATTCCATTTTGTGAGGGCGGAAACCAAACGCCATCACCACAGCATCGGCTTCCATCACGTGCTCAGAACCGGCAACGATTTCTGCGCGACGACGGCCGGCAGCATCTGGGGCACCGAGTTCAGTGCGTGCCATCCGCACGCCACACACGCGGCCAGAATCGTTCAGTTCGATGCTCAGCGGTTGCAGGTTGAATTTGAAATCAACGCCTTCTTCGCGGGCATTCTTCACTTCACGACGTGAGCCTGGCATGTTCTCTTCGTCGCGGCGATACGCACAGGTCACATGCGTTGCGCCCTGACGGATTGAAGTACGCACACAGTCCATCGCGGTGTCGCCACCGCCCAGAACCACAACGCGTTTCTTATCCATCGTGACATAAGGCTCTTCCTGGCTGTCGTCGTAGCCCATCAGCTGTTTGGTGTTAGCGATGAGGAACGGCAGGGCGTCGTAAACACCCGGCGCCTCTTCGTTCTGTAAGCCACCGCGCATAGACTGATAAGTCCCGACGCCAAGGAAGACAGAATCATATTCTGCCAGCAGGGCTTCCATTGTGATGTCTTTACCGACTTCTGTATTGAGCTGGAATTCGATACCCATCTCGGTGAAGATTTCACGACGCTTGGTCATCACTGATTTTTCCAGCTTGAAGGCTGGAATACCGAATGTCAGCAAACCGCCGATTTCCGGATGACGATCGTAAACCACCGCCTTCACGCCATTACGGGTCAGCACGTCAGCACAGGCCAAACCTGCCGGACCTGCGCCGATGATTGCCACACGTTTACCGGTCGGGTGTACGTGAGACATATCCGGACGCCAGCCCATCTCGATCGCTTTATCGTTGATGTAGCGCTCGATGTTACCGATAGTCACTGCACCGAATTCATCATTCAGCGTGCAGGAACCTTCGCAAAGTCTGTCCTGAGGACAAACGCGTCCGCAAACTTCCGGCAGGCTGTTGGTCTGATGCGCGAGATCTGCCGCTTCCATGATGCGGCCTTCGTTCGCCAGCTTCAGCCAGTTAGGAATGTAGTTATGTACCGGACATTTCCATTCGCAGTAAGGGTTACCACAAGACAGGCATCGGTCTGCCTGCGATGCAGCCTGAGTTGCTGAGAACGGCTCGTAAATTTCCACAAACTCAATTTTACGGATCTTCAGCGCTTTTTTAGGCGGATCAACACGCTGTAAGTCGACAAATTGATAAACGTTTTGACTCATCTTAACCTCTTACTGCGCTTGTACCCGCAGCTCAGCTGCGGAACGACTACGGTGACCCAACAATGCTTTGACATCACTGGACTTCGGTTTTACCAGGGCAAATTTAGGCGCCCATTCCGGCCAGTTCGCCAAAATCTCTTCACCACGGGTCGATGCGGTCAACTGTACGTGTTCGATGATCAAACCGCGCAGATGCTCTTCATGGATAGCCAGATCGGCCACTTCCAAAACTTCAACCAGTTCCGGGTTAACGCGTTTGCGGAATTCGCCATCTTCATCAAGAACGTAAGCGAAACCACCGGTCATGCCTGCACCAAAGTTAACGCCGGTACGACCCAGAACACACACGATGCCGCCTGTCATGTATTCACAACCGTTATCGCCGATGCCTTCAACCACGGTGATAGCACCGGAGTTACGGACGGCAAAACGCTCGCCTGCACGGCCAGCCGCGAACATCTTGCCGCCGGTTGCGCCGTAAAGGCAGGTGTTGCCGATAATGCTGGCTTCGTGGCTGCGGAACGCTGAACCGATTGGCGGACGAATCGCAATACGGCCACCGGCCATGCCTTTGCCCACGTAGTCGTTCGCGTCGCCGGTCAGCATTAAATCTACACCGCCTGCGTTCCAGACGCCGAAGCTCTGGCCTGCGGTGCCGCTGAAGTTAATACGCACCGGATCTGCCGCCATCCCCTGATCGCCATGCTTCTCAGCAATCGCGCCGGACAATGTCGCACCGACTGAACGGTCAGTATTGCGAATATCGAAGTAGAACGCTTTGCTCTGCTTAGAATCGATATGTGGTGCAGCCTGTTCCAGAATGTCTTTGTTCAGCTGGCCTTTGTCGAACGCCGGGTTGCCTTCGGTGCAGTACACCGCTTTACCTTCGTGCGGCGTCGCTGTTGCCAGCATTGCAGACAGATCCAGATTGTTTTGTTTCGCCGTAAAGCCATCGAGTTCAGTGAGCAGATCGGTGCGGCCAATCAGATCCACCAGCTGGCTGACACCCAGCTCGGCCATGATTTCACGAGTTTCCTGCGTGATGAACTTGAAGTAGTTCGTCACACGCTCAGGCAGGCCGTGATAATGGTTACGACGCAGTTTATCGTCCTGAGTCGCCACGCCTGTCGCACAGTTATTCAGGTGACAAATACGCAGGTATTTACAACCCAGCGCCACCATCGGGCCGGTACCGAAACCGAAGCTTTCAGCGCCAAGGATTGCTGCTTTGATGATGTCAAGACCGGTTTTCAGGCCGCCATCTACTTGTAAGCGAATCTTGTGACGAAGGCCATTAGCCACTAACGCCTGCTGTGTTTCCACCAGACCCAGTTCCCAAGGACAGCCCGCGTATTTGACCGATGATAACGGGCTTGCGCCGGTGCCGCCGTCGTAACCAGCAATGGTGATCAGGTCTGCATACGCTTTTGCCACGCCGACCGCGATGGTGCCCACGCCCGGTTCAGAAACCAGTTTCACCGAAATCATTGCTTTCGGGTTGACCTGTTTCAGGTCGAAGATCAGCTGTGCCAGATCTTCGATGGAATAAATATCGTGATGCGGCGGCGGAGAAATCAGGGTCACGCCCGGCACGGAATAACGCAACTTCGCGATGTACGGCGTCACTTTATCACCCGGCAACTGGCCGCCTTCGCCTGGTTTTGCACCCTGCGCCACTTTGATCTGAATTACATCAGCATTCACCAGATACGCTGGCGTAACACCGAAACGACCCGATGCGACCTGCTTGATGCGGGACACTTTATTGGTGCCGTAACGCGCAGGATCTTCGCCGCCTTCGCCGGAGTTAGAACGTCCGCCGATGCTGTTCATCGCTTCGGCCAGAGACTCATGCGCTTCAGGGCTTAACGCACCGATAGACATTGCTGCGGTATCAAAACGGGTAAACAGACCTTCAGCCGGTTCAACCTGATCAACCGGAATCGGCTGGCCTTTCGGCGTGACTTTCAGCAAGTCGCGCAAGGTTGCTACCGGACGTTCGTTCACCAGTTTTGCATAGACTTTATAGTCGTCGTAATCGCCGCTGTTCACTGCGGTTTGCAGCGTGGTGACGACGTCAGGGTTGTACGCGTGATATTCGCCGCCGTGGACAAATTTCAGCAGACCGCCCTGATCCAATGTTTTGCGTTTCAGCCAGGCGCGTTTGGACAGGTTCAGCAGATCCTGTTCAAAGTCGCTGTAACCGGCACCGCCGATGCGGCTTACCACGCCGTTGAAGCAGGTGTTGCACAAATCTTTCGCCAGGCCGACGGCTTCAAACAGTTTCGAACAACGGTAAGAGGCGACGGTGGAAATGCCCATTTTGGACATGATTTTGTACAGACCTTTGTTGATGCCGTTACGGTAGTTCAGCATCACTTCACGGTATTTCTTCTCGATGACCTGCGAATCCACCAGTTTGGCCAGCGTTTCATAGGCCAGATATGGATAAACCGCGGTCGCACCGAAGCCGATCAGCACGGCAAAGTGGTGCGGGTCGCGTGCGCTGGCGGTTTCAACAATGATGTTGGCGTCGCAGCGCAGGCTTTTTTCCACCAGACGCAGCTGCAACGCGCCGACGGCCATTGGCGCAGGCAGCGGCAAGCGGTTTGGCGCAATGTTGCGGTCAGACAGCACCAGCAGAACCGCGCCGTTACGCACTTTCTGTTCGCCTTCGTCACAGAGTTTCTGGACGAACTGTTCCATATTCAGCTCGGTCGGATCGTAAGTCAGATCCAGCGTTTCCGCGCGATAGTGTTTGCTGTCGAGCGTGGTGAGCTGTTTGAAATCAGACCACAGCAGGATGGGCGATTTGAAGCTCAGACGGTGCGCCTGACCTTCAGCTTCGCAAAATACGTTCATCTCGCGGCCAATGCTGGTCGCCAGAGACATCACGTGTGCTTCACGCAGCGGGTCGATTGGCGGGTTGGTCACCTGCGCAAATTGCTGGCGGAAGTAGTCATACACGATGCGCGGACGGCTGGAGAGCACGGCAAATGGCGTATCGTCGCCCATTGAACCGACAGCTTCCTGACCGTTCTCACCCAATACGCGGATGATCTGATCTAATTCTTCGCTGCTGTAGCCAAACTGTTTCTGGAAGGTTTCCAGCGTGCTGTCATCGAGCTCGCGGCTGCCGACTTGATCTTCTGCCAGATCTTCAAACGGCACCAGACGCTGAACGTTTTTCTCCATCCATTGCTTGTAAGGATGGCGGCCTTTAAGGTCGTTATCGGTTTCTGCCGAGTGGTGAATTTTACCGCTGCGGGTGTCAATCACCATCAGTTCGCCCGGCCCCACGCGGCCTTTTTCAACGACTTCGTCAGGCTGGTAATCCCAGATCCCGACTTCCGACGCGCAGGTGATCAGCTTGTCTTTGGTGATGACATAACGCGCCGGACGCAAACCGTTACGGTCGAGATTACAGGCGGCGTAGCGGCCATCTGACATCACGATACCGGCCGGACCGTCCCACGGCTCCATGTGCATGGAGTTAAAGTCGAAGAACGCGCGTAAATCGTCGTCCATATCTGGGTTCTGCTGCCAGGCTGGCGGAACCAGCAAACGCATGGCACGCAGCAAATCCATACCGCCAGCCAGGAACAATTCCAGCATGTTGTCCAGTGAGCTGGAGTCCGAGCCGGTTTCATTCACGAACGGTGAGGCGTCTTGCAGATCGGGGATCAGCGGCGTTTTGAATTTATACGCACGGGCGCGGGCCCACTGGCGGTTACCGGTGATGGTGTTGATTTCGCCGTTGTGCGCCAGATAGCGGAAAGGCTGAGCCAGTTGCCAGCGCGGTACGGTGTTGGTCGAGAAACGCTGGTGGAACAGGCAAATTGCTGATTCCAGGCGCAGGTCGGCCAGATCTAAATAGAAGCGTGGCAGATCCGCAGGCATACACAGGCCTTTGTAGATCGTGACCACGTTGGAGAAACTGCACACATAGAAGTCTTTATCCTGAATGCGTTTCTCAATACGGCGGCGCGCCATATACAGACGGCGTTCCATGTCACGCGGACGCCAGCCGGCGGGCGCGTTGACAAAAATTTGTTCGATGCGGGGCAGGGAGGAAAGCGCGATTTCACCGAGTACGTCCGGGTTAGTCGGAACGTCACGCCAGCCCACCACGGACAGCGTCTCGTTTTGCAACTCTTCTTCAACAATGCGACGGCTCGCCTCAGCCTCTTTTTCATCTTTGCTGAGGAACAGCATGCCGACGGCATAGTTTTTCGCCAGGCGCCAGCCGCGCTCTTCGGCAATCATGCGGAAGAAGCGATCAGGTTTTTGTAAATGCAGGCCGCAACCGTCGCCGGTCTTGCCGTCAGCAAGGATCGCGCCACGGTGTTGCATACGGGCCAGTGCGTGGATCGCGGTACGCACGACCTTATGGCTAGGTTCGCCTTCTATATGGGCGATCAGGCCGAAACCACAGTTGTCCCTCTCTTGGGATTTATCGTACAACATAACGTGAACCTCCCCAGGCTCTGCGAGACTCTCACACCAACCGCGAGCGGACTTATTCACAGAGCGGACCCGCAATTTCGCGCACTCTTGCGGTGCGTTAATTGCCCGGGCATCTCCGTCAAAGGCCTCTCGTGATGGTTCTCACAAGTGGTGGTTGACTTGTTTTAATGAGGGAGTCTTCAATTACTGCATAAATATGACGAGTTGCTCACCCGTCGAGATTGCTTCCAGCGGACTCCCAACTTAGCGAGAAAGCACAAGGAGGTCAAATGGCGAATTAACTTATATTAAAAGTGATATAAAGACGTTTAATTAATTGAAATATAAATGATTTATGGCGTTTTTAATGGCGTAATGTCGGTGGGGTAATGCGTGTAAAGTGTGAGCTGACTCACTATGGGAAAAGGTTCATATCTCCGAACCGTGCTGGCAGGTCAGTAATTCCCAGTATTTTATACTGGAAAACACTGCGGGCATGCGGTTTGTCACTGTTTTTAACCTGATAGTAATAATGTACTGATCGGCTCTTCGTAATAAGAATTATTTATACTGGCGTGAATGATTTTATTTGCAGTAATAATGAATAGTTATGCCTGCGCAGAGTGCGCCGGGAGAGAATGAAACCGGAGAGTATAAGGAAAAAATGTTTGCTGGGCGGCAGTTGGCAAAGCCTGCGACGAAATTAAGCCGGCCGATATTAATAATATCATGGCGCAAATTAGTCAATAACTCGGCCCTTATTTCCTGCATTGCACCACGACAAGCCCCCGCAAGGTGCATCTCACAAACTTTACGCTCAATCTCGCCCGCAGACTCACCACGGCAAGGTTTTGCGGTATGATTCAGGCGACTTCGTTTTAAGGGAACCGTTATGAAGCAAATCCGGGTTTTAGCGCAGTATTATGTCGATCTGATGGTCAAGCTGGGGCTGGTGAGATTCTCACTGCTGCTGGCGTCTGCGCTGGTGGTGCTGGCGATGATTGTCCAGATGGCGGTGACCATGCTCCTGCGCGGGCAAGTTGAAAGTATCGACGTGGTTCGCTCCATCTTCTTTGGTTTGCTGATTACGCCCTGGGCGGTGTATTTCCTGTCGGTGGTCGTTGAACAGCTTGAGGAATCGCGCCAGCGTTTAGCGCGTCTGGTGGATAAGCTCGAAGAAATGCGCCATCGCGATCTCGAACTGAACCAGCAGCTTAAGGACAATATCACGCAGCTGAATCAGGAAATCGCCGACCGCGTGAAAGCCGAAGAGGCGCGTCTGGCGGTGGTGGATAAGCTGAAGCTTGAAATGCATCACCGCGAACAGGCACAAATTGAACTGAGCCAGCAATCGGCGCTGTTGCGCTCATTCCTTGATGCTTCCCCGGACCTGGTTTACTACCGCAATGAAGATAAAGAATTTTCGGGCTGTAACCGCGCGATGGAATTGCTGACCGGCAAAAGTGAAAAACAGCTGATCGGCCTGACACCTGATGACGTGTATACCCCGGACATCGCCGAAAAAGTGGTAGAAACCGATGAGAAAGTCTTCCGTCACAACGTTTCCCTGACTTACGAACAATGGCTGGTCTATCCGGACGGACGCAAAGCCTGTTTCGAACTGCGCAAAGTGCCTTTCTACGACCGTATTGGTAAACGACATGGTCTGATGGGCTTTGGACGTGATATCACCGAGCGTAAGCGTTATCAGGACGCGTTAGAGAACGCCAGCAGGGAAAAGACCACTTTTATTTCAACGATCAGCCACGAGCTGCGTACGCCGCTTAACGGTATCGTCGGGCTGAGCCGCATTCTGCTGGACACCGAACTCGACAAAGAACAGCACAGCTATTTGAAAACCATTCACGTCAGCGCGATCACGCTCGGGAATATCTTCAACGACATTATCGAAATGGACAAAATCGAGCGCCGCAAAGTGCAGCTCGACAATCAGCCCGTGGATTTCACTGAGTTCCTGTCCGATCTCGAAAACCTCTCCGGCCTTCTGGCACAACCGAAAGGCCTGAAATTCGTCATGGATCCGGATTTACCGTTGCCGCGCAGTATCACGACGGACGGCACGCGTTTACGCCAAATCCTGTGGAACCTGATTGGTAACGCCGTCAAATTCACCCGCGAAGGTGAAATTGTGCTGAGCGTCCATTACGAAGCCAACGACATGCTGCGTTTCGTCGTCCGCGATTCCGGCATGGGCATCCCGCAGGACGAGCAGGACAAAATTTTCGCCATGTATTATCAGGTGAAAGATCAGAACGGCGGCAAACCGGCGACAGGAACCGGTATCGGGCTGGCCGTTTCAAAACGTCTGGCACAAACCATGGGCGGCGATATCACCGTCAGCAGCGAACCGGGTAAGGGTTCCTGCTTCACGCTGACCGTACGCGCGCCAACGCTCGATGCGCCTGTCGCCGAAGTGGATGAAGAAGAGGATATGCCGCTGCCCGCGCTGCACGTGCTGCTGGTGGAAGATATCGAGCTGAATGTGATTGTGGCGCGTTCGGTGCTGGAGAAACTCGGAAACAGCGTGGAAGTGGCCATGAACGGGCATGATGCGCTGGAAATGTTTGACCCGGATGAATTTGACCTCGTCCTGCTCGATATCCAGCTGCCGGACATGACCGGGCTGGATATCGCCCGGAAACTGCGTAACGACTATGCGGGCAAACATCTGCCGCCGCTGATTGCGCTGACCGCCAACGTTCTGAAAGATAAAAAAGAGTATCTCGACGCCGGAATGGACGATGTGCTGAGTAAGCCGCTGTCCGTCACGGCGCTGACCGCGATGATCCAGCAATTCTGGGATCACCAGCCTGAAGTTTCCGTAACGGAAAAGGAACCTGTCGAAATGAAAAACAGCGAAACGTTGCTTGATACCGCCATGCTTGAACAGTACATCGATCTGGTCGGGCCGAAACTGATTTATCAGAGCGCAGATATGTTCGAAAAAATGATGCCGGGCTATCTCGCGGTGCTGGATTCCAATATGACCGCGCGCGATCAGAAAGGGATTGCGGAAGAAGGCCACAAAATCAAAGGCGCGGCGGGTTCCGTAGGGCTTAAGCACCTGCAACAACTGGCGCAACAAATTCAGACGCCGACGTTGCCTGCGTGGTGGGATAACGTTCAGGAATGGATTGATGAGCTGAAAGCAGAATGGCGTCATGACATACAGGTGTTACGTGACTGGACGGCAAACGCTGAAAAAAAATAACCCCAGCCGAGGCCGGGGTGCGCGAATACTGCGCCAACACCAGGGAAAGAGGTGACCCACGATAGTTATAAGGGTTCGGTTTTCGCAGGTCTTGGAATTCAGTCTTAAAGTCTAATACATCCTGTAGCAATCAACATAACAAATATAAGCACGACTGTTACAACATTCATTAAAAACTGTGATGTAGATTAGTCTTTGTCTATACAAAACATCAAGCCTTTATCGCAGGATTTTTGAGAGAATACAAATGAAGCCTGTTGATGTTGTCCCGGCGTCATGCAATTTTGCTTATGGAAGTGAAGCCTTAGACGAGTTTTTACTGCTTTTTTCGCTGGTAATTTAACCTGAGTATCTGCAAGAGAATACGCTGAATAACTGGCAAGTGGCTGTTATTAATCATTTATGTAGATCACCGGCCTGAACCTGAGTTTTGATTGCGGCGTATTTTTAAAAATTGTTTCGAGTGAAAAAATTTCACTTAGGGTGATCCGGTTTTTACCTGGTTAAGTTGCCGGTCTGCGGGCAGTTTCTTGTCTTTTTCCCCTTTATGATTTGGGTTAGAGAATAAGGTGAAAAGCCGATAATTGGTGAAAAATAGTTCAGTTTGATGGTTTTGATTCATAAGAATGGCTAATCTTTATTTCTTGGGTTCGTTCACAAGTGTTTTACATGTTGTCTTTAAATGCAGAATGCATAAAAGCCGGAAAGTGATGCGTCTGGCAACGGAACTCATTGATGCCAGTGATCAAAACGGAATTTCGAATGATATTTTTTAGAGAAGAGTTACGCTTTATCACACAATTGTTAGCAAAATTGTAGAGCATTTCGCTAGCCTGAGTTATCAGGCGCCTGCCGGGATTGATTAGATGGTCAGATGTGTTGTGGAAACTGCAGAATGAAGAAATTTGCTGGAAAGGGTATCTGGGGAAAACCGGTATTGTGGTTTAAACGTGCCGTAATACTTTTACTCAGCTTATGGGTCGCAGGCATCATGCTTTTTGCTTTTTTGCCCGTTCCTTTTTCCGCCGTGATGGTCGAACGTCAGGTTTCTGCCTGGCTCACCGGTGATTTCAGGTACGTGGCGCACTCAGACTGGGTGCCTATGAGCGAAATTTCTGCCCCAATGGCACTGGCGGTAATGGCGGCAGAAGATCAGAAATTCCCTGAGCATTGGGGCTTTGATGTGGATGCCATCCAGTCTGTTCTGGATAAAGATGGCGGAAAAATGCGCGGTGCATCGACGCTTTCCCAGCAGACGGCGAAAAATCTCTTTCTGTGGGATGGCCGTAGTTGGGTGAGAAAAGGGCTGGAAGCGGGGCTGACCGTGGGGATTGAAACGGTCTGGACAAAACGTCGGATCCTGACGGTATATCTCAACATTGTGGAGTTTGGCGACGGCGTATTTGGCGTCGAGCAGGCCTCACAGCATTTCTTCCACAAACCCGCCAGCCGCCTGACGGCTTCTCAGGCCGCATTGCTGGCCGCCGTATTGCCGAATCCGCATCTGTTTAAAGTCAACGCGCCGTCGGCCTACGTGCTGCGTCGTCAGCAGTGGATCCTGAGGCAAATGAGCCAGCTCGGTGGGGAATCTTTCCTGCAAGAGCATAAGCTGCATTAATTCAGGCGGTTTCAGGGCGTAAAAAAGGACAGCCTGGGCTGTCCTTTTTGCTTTAACCGACGGAATTATTTAACGTAAGTAAACGCTGTCGTCACGTGTTTCACGCCACTGACACCGGCAGCAATCCCCGCCGCGGATTTACCTTCTTCCTGCGTGACCAGGCCGAGCAGGAACACTTCGCCATTCTCGGTCGTCACTTTGACGTTGGAAGATTTAACGGAATCGCTGGTCAGCAACTGAGAGCGAACTTTTGTGGTGATCCACGTATCCACAGAGGCGGTGCCCATGCTGACCGGTTTACCGGTGCGGATCTCGTTATACACTTCCGTTGCGCCTTCCACGCCCATCGCAATTTGTTTTGCACGGGAAGCCATATCCGCAGACGGTGCCTGACCGGTTAACAGAACTTTGCCCTGATACGCGGTGGCGACAATACGGGCTTCATCTTTCAGTTGTTTATCTTTGCTTATCGCGTTGGAAACACGGGCTTCCAGCGTGCTGTCATCAACCTGAGTGCCCACTGAACGCGGGTCAGTCGTGGTCTTGGTTGCGACACCGGCTGCACCAACAACCGCAGCAGCAACACAGCCTTGCAACAGAAGGGCGCTTAACAATACAGCTAAGAGAGGGCTCGCCTTCATTGGATCTCCTTAATCGTCCTGGTGTGGGAACAGCGTATTATCTATCAGGTCACAGAGGCAGTTTACTGTGAGCATATGCATTTCCTGAATGCGGGCGCTGCGATGGGAGGGAATACGGATCTCAACATCGTGAGGCCCCAGTAAACCCGCCAGTTCGCCGCCGTCATAACCCGTCAATGCGACAATCGTCATATCGCGGGTGACCGCTGCTTCAACGGCTTTGACAATATCACGGCTGTTGCCGCGGGTAGAAATCGCCAGCAAAACATCGCCAGCCTGACCTAAAGCGCGCACCTGTTTGGCATAGATTTCTTCGTGCAGACGGTCATTAGCAATCGCCGTCAGAACAATATTGTCCGCACATAGTGAGATTGCAGGAAGGCTGGGACGTTCAGTTTCAAAACGATTAATCAGACTAGCGGAAAAATGCTGGGCATTTGCCGCAGAGGTGCCGTTACCGCAGCACAGGATTTTGTTGCCGTTGAGCAGCGATTGTACCAGCGTCATCGCGGCACGAGAAATCGCGTCAGGCAAGGCTTCAGCTGCTGCAATCTGGGTTTGGATACTTTCGGTAAAGCAGACTTTGATTCTATCCAGCACGGGTTTTCGTCCAGTCAGTCGTCGTAATATTTATTCCGCATTGAACGCATCGGGCAGCCATTCTAACTGGCTGCCGGTGATGGCTAAAACATCAAAACGGCAAGGTGATGTGTCAAAGCTTGCGTTATGGCTTGCAAGCCAGAAAGATGCCGCGCGTAACAAGCGCTGTTGTTTTTGACGCGTTACGCTGGCCGCAGCGCCGCCAAAATTAGCATTGCGCCGGTAGCGAACCTCAACAAACACCCAGGTTTGCTGGTCACGCATGATCAGGTCAATTTCACCTGCACGGCAGGCCACATTGGCCGCCACGAAAATTAACCCGGCTCTTTCGAGATAGCGTCGCGCGTAAGCTTCGTATTCGGCTCCGCACGACCGCGTTTTTGACAAAAAATTTATCATCAGTACGTCCTTGTACATGTTTGTGCGTAGAACTCCGTTTTCTCTGCGCAAGTTAACCGCGTTTCTTATGAAGAAACCGGAACCAGCGAACCCTGACGGTATTGCAGCCACGGCAGTTTGCGATGGATCACGCAGTTTTCATTGGCACTTAAATCACCGGTACTGCCGGAGACCTGGAAGCCAGGCAGCGTCCGCATTTGTGAGAAGTGATTTGCAAGACTCCAGGCATCAATCCCCATCGCGTACAGACGAACCAGCGAGTAATCGTTGCCGAATTTCGCTGCGGCCTGCTGCATCAGCGCAGGGTTGGAACCCGCCAGTAAAGGAATGTCGCTAAATTCCACTCCTTCCATTTCCAGACGATAGTCCGGGCCCGCTCCCGCCTGATAGCTGCGTGAACTTGCGTAGACGGATGGATGAGAACGGCCACTGACGGCCAGATCCAGCATCGGTTTAATCAGTGTCAGCTCGCTCTGAGTGGCCACGACGTAAACGGAATCCACCGCACCGCCGGTGCTGCCTTGCGTAATCTGCGCATCGGTTGGTGGAGCCGGAATGGTAATACCGCCAATCGTGACACCCTGCGCTTGTGCCGGAACTGCGCTGTCGCTTGCGGTAACCGGCGTACCGGTCAAGCGAATGCCGCTGCCAATAGATGAACGTAATTCACCGGCAGAGCCCAGCCCTTGTTTCAGGACCGTTTGCCCGCCCAGTTTCTGCCATTCATTTGCAAATGCCTGCGCAATACGGTCACCGAAGGCACCGCGTGGGACCAGCAACAGTGGCGAACGTTTCTGTTCTGCCCACATGTGGCGGGCTGCATCCTGCGCTTCGTCTTCCGGCGAGAGCGCAAAGTAACAGATATTCGCACTGTTTTTCTCAGTTTCTGGCTGATTGAGCGCTAAAACATTCAGAGGCGTCTGGGTATTACCCAGCTCATTCACCTGATCTTTCAGCAACGGCCCGACCACTAGTGTCGCGCCATCCTGCTGTGCCTGCGTCAGTAACGCCGCCAGAGGCTGACCGTTGGTATCGTACACTTTCACCTGCGCATTACTGCTGATAACGGGTGCAGAAACGGTCGCGGGCTGTGCGGGTGAGGTTTGTGGCTGCGTGGCGGCATCCGGGGCGGAGGTGCTGACCGCGGCATTAGGATCTGCCGGTGTGGTCTGCGCTTGCGCGTTAGGATCGGCTGGTGTTGCCGGTTGTGGCGTGGCCTGGCTGACCTGGCCGTTCATCGCTGCATTGAAACCCTGCTGGATAGCATTGCCATAAACCTGTGCAGGCCCGCTCATTGGCAGGAACAGTGCGATTTTACCAGTAGACGCAGGCTGGAAAGTCAGCACGTTATTGAGCTGTGTCGGCAGGGTTTTGGCCGCCGGATTGACCGGATAGCGGCGCTGCCAGTCTTTGATACCGGCTTTCAGCAGATCTGGATCCTGCTTGTTGCTCTGCCAGACACTCAGTAAATCCAGCCAGCCTTGCAGAGTATTTTCATCCGCATTAATCACGATGCTGTTAACATCCTGCGCGGACATCTGCGTCAGTGCGGTCCAGGTTTCGTCGATATTGGTCTGATGAAGCTGACCTTGCAACAGCGGTTCCTGCGCGATGTAAGCACGGATCAGCCCCAGGCTGGTACGGCCCTGGCTGGCATCGATTTGCGCCTGATAGTAACGGGCTTTCTGATCATTGTTCAGTTTGGCCGGGTCTATCTGGCTCAGACTGGTTGCTGCTGCCGGGTAATTCTTCTGGGCAACCTGAACTTCTGCACTGGTTAGCTGCTGTTCAACCGTTTGTGCAGCCGTCAGATTTTGCGGCACTTTGGCGAGTTGTTCGGCGGCCTGAGGCACTTTGCCTTCACGTATCAGGGCACGGACTGCAAGCAATTGCCAGTCAGCCTTGTTATCATCACCGCTTTGTTGTGCCTGCTGCAGATAATAATCAGAGCTGCCGGACGCTGCACCCTGGACACTTTCAGTCGGTGCTTGCGGCGCCTGACCGGAACAGCTGGCGAGAAGCATAGCCACGATGATGGCAGGGAGTAAACGTCCCGAACGGGTACGAAAAGTCATTGAGGAAGGCATTCAGTTTCCAGTGATGTTTTTTCAAGATGCTCAATATTAAATCGGCAATCCGGATGAAACAATGAATCAAGACGATCAAGCAGATATTTCTGCCTCAACGCTGTATATCGTACCGACGCCAATTGGCAATTTAGGGGATATTACCCAACGCGCGCTGGCCGTTCTCAACAGTGTAGATTTGATTGCCGCGGAAGACACCCGTCATACCGGATTGCTGCTGCAACACTTCGCGATCAGCGCCAAAATGTACCCGCTGCATGACCACAATGAACAGCAAAAAGCCGAGCATTTGCTGGCGAAATTGCAGGAAGGCCAGACCATCGCGCTGGTTTCAGATGCCGGTACACCGCTGATTAACGATCCCGGTTACCACCTCGTGCGCCGCTGTCGTGAAGCGGGCATCCGTGTCGTGCCTTTGCCGGGGGCATGTGCTGCCATTACGGCACTGTGCGCCGCCGGTTTGCCCTCCGACCGTTTCTGTTACGAAGGCTTTCTGCCTGCTAAAACGAAATCGCGCAAAGACACTTTGCTGGCGTTGATCGAAGAACCGCGCACGCTGATCTTCTATGAATCCACGCATCGTCTGATCGACAGTTTGCAGGATATGGTCGAAGTCTGGGGGCCGCAGCGTTATGTGGTGCTGGCGCGTGAACTGACCAAGACCTGGGAAAACATTCATGGTGCGCCGGTCGGTGAACTGCTGGCGTGGGTGAAGGAAGTGGAAACCCGTCGTCGCGGCGAAATGGTGCTGATTGTGGAAGGCCATAAAGTCGATGTGGAAGCGTTGCCCGCTGACGCTCTGCGCACGCTGGCACTGCTGCAAAAAGAGTTACCGTTGAAAAAGGCCGCCGCGCTGGCCGCAGAAATCCACGGCGTGAAGAAGAATGCGTTGTATAAATACGCGCTTGATGAGCAAGAGGGTGACAAATAGGGCGTAATACCCTATTATCCGCCGCGGAGTTGACCAGACAGTCGCCGCTTCACTGCCGTCCCTTTCGGGGGAGACAGGTGGAGGGGAGGAAAGTCCGGGCTCCATAGGGCAGGGTGCCAGGTAACGCCTGGGAAGCGCGAGCTTACGACAAGTGCAACAGAGAGCAAACCGCCGATGGCCCGCGCAAGTGGGATCAGGTAAGGGTGAAAGGGTGCGGTAAGAGCGCACCGCGCGGCTGGCAACAGTTCGTGGCAAGGTAAACTCCACCCGGAGCAAGGCCAAATAGGGGTTCACATGGTACGGCCCGTACTGAACCCGGGTAGGCTGCTTGAGCCAGTGAGCGATTGCTGGCCTAGACGAATGACTGTCCACGACAGAACCCGGCTTAACGGTCAACTCCCTCGTCAAAAGAAAGCCCGCGCAGGTTACTGCGCGGGCTTTCGCCTTTCTGTTATCCGTAAAATCCGTTAACCGCGAATGTTAAACCGGCATGTCGATCAGCAAAGCGCGTAACGGCGTGCTGGCGGAAACAGTCAGGCTGTTTTCCTGATGAATAAATGCCCCGTCGCCGCAGGCCAGTTTTTGTGATTCGCGACTGACCTCACCCCGCGCATCGACTTGTCCGTGAATCGATTGCAGATACGCCCGCTGACCTTGGATCGGCAGGGAAATCTGCTCGCCCGGTTTTAAATCCAGATGATGTATCCAGACATTTTGCCGCAATTGCAGGCTGCCGTTTTTGCCATCCGGCGACGCCAGCAGGAAATGTTTCGCCTGTGGTAGCGTCATTTTCTGGGTTAACGGATTTTCATGCTCGGGGCAGGCATCCAGCCATAACTGCATGCGTGTCAGTGGCTGGTTCGCACGGGTATTCAGCTCGCTGTAACTGACGTTGGCCTGCGTGGAAAGCAGCGCCGCTTCACCGGCTTCGACCCGCACGCTATTACCTTCGCTGTCGCGGTATTCCGCCGAGCCCTGTAAAACCAGATTCAGAACATCAACGCGCGGATAAGTCCGTGGCTGGAAACTGGCACCTGGCGCTAGCACTTCCTGATTCAGAACGCGCAGTGACGCATAGCCCATCAGCTTCGGATCAAAGTAATGTCCAAAGGAGAAAGTGTAACGTGCCTGCAGCCAACCAAAGTCAGCGGTGCCGCACTCTTTTGCCGTTCTGCTGGTGATCATGGCGGTCGCCTCTCTTAAAAATTTCGATGTATAAATGGTAAGCGTCTGGACGTGTGATTGTTAGCCAGTTAATCTGGTCGCTATATTCAAATTTCCTGACAGAGAAAAGAATGGCTAAGGATCGCGCACTCACACTGGAAGCATTACGGGTCATGGATGCGATTGACCGCAGAGGAAGTTTTGCCGCCGCCGCTGATGAGCTGGGCCGCGTCCCGTCTGCGTTGAGCTATACCATGCAAAAACTGGAAGAAGAGCTGGACGTGGTGTTGTTTGACCGTTCAGGTCATCGGACAAAATTCACCAATGTGGGCCGGATGCTGCTTGAGCGTGGCCGTGTGCTGCTCGAAGCCGCCGACAAACTGACCGTCGATGCCGAAGCGCTGGCACGTGGCTGGGAAACCCACATCACGATCGTTTGCGAAGCCTTATCCCCGGCCGCGCAATTATTCCCGCTGATTGAAAAGCTGGCGCTGAAAGCCAACACGCAGGTTTCGCTGATTACCGAAGTGCTGGCGGGGGCGTGGGAGCGTCTTGAGCAGGGGCGTGCGGATATTGTCATCGCGCCCGATATGCATTTCCGTTCCTCGACAGAAATTAACAGCCGCAAACTGTACAAGCTTGTCAGCGTTTACGTGGCGGCGCCGGATCATCCGATTCATCTGGAAGCCGAGCCGCTTTCTGAAGTCAGCCGTGTGAAATACCGCGGGATTGCCGTGGCAGATACCGCGCGTGAACGCCCGGTGCTCACTGTGCAGTTGCTCGATAAGCAGCAACGTCTGACGGTCAGTACCATTGAAGAAAAACGCAAAGCGCTGCTGGCCGGACTGGGCGTCGCGACGATGCCTTATCCGATGGTTGAACAGGATATTGCCGAAGGGCGTTTGCGGGTGGTCAGTGCGGAATATAACCGTGAAACCGACATCATTATGGCGTGGCGTCGCGACAGCATGGGCGAGGCAAAAGCCTGGTTCCTGCGTGAAATTCCACGGTTGCTGGCGACGCGTGAAGCGAAGTGAAGTGAATCAATGTGACGGGCATTCTTCCCCTGTCAGAAAGGGAAGAATGCCAGCGTGATTAGCTGAAACGGGTATCGCGGCCGTGCGGTGAATCTAAATCCTGCGCCGGTCCGGTAGAGATAATTCCGTAAGGGTTAATCGTGGCGTGGCTGCGGTAATAGTGATTGCGAATATGCGCAAAATTCACAGTTTCACGAATTCCCGGCATCTGATAAATATCGCGCAGGAAACCGTACAGATTCGGATAATCGCTGATGCGGTGACGGTCGCATTTGAAATGCGTGACGTAGACCGGATCAAAGCGAACCAGCGTGGTCCACAGACGAAGATCGGCTTCGGTGAGCTGATTGCCGGTCAGGTAACGATGCTTACCCAGTAATTCCTCAGCGCGTTCCAGCGCAGCAAACACGCCATCCACTGCTTCGTCGTACGCGTCCTGAGAGGTCGCAAAACCCGCTTTATACACGCCGTTATTAATCTGCGGATAGACCCACTCATTAATCGTGTCGATCTCAGTGCGCAGGTTTTGCGGGTAATAATCGCCCGCTTTCGCGCCGGTGGCATCAAAAGCGCTGTTGAACATGCGGATGATGTCTGAAGATTCGTTGCTGACGATCGTCTGCTGCTTTTTGTCCCACAGGATCGGCACGGTCACGCGGCCTGTGTAATCATTCTGCGCACGCAGATAGATTTCATACGCATAACTCAGGTGATACAAATCATCGCCGGTAGCGGCCGGGAAATCGGTTCCGAACGTCCAGCCGTGTTCCAGCATCAGCGGGTGTACGACGGAAACAGGGATAATGTCTTCGAGCCCTTTCAGGGCTCGCATCAGCAGTGTCCGGTGTGCCCACGGACAGGCCAGTGAAACATAAAGATGATAGCGGTCGCGCTCAGCGGTAAAACCGCCGACACCGTGCTCGCCCGGTGCGCCATCGGGTGTGATCCAGTTGCGGAACTGCGCTGCAGAACGTTTGAAATGACCGCCGGTAGATTTGGTGTCATACCAGGTGTCCTGCCATTTGCCGTCGACCAGTTGTCCCATGATATTTTCCTTACTGTCAGTGATCTTTCAGAATAAAAAAAAAGGGCGAGGTGATTAATCACATCGCCCTGCAGGTGCTTTTTATTGTCTTATTTAATTATAGCCTGGTTACAGCGCCCTGGTGCCGGAGCAGTGATTACCAGTTTTTCTTAATCAGACGGTCGATGCTGAATGCGCCTGGGCCTGAAGCGAACAGGACGAAGAAACCGCCAGCAATGGACAGGTTTTTCATGAACATCATCTGGTTCACGCCCTGTGCAAAATCAGTGTGGAAGATCAGCGCCGTCAGGATGGTGAAGATGGCTGTGATCAGCGCAGTAGTACGGGTGAAGAAGCCGAACAGGATGGCCAGACCGCCGCCAAATTCCAACAAGATAGTCAGTGGCAGGAAGAAGCTTGGAACGCCCATGGAAGTCATGTAGCCCGCAGTTGCGGTGTAACCATTAATTTTTCCCCAACCGGCAACGATGAACAGAATTGGCATCAGGATACGGGCTACCAGTAAAGCTGTGTCTTGTAACTTAGTCATTTTCTTCTCCAAAGCGTAGTGTGCTCAAATTGAGCTTAAAGTGTTACCGGTCCGGTCAGAAAATGTTTCTCGCCGTTACCGCATCAGTTGATGACGAGATAATAAGTCGAACGATTACGCTTTGTTAGCAAGTAAAACTGTTGGAATGATTCAAATAAATTGAACTGCGGAAGGATTGTTATTCAAAAAGAAAAGGGTCGGATGAATAATCACCCGACCCTTTGATGTGAATGTCGCTAAGTTTATTTGCTGACGAAAGTCTTGCGGAACAGTCGTACGGTGCCCCAGATGCCAAATGCCCGCCTTGACCAGCGTACAACGCTGCTGGGATGGCGGATGCCGTAAACGGCAATCAGGCTGGAACCCACGACCAGATACTTACGCATATCCACGATTTTCACCCAGCCGCGATCAATTTTCGCTGTGGCATCCAGCCAGTCAGAACCCGCCTCAGACAGCTCGGCGCGCTGGCGCTCAATCTGGCGCAAAAGCCTGACTTTTTCGATAGCGCGGTTCGGGATACTCATGGATTGTCATCCTTTTCCAGCAACGCCCGGTCAATATCCAGCTGCTTGCGGGTGAGGCTCAAAAGCGTTGAACGTTTGGCTTTTGCCAGCGTCATCGCACCCAGAACCACCGCAAGGAACAGCAGAACACCGGTCGCCGTGCCGATTGCAATCAGGCGATACGCCGGGTCAATCGCCCAGAAAAGGAGAACCAGCAAACTCATAAGACCAAAGGCGGTGAAAATCAGGGTAATGCCAGCCATGAGCAGCAATTGGAAAATATTGGCCTTTTCCTCTTCCAGCTCAACAACAACCAGCCTGACTCGCGTTTCAACCATGCCCACCACCACGGTGGCGATGCGTGAAACGATGTCAAAAAGCCCTTTCCCCGGTCCTTGTGGTGCCTGTTTTATCGGTTCTGACATAATTAGCGACGGGCTAACAGAACGCCAATCACAACACCGACAGCGGCACCAATACCGACGCCTGTCCACGGTTTTTCATGTACGTAATCATCGGCTTTACCAGCGATTTCTTTGGTCTGAGTGGCAATCTTATCGCCGGTATCGCTCAGACGCTCGCGGGTATCTTTCAGCAGGGATTCTGCTTTGCCGCGTAACTTATCGAGTTCAGCTTTCGGCTTATCGGTAGAGGTCTGAAGAACTTCTTCCAGCGTATCTGCCAATGACTTTAATTCAGCGCGCAGTTGTTCTGATGTATTACTAGCCATGTGTAAGTCACTCCATACGTTAACTGATTCGAACTTTTAACATAGCGGATATTCAGGTGATCGCAAATGCGAATTGTCTGTTTTAAAAAGCAAGATCCCGCATTAAAGCGCCCACAGGGCGCTTTAAGAAAGGGGATTACAGACCCTGAGCCTGTTTAAGTTCAGACTGTGCTTCTTCCAGTTTTTGCTGCTTTTTGGCGATTTTTTCATGATTTCCATTCGCCTGTGCTTCTTTCAGCTCCTGCTCACGTTCGCGGACTTTCTCACGTTTTTCTTCGACACGTTTCTGGTTCTCAGCTTTAAGCCCTGCATCGGTACAGTGCGCTTTATTCTCGCGCAGTGCTTTTTCCAAACCGTCGACGCGGTTCTCGTTTTTGTGAAGGCGGGCTTCGTCGATCTGTTTCTGAATTTCGTGCTGTTTCGTCACGCAGCTTTCTGGCTGAGGAGCAGCAAAGCTGGCGTTAGAGAATAATAATGCAGGGGCTAAAACGAGTGCAGATAAAGTGATTTTCATCGTCGGGCTTCCTTTTGATGGTTAAGTGATTGTGGCACTTATTTCCGTGAGTATAGATTTTTTGAATAACTAGCTTTGAAAGCATATCACCGACAAATGGGTAGTGATATGAGACAAATCCGCTGTCAGTTACCCAAACTTTAAACGATCACGATCCAGTTTGGTTAGCCAGGCTTTGGTATGAGGCGGTTCGCAATACTGAATCACAAAGCCTGCGGGCAAAATGGTTTGCAAAGCCGCTTCCGCCATTTTGCGCTGTGCAGCGGAATCGAGCTGAACCACTAAACCATCTTCCAGCGGGGTAATACTTTTGATGTGAATGCCGCGCTCGGTCAGACTCTGGTAGACATAAAAACCATCGGGCAGGGCCACGCCAGAACGTGCCGGGCGAATTTGCAGCGCGTTTGCCGGTGCCGGAAGACGCGATATCGCCAGCCCGATCATGGCCGCGGCGGCCAGCAGAATAAACAGCGCCGGGCAGATAAATGAGTGCTTTCTCAGCAGGCGATTCATTATGCGCTTTTGCCTTTGTTCTGCCGGTCAGCGTGCTTTTTACGCCACAAAACGACGATGGAACCGACCAGCCCGCCAATCAGCAAAAGCACCGGCAGCAGCATCAGGCAATTCATTACCAGATCTTCGTATTTCAGGAACAGCGGCGTTTTGCCGAGGAAATACCCTAACGAGGTCAGGATCAGGATCCATAGCAGACCGCTCACCCAGTTGAAAAACTGAAAACGGCTGTTGCTCAGGCCCGATAAACCGGCAATTGTTGGCAGCAGAGTGCGGACAAAGGCCAGAAAGCGGCCAACCAGCAGCGCGGAAAGCCCATGCTTATGGAACAAGGCGTGCGCACGCTCGTGATATTGCACCGGTAAATGGGCCAGCCAGCTTTGGACTATCCGGTTATTCCCCAGCCATTTTCCCTGCGCGTAACTGAGCCAGCAGCCAAGGCTGGCGGCGGTCGTCAGCAGGAAAATCGTCAGTGGGAAATTCATAGCACCTTTGGCAATCAGTACGCCCACGAGGATCAGAAGGCTGTCGCCGGGTAAAAATGCCGCAGGCAGTAATCCGTTTTCCAGAAAGATGATCATGAATAAAATCAGGTACAGCGCCCAAACCAGAGATGGGTTGGCGAGGGTGACATAATCTTGTTGCCAGAGGGCATCGATGAGCGAGCTGATAATTTCCATCTGTCGTGTAAAACTCCATCATTTTCAGTGGGTCAGCATTCACATCAGCGGAGAATATGTCTCGACGCGGCCTGTAAGCTGATAAGGTCGCCATTTCCCTGGCGGGCTATCTGGTTTGAGTTCATCGGGGATCTACACGTTTAAAGTGCTGTTTCATGCCTCGTAAACGCGTAAAAAAACGGGTCTAACTGTAACAAAATAACAATAACTCAGACAGGTAAATATAGCGCGTTGAGACCGATCATTTAAGTCCGGCGCACGTAATGGAAAGGGGTTTTACATTGGCTGACACTACTCGACAGTGTCTGACAGGATAATGCGAAATCACGCAGAAGTGGAGAAAAGGCCGGTTGGGTGAAATTTCCGGCCTTAAGGGGAATTTATTTAGTATTAAGCAGCGGTGGATCCAGATGTACAACCGGGTTTTCTGAATAAAGATAACGGTCTACGTTAAATTCGAAATCATCGCTGGTGGCGCGGAAAAGCATTTGTTTGGTATTTTCCAGATGCTGCCACATGGCAAGTTTCGACGCATGCGGATCGCGGCGAATCAGTGCTTTGAGGATCAGGTCGTGATCTTCGCACCAGCTTTCAATCGATTTCTCATCGATGTGCTCATGCAGTTTACGCCAGTAAGGGTTATGCAACCGCTGGCTCCACATTTTTTCTACGATAGTTGAAAGCGCATTATTCTGCGTGGCCTGCGCTACCTGCACATGGAATTTCAAATCCCATTCAGAATCACGGAAACGATCTTCCTGGCGCGCGTGCTCCTGAATTTCCATCAGGCGCATGATGTCCTGTTTAGTGACCTGCGTCGCGGCAAACTCCGCGATATTGCTTTCAATCAACTGACGCGCCTGCAGCAGCTCGAACGGACCGGCAGTGCCAAACTCGATGCCATTATCAGGCACCACAAGGTGGCGTTGCTGATTTGACATCACATGAATGCCCGAGCCTTTACGGACTTCCACATAACCTTCAACTTCCAGCATGATAATCGCTTCGCGCACTACGGTGCGGCTGACATCCATCTCATCTGAAATGAGACGTTCAGCAGGTAACTTCTCGCCAACCGGATACACACCCGTTTCGATTCGTTCCTTGAGCGTGGCAGCCAGTTGTTGGTAAAGGCGTCTGGTGTCTGTGGATTCCATATGAGTGCTCTTTAAAAGTAGTGAAACCTGCAAGATGCGAGTGTCGGACAGACCTGCAAACCTATTATACAACTACCAGTATACGATTTACGAAAGGTTGATGCACCGTGCATCGGCCACAAAGGCACTGGAGAAATGTCAGAAAGAGACAAACCCGGCAAAGAATTTTACCGGGCTTGTGATTGGCGGATCAGGCTTTCGCGGTTTTCAGCGGAGCCGGGGCCGCTTCTACTGCGGAACGGTTCTGCAGCACGGTCCAGATAATAATGGCGCCGAGCAGGTCGAAGACGGCAAGAGCGGCAAACAGCGGGCTGAAACCGATGGTATCGGCCAACGCACCCACCACCAGAGCAAACATGGTACTTGCCATCCACGCGGCCATCCCAGTCAGACCGTTGGCAGTCGCCACTTCGTTACGGCCAAACACGTCAGAGGACAGTGTAATCAGCGCGCCAGACAGTGACTGGTGAGCAAAACCGCCGATGCACAGTAATGCGATAGCGGCGTAAGGGCTGGTGAACAGGCCAATCATGCCTGGGCCGATCATCAGGACAGCACCCATCGTCACCACCATTTTACGGGAGACGATCAGGTTAACTTTGAAGTATTTCTGGAACAGCGGAGGCAGATAGCCACCCAGGATACAACCAAGGTCAGCGAACAGCATCGGCATCCACGCAAACATCGCGATTTCTTTCAGGTTAAAACCATACACCTTGAACATGAACAGCGGGATCCAGGCGTTGAATGTGCCCCAGGCGGGTTCAGCCAGGAAGCGTGGCAGTGCGATGCCCCAGAACTGACGGTTACGCAGAATTTCCCAGGCAGACATTTTTTTGCCGTTGTTCGTCTGATGCTGTGCTTCCTGACCTTCCAGAATGTAATCACGTTCTTCGGTGCTGAGTTTCTTTTGATCTTTAGGATGTTTGTAGAACACCAGCCAGCTCATTGCCCAGATCAGGCTCAGTGCGCCAGTAATGATGAAGGCCAGCTGCCAGCTGTGCATCACGATGCACCAGACAACCAGCGGTGGTGCAATCATCCCGCCGATAGAAGAACCGACGTTAAAGTAGCCCACGGCGATAGAACGCTCTTTGGCCGGGAACCATTCGCTGCTGGCTTTCAGGCCGGCAGGGATCATCGCGGCTTCAGCCATACCGACAGCACCACGGGCGATCGCCAGGCCACCCCAGCTGCTGGCCAGTGCGGTCGCCATACAGAAGATGGCCCACATCACGGCGAACATGGCGTAACCGACTTTTGTGCCCATGACGTCAAGAACATAACCGGCAACCGGCTGCATCAGGGTATAGCAGGCGGAATAAGCGGCGATAATATAAGAATATTGCTGAGTAGTAATGTTGAGCTGAGTCATCAGCGTCGGTGCTGCGGCGGCAATGGCGTTACGTGTTAAATAGCCTAATACAGTGCCGCATGTCACCAGTGCGATCATGTACCAGCGTAACCCTTTAATCTTACCCATTTAACTCTCTCCCAGTAAATAATCCGGCAATGACAACGCACGCTGTCATGGCGTATTTCGCACCACGCTGCCTGAGCATGGGCTTCTGGCTTCCCTAAAGTGTTTTCCGGGGATATCGCCGCCAGATGATTTCACTGGGAGCGGCCCGATGTTTTACGCACTGGTTTATTGTTATCTGTGCGTAAGATCCGATGAGCGTCCTGAACACCAGAATTGTTGCTTCGCCATGAGGCTGACTGCGCCTGGGAAGTGTTTGCCCGGGCAACAGCGAAAGGACGTGGCAGGTAATCTCTGACGCTCTTGTCCGGGCGAAGCAAAGATAACTTGTCATACAGATTTAAAATTTGAATGACATCACAAAACCACATTTAAATTGTGTGGTTACTTAACTTTTTTAACTTCACGTTTATTTACTTGAATTTACTGATAAAAGTGATTTTTAGTTGATCCCGTTCACACTTTTTTGTGATGGGTTAACATCCAGAGGCTGATTGCTGAAACGAAATTGGTGTAACAACTTCACGAGGTGATCACATTTAGCCTGTACAGTTAACGACAGGTGTTCCGTCGTCGAAAAAATGGCTTTATTTGCACAATAAAACATCAGGAATGTCCGGATGTCGACAGGCGCAGGGCGGAAGATGGCCGAAAAGAGGCCAAAGTGTGAGATGCGCTAAAATGGGTTTTGTTACATTTGGTACGAAATAACTTGTCATACAGATTTAAAGTTTGAGTGATATCACAAAATGACACTCTGATTGTGAGGATAATAAGCACCCGTGGAGCAAGGCTTTAACGTTATTATTTTACAGAGAGTTAGTGAATTTAATGGGCCCCGAATTGCCTGCTTTTACCGGCACATACCCCTAAAAAGAGCTGGACGACAACCTGAATTGGTGTGATAACTTCGCACCATTGAGAGACAACTCTACAGATTTCATGATGAGGAACCTAAGATGGCGCAGTTTTTAACAGAAGACTTCCTTCTCGACACTGAATTCGCACGTCGCCTGTATCACGACTACGCGAAAGATGAGCCAATTTTCGACTACCACTGCCATTTGCCGCCTGAGCTGATTGCTCAGGACTACAAATTTAAAAACTTGTATGACATTTGGCTGAAAGGCGATCACTACAAATGGCGTGCGATGCGCACCAACGGTGTTCCTGAACGTATGTGTACTGGCGACGCCACTGACCGCGAGAAATTTGACGCGTGGGCCGCTACGGTTCCTCACACCATTGGTAATCCGCTTTACCACTGGACGCACCTTGAGCTGCGTCGTCCATTTGGCATTACCGGCAAATTGCTTTCCCCGGCCACCGCAGGCGAAATCTGGGAACGTGGTAATGAATTGCTGGCGCAGGACAACTTCTCTGCCCGCGGCATCATGAAACAGATGAACGTGAAAATGGTTGGTACAACCGATGACCCGATCGATTCTCTGGAACATCATAAAGCCGTCGCACAGGACACCCACTTTGATATCAAAGTGCTGCCAAGCTGGCGTCCGGACAAAGCCTTCAACATTGAAGCCGCCACGTTTGCTGACTACGTGAAGAAACTGGAAGCTGCGGCTGATGTTTCCATCACCCGTTTCAGCGATCTGCGTGATGCACTGAAAAAACGTATGGATCACTTCGCGGCACACGGCTGTAAAGTTTCTGACCACGCGCTGGACGTTGTGGTGTACGGCGAAGCGGATGACGCCACGCTGGACGGCATTTTGGCCCGCCGCCTGAACGGTGAAACGCCAACCACAGAAGAAATTGCCCAGTTCAAAACCGGTGTGTTGCTGTATCTGGCTTCTGAATATCAGCGTCGTGAATGGGTGCAGCAGTACCACATTGGTGCGCTGCGCAATAACAATACCCGCATGTTCCAGCTGATCGGCGCGGACGTTGGTTTCGACTCCATCAATGACCAGCCGCTGGCAGAACCGCTGTCCAAACTGCTCGGCGCGCAAGGTCTGGCCGGTGGCCTGCCGAAAACCATTCTGTACTGCCTGAACCCGCGTGATAACGAAGTAATCGGCACTATGGTCGGTAACTTCCAGGGCGAAGGGATGCCGGGCAAAATGCAGTTCGGCTCAGGCTGGTGGTTTAACGATCAGAAAGATGGCATGCAACGTCAGATGACGCAGCTCGCCAATTTGGGCTTGCTGAGCCGCTTCGTGGGGATGCTGACCGACAGTCGCAGTTTCCTGTCTTATACACGCCACGAATATTTCCGTCGCATCCTGTGCCAGATGATCGGCCACTGGGTAGAAGCGGGTGAAGCGCCAGGAGACATCGAACTGCTGGGCAGCATGGTGAGAAATATCTGTTTCGATAACGCCAAACAGTATTTCCAGATTGAACTGAACTAAAAGCACGACGGAGCGCAGATTCCTGCGCTCCAGATAAAACACATAAATAACAAACTATTATCCCAATAAAGAACGACGGCCACGGGACAAACTGATGTCCTCAAAGACCGGCGTCTAACCAAATTAAGGTGAATGTGAGATGCAAAGGTTAAATCGCCGTGACTTCCCAGGCCGTCAACATCCAGACAAAATTATCCAGTTCGGTGAAGGCAACTTTTTGCGGGCGTTTGTCGACTGGCAAATAGATTTGCTGAATGAACATACCGATTTGGATGCCGGTATCGTGGTCGTTCGCCCGATTGACACTGATTTCCCACCTTCACTGAGTACGCAGGATGGTCTGTACACCACGATCATCAGCGGCCTGAATGAGCAGGGTGAAACCGTGCGCGACACGCGCATCATTCGTTCCGTAAACCGCGAAATCAATATTTACCATCAGTTTGACGAATATCTGGCACTGGCACGCGACCCGAATATCCGCTTTGTGTTTTCGAACACCACCGAAGCGGGTATCAGCTATGTCGAAAGCGACAGCCTGAACGACGCGCCTCCGGCCAGCTTCCCGGCCAAACTGACGCGTCTGCTATTCGAACGCTTCACTCACTTCTCCGGTGCCGCTGATAAAGGCTGGGTTTTACTGCCGTGTGAACTGATTGATTACAACGGCGAAGCCCTGCAGGAACTGGTGCTGCGTTATGCACAGCAATGGGCATTACCGGCGTCGTTCACACAGTGGCTGGAAAACAGCAACACCTTCTGCTCGACGCTGGTTGACCGCATTGTGACAGGTTATCCGCGCAGCGAAATCGACAGTTTGCAGGAAGAACTCGGTTATCAGGACAGTTTTTTCGACAGCGCCGAACACTTCTATCTGTTCGTGATCCAGGGGCCCAAAAGCCTGGCGCAGGAACTGCGTCTGGACAAATTGCCGCTAAACATTCGTCTGGTTGACGACATCAAACCGTATAAAGAACGCAAAGTGGCGATCCTCAACGGTGCGCACACGGCGCTGGTGCCGGTGGCATTTCTGTCCGGGCTGAACACTGTCGGCGAAT
The DNA here is from genome assembly GCF_046449555.1 of Rahnella selenatireducens. Lineage (NCBI taxonomy): Bacteria > Pseudomonadati > Pseudomonadota > Gammaproteobacteria > Enterobacterales > Yersiniaceae > Rahnella > Rahnella selenatireducens. The sequence continues at coordinate 136,187 of NZ_JBKEZJ010000011.1, forward strand.
CGATGAATGACGCGCAAATCAGCCGCTTTGTAGAGCTGGCGATTGCCGAAGAGATTTCACCGGTTCTGGATCTTCCGCAGGATGAACTGACGTCATTTGCTCAGGCCGTTCTCAGCCGTTTTCGCAACCCGTTCATTCAGCATCAACTGTTGTCTATTGCGCTGAACGGCATGACCAAATACCGCACCCGTATTCTGCCGCAGCTGCTGGCGAGCCAGGAAAAGAATGGCATTCTGCCTCCGCGCCTGACTTTCGCACTGGCCGCATTACTGGCGTTTTACCGTGGCGAACGTCACGGCGAAATCTATCCGTTGCAGGACGATGCACATTGGCTGAGTCGTTTCTCCGAACTGTGGGCAAGCGTGCGCAGCGGTAACCTGCCGCTGGTCGGGCTGGTGGAAACCGTGCTCGCCGATGAAGAACACTGGGGACGGGATCTGAACACCGTGCCTGGCCTGACGGCAAAAATCACCGAACAACTGCAGGCGATTGAAGACCGTGGCATGCGCGATGCGCTGGCGGCTTACAGCTAAGAGAGCAACTATGCAAAGTATCATTCAAATTCATACTGCCGATAACGTCGCCGTTGCCCTTCGCGATATTGATGCCGGCGAGCAGGTCGATGCGGGCGGCTATACCGTGGTTCTGGCTCAGCCAGTCGTCCGTGGTCACAAGTTTGCCCTACGCCCGATCGCGGCCGGGGAAAACATTGTTAAATACGGTCTGCCGATTGGGCACGCGCTGACGGCGATTGAGCCGGGTGTGCATATACACTCACAAAACGGCAAAACCAATCTCAGCGATCTGGATCAGTACCAGTATCAGCCGGATTTCGCGACGCTGCCGGATCAAATGGCCGATCGCGAAGTGCAGATCTACCGTCGTAAAAACGGTCAGGTCGGGATCCGTAATGAAATTTGGTTGATCCCAACAGTGGGCTGCGTGAACGGCATTGCCCGCCAGATCCAGTCACGTTTTCTAAAAGAAACCAATGACGCTGAAGGTACCGACGGCGTCTTCCTGTTCACCCATCCGTTTGGCTGTTCGCAACTGGGCGATGACCACGTGAACACCCGCACTATGCTGCAAAATATGGTGCGCCATCCGAACGCGGGCGCTGTGCTGGTGATTGGTCTGGGTTGTGAAAACAATCAGGTGGACGTTTTCCGCGAAACGCTGGGTGAAGTTGACGAAGATCGCGTGCGTTTTATGACGCTGCAAAAATTTGACGACGAAGTGGAAGCCGGTCTGGAACGTCTGCGTGAACTGTATGCAGTTATGCGTGACGACAAACGTGAAACCGGCAAACTCAGTGAGCTGAAATTTGGTCTGGAATGTGGCGGTTCTGACGGCCTGTCTGGCATCACTGCGAACCCGCTGCTCGGGCGTTTCTCCGATTACGTGATCGCCAACGGCGGCACGTCTGTGCTGACCGAAGTACCGGAAATGTTCGGTGCGGAACGCATTCTGATGAGCCGCTGCCGCGATGAATTGACGTTTGAAAAGACCGTTCACATGGTCAACGATTTCAAACAATACTTCATCGAGCATAATCAGCCGATTTACGAGAACCCGTCTCCGGGTAACAAAGCGGGCGGTATCACCACGCTGGAAGAGAAATCGCTGGGCTGCACGCAGAAAGCAGGGCAAAGCCCGGTCATGGATGTGCTGAAATACGGTGAACGTCTGACGACGCCGGGCCTGAATCTGCTGAGTGCGCCGGGTAACGACGCCGTGGCAACCAGCGCGCTGGCCGGTGCCGGTTGTCATATGGTGCTGTTCAGTACCGGTCGCGGCACGCCTTACGGCGGTTTTGTGCCGACGGTAAAACTGGCGACTAACAGTGAACTGGCGACGAAAAAACCGCACTGGATAGACTTCGATGCAGGACGTCTGATCCACGATGTCAGCATGGAACAGCTGCTCGGTGAGTTTGTGGATCTGATCGTTGCGATCGCGAATGGCCGTAAAGCCAAAAACGAAATCAATGATTTCCGTGAACTGGCGATCTTTAAAAGCGGTGTCACATTGTAACGCTTGCGGATACTCGATAGAATGAAACGGCGTTTCAATTATGAGGCGCCGTTTGCTTTTCTACGCATCCTACGAATGAGATCTCCGAAAAATGACGTATTACTGGTTTGCCCAGTCAGTCGGTGTTCTGGCTTTTGTGGTCGGGATCACGATGTTTTTCAACCGAAGCGACCGTCGCTTTAAACAGCAGCTTTCCGCCTACAGCGCCATTATCGGCGTGCATTTCCTGATGATGGGAGCCGCACCGGCAGGCATGAGCGCCTTGCTGAACTCCCTGCGAACCCTGATTTCCCTGCGCACGCGCAATCAATGGATCATGGTGATTTTCATCGTCCTGACGCTGGTTCTCGGCCTGAGCCGCGCGCATCACTGGGTGGAATTATTGCCAGTCGGCGCAACGGTCGTCAGCACCTGGGCGCTGTTTCGCACCAGCGGGCTGACCACGCGCTGCATCATGTGGTGCTCGACCTGCTGCTGGGTATTCCACAACATCTGGCTCGGTTCGATAGGCGGGTCGCTTATCGAAGGCAGCTTCCTCATCATGAACGGTTTTAACATCATCCGCTTCCGCCGTTTACAGCTGCGCGGTATCGATCCGTTTGAGGTTGAGAAAAAGATCGTGAAGAAGATGGAAGAGAATAAAGCAGCGGAGTGAAGATTCACTCCGCCTGAAAAGTATTTACTCTTCCAGTTTCAGCGGTGGCAGCTGCGCAAAAATGCTCAACAGGCCTTCGCCCCAGCCTTTGCGGATCATGTCGAAATACGGATGGCTTTCGGTGATCCGGTGTTGCTGTGCGGTGCTGTAACTGTCTGTCGGATAGGTCATCACATCCAGCGGAAGACCGACGGAAAGATTACTGCGCAGCGTGGAATCCATCGAAATCAGCGCGCATTGCATTGCCTGATCCAGCGGCGTTTCGAAGTTCAGCACGCGATCAATAATCGGTTTTCCGTACTTGCTTTCGCCAATCTGGAAATACGGCGTATCGTGCGTGGCCTCGATGAAATTCCCCTGCGGATAAACATGGAATAACCGCAAACCTTCGCCTTTTATCTGGCCACCCAGCAGCAAGTTGCAGCTGAAATCCGTGTTCCCACCTTGGTTCGCACCGCTGTCGCGGGCGATGACTTCGCGAACCGTTTCACCCAGCAGGCTCGCGGCGTCATACATGGATTTTACGTTGAGCAGGTTTTCCCGCTCATCGTCCAGACAGCGCCGGTGCAGCAGGCTGATAATGCTCTGTGTGGTTGCCAGATTACCGGCGCTCTGGATCATCAGCACGCGTTCATCGCTTTGATGAAAAACGTGCAGTTTGCGGAAGGTGGAAATATGGTCCACTCCGGCGTTGGTGCGCGAGTCTGAAACAAACACCAGGCCAGAGGACAAGCGCATGGCCACACAGTAAGTCATAGAAAAATCTTCCTATTCAAATGGCTAGGATTATTGCGGAACGTCAAGCATGGCAACGGCCGCGACAGTGCGCATGTCCTCGCTTCCTCCACCTAACCGGATACCGCGGACCGGGCACGCATCAAGATAATCTATGCCGATAGCCAGTTTCAAATGCTGATTTGGTTTGCAGGTATTGTTGGTGACATCAAAGCTCTGCCAGCGGTCATCCAGCCACGCTTCCGCCCAGGCGTGCATCGCAACGTGCGTCGAATCTTCTGAGTACAGATACCCGCTGACGTAACGTGCCGGGATCCCAAGACTGCGGCAGCAGGCAAGGAAAACGTGAGTATGATCCTGACACACGCCCTGTTGTGCGGAAAACGCCTGCGATGCGCTGTCTTTCACCGTGGTGGTGCCGGGGCTGTAAGGCATTTTCAGCAGTAATTCGCCCATCAGATTACACAGACTTTCATGCTGATCCTGCGCACGATAATAGCGGTTGGCGAAATCACGTATCGCACCGTCAGCCTGTGTCAGCGGGCTGGTGCGCAAAAACACCAGCGGCGATAAATGCCCGCAATTATCGTCTTCTGTGTTGTCTTCAATTTCGACCACGCCGTTGGCTTCGATAGTGATTGCCTGATGCGGCTGATCCAGCGTCAGCACATGTAACACGTTGCCGTAAGCGTCGAGTGTGCGGGTGGCATATTCCGGCAGCGTCAGATCCCATGAAAGGATTTTCTGATGGCTGGAATCCTGCGGCGTCAGGCGCAGATATTGCGTACTGTGTTTGACCTGTTGCGCATAGGTGTAATGTGTCTGATGACTGACATTGAGTTTCATTATTGTGCCTCCAGATAGGTTTGATGAATGCTCTCAGCGATGGCGTTGGTCTGGTCAAGAAACTGCATTAACCAGGGGCTGAGGCCCATTTCGACTATCTCGTCCATTTCGGTGAAGCGGAGCTGAGCATGCAGGGTATGAACGCGGCGACGCGGCAAATTTCCCGCTGACCCGCCGATTTCCTCCAGCTGTTCGGCCATGATTTCTACGCAGGACAACAGGGATCGTGGCAGTTCGCGGCGCAGTATCAGCAGTTCGGCAATGCGTTTCTGGCTAAGCTGCTGCTTGTAGAGCGTATGGAATGCTTCGCGGGCACTGACGGCGCGTAATAGCGTATCCATCCGGTAGTACTCGCGCACCGGATCTTCATCGGCATTGAGCAATTGATTCTTGGCGTCCAGTAACCTGGCGGTGCTGTCAGCGCGTTCGAGCATAGTTCCAAGGCGGATAAAATTCAGCGCGTCGCTGCGCAGCAAGGTGCCAAACATCGCGCCACGGAACAGATGTGAGCGCTCCTTCACCCAGTCGAAGAAGGAATCCGCGCCCGCAGAGCCGACACCCTGGCGGCGGATCAGTTTCATCTCAATCCAGGTGGCGTTAATGCTTTCCCACACTTCGGAAGACAGACTGCCGCGCACCGCATGGGCATTATTCCAGGCCATTTGCAAACAGCTGAAAATGCTGCTGTGGTTGAAACTGTCCAGCGCGAAGAAGTTGAGCAGATTGCCCATCGTTTCCTGCGGATAGTGTTCGTTGAATAATGTGCGGGTGCCGGTCATTGTCAGCGGAACCAGCAAATCGTTATTCTCATCGCGGGCGTGAACATCACGAATCGACATCAGTGAAAGTTTGTTGGTCACGTCCAGCAGGCGTGCGATATTCTCGGCGCGTTCCAGATAACGTGCCATCCAGTACAGTTCGCTGGCTGTTCTGCTTAGCATGCGTCACCCTCCGTCGGAACTTCCGACTCTTCTTCCAGTACCCAGGTATCTTTGGTGCCACCGCCCTGAGATGAGTTCACCACCAGCGAGCCTTCCGCCAGCGCCACGCGGGTTAAGCCGCCCGGTACCAGACGGATTTCAGCGCCGGTCAGCGCAAAAGGCCGTAAATCGATATGCCGCGGAGCAAGACCGTTTTCCACAAACGTCGGGCAGGTTGAGAGCGCCAGCGTTTCCTGTGCGATGTAGTTTTCGGGCCGCGTTTTCAGCAGCTGGCGGAAGCGTTCGATTTCAGCCTTGCTGGCGGTCGGGCCGATCAACATACCGTAACCGCCTGCGCCGTGGACCTCTTTCACCACCATTTTTTCCAGATTCGCCAGCACAAACGACAGATCAGATTCCTTACGACATTGCCAGGTCGGCACGTTGTTCAGTATCGGGTCTTCGGCCAGATAGTAGCGGATCATCTCCGGTACATACGGATAGATGGATTTGTCATCGGCGACGCCGGTGCCAATTGCATTCGCCAGCACAACACCACCGGCGCGATAAACCGACAGCAGGCCGGGCACGCCGAGCATTGAATCCGCGCGGAACGCCAGCGGATCGAGGAATGCGTCGTCGATACGGCGGTAGATCACATCGATTTTGCACGGGCCCGCAGTTGTGCGCATAAACACCGCGCCGTCTTTCACGAATAAATCGACGCTTTCTACCAGTTCCACGCCCATTTGCTGCGCGAGGAAACTGTGTTCGAAATACGCACTGTTAAAGCGGCCGGGCGTCAGAACTACCACCGTCGGATCATTCACCGTGGTGCTTTCCCGCAGGGTTTGCAGCAGATGGGAAGGGTAGCGGGAAACCGGCGCAATGCGCTGTTCTGCAAAAAGTTCAGGGTATAACCGCATCATCATTTTGCGGTTTTCCATCATGTAAGAAACGCCGGACGGTGTGCGCAGGTTATCTTCAAGCACGTAATATTCGCCGTCGCCGCCCCGCACCATATCGGTACCGGCGATATGCGCGTACGTATCCCGGTGAAGATCGATGCCCTGCATACAAGGCTGATACTGATCGTTTGCCAGAACCTGTTCGGCAGGAACGATCCCCGCTTTCAGTATTTTTTGATCGTGATAGATATCGTGCAGAAAAGCATTCAGCGCCTGAACGCGCTGACGAATACCGCGATCGAGCATTTGCCATTCGCTGGCCGGGATGATCCGCGGAACGCTGTCGAACGGGATCAGCCGCTCCGCGCCATCATCTTCGCCGTAAACATTAAAGGTAATCCCCACCCGGTGGAATAACAGCGCCGCTTCCTCTTTTTTGCGCTGAACCGCCTGTTGATCGGCTTGCTGCAACCATTGCCAGTAGGCCTGATAATGGCTGCGGTGCGTCCCGTCAGCCATTAACATCTCATCAAAAAAGGGTGAATCGGAAAGGTCAATCTTGATCATCATCACCTCACAAACTGGACAGGCCGCAATTGAATCGTTCAATAACAATGAAGATCAGGCATAAAGTGTGCCAGCGTGCAAAACCTGCTGAAAATCAGGGGAAAATAGCCCGGACTGCCCCATTTCGGTGCGGTGGTATTTTGGATTGGGTGAAAAGAGGGCAAAAATGATCGGGCTACCGTAAGTATGGTCGCTGATGAAGCAACCGCCACCGGCGGCAGAAAAACATAAGAAACCGGAACGGACAGGCGAAAAAAAACCAGCCCGGAGGCTGGTCTGTACGAAGTCCGGCTGGCGCGATTAACGGCGGACGGCGATGGCTTCGATTTCGATTTTCACGTCTTTTGGCAGGCGGGCAACTTCAACGCATGAACGGGCCGGGAAAGGCGCTTTGTGCTCGGTGAAGAAAGCTTCGTACGTGGCGTTAACGGTGGCGAAGTCGTTCAGATCTTTCACGAAAACGGTGGTTTTCACGATGTCTGACACTTTCAGGCCAGCGGCTTCAACGATCGCCTGGACGTTTTCGAGAGACTGACGCGCCTGAGCGGCGATGTCGTCGGCCACGGCACCGGTTTTAGGATCAACAGGGATCTGGCCTGAAGTGATGATCATGCTGCCCAGATCCACGCCCTGAACATAAGGACCGATTGCGGCTGGTGCGTTTTCAGTACTGATTTCGCGGGACATAATGTCTCCTGATTTTGGGTTATGGGTAAAAATCTGGTCGCCAGTATACCTGCTCAGTCGTTGTTGAGCACAACCTGATGTTCGAACTCTTTCTCACAATATTTGCATTTCAGATGAACGCCATCTGCACGCTGTTTCACCGCAAAGCTGGAATCCACCGGTTCAAAACGGCTGATGCAGTTGCCGTTCGGGCAGCGTAAAACCCCGATAATGCGGTCCGGCAAAGTCGGCATCAGCTTCTTCACGACTTCATAATTATCAATGCGGTTCACCGTGGCGCGCGGAGCATACACCGCCAGCTGATTAACCTGCTCGTCGGTCAGGAAGGTATTTTCGATTTTGATAATGTCTTTGCGGCCAAGTTCGCCGGAAGGCAAATTCAGGCCGACGGTAACGCGTTGTTCTGTCTGCGTAAATTTAAACAGTGACAGCAGTTTAAAGCCGACCTGCGCCGGAATATGGTCGATTACCGTACCGCATTTAATGGCTTCAACCTGAAGTTTATTGTCGTGAGTCATGATCGTTTTCTCCTCAAGCTGACTGTGCAGTCTCTGCGTTCAACACCAGCGCCAGCAAAGCCTGACGCGCAAAAATCCCGTTACCGGCCTGCTGGAAATACCAGGCGTATGGCGTTTTATCGACATCTGGCGTGATTTCGTCGATGCGTGGCAGCGGGTGCAGGACTTTCAGGTGTGACTGAGCGCCGTTCAGATCCGCCGCGCGCAGGACAAACTGCGCTTTGACGTTGGCGTATTCAGACGGGTCCAGACGCTCTTTCTGTACGCGGGTCATGTACAGAATGTCGATTTCCGGCACGACTTCATCGATGCTGCTGTGCAGGCTGTATTCGATGCCTTTCTCTTCCAGCAGCGCCAGGATATAGCCCGGCATGGCGAGTGCGTCGGGGGCGATAAAGTAGAAGCGGTTGCCGTTAAATTTCGCCAGCGCCTGCGCCAGAGAGTGAACGGTACGGCCATATTTCAGGTCGCCGACCATCGCAATTTTGATGTTATCAAGACGTCCCTGCGTTTCCTGAATGGTGAATAAATCCAGCAAGGTTTGCGTCGGGTGCTGGTTCGCGCCGTCACCGGCGTTGAGAACAGGAATGCCGCCGGAGAATTCCGTCGCCAGACGCGCCGCGCCTTCCTGCGGATGGCGCATCACGATGGCATCCACGTAAGTGCTAATCACCGAAATGGTATCGGCCAGCGTTTCGCCTTTTTTGCCGAGCGACGTATTGCTGCTGTCAGAAAAACCGACGACGGAAGCCCCGAGACGATGCATAGACGTCTCAAACGACAGGCGCGTACGGGTTGAGGCTTCGAAGAAACAACTGGCGATCACTTTGTGTTTCAACAATTCCGGTTGCGGATCCGCTTTCAGGCTGGCTGCGGTGTCGAGCACCAGCTCCAGCTCCTCGCGGCTGAGATCGTTGATAGAAATGATGTCTTTTTGATATAGCGGGTTAGCCATAGTCATTCTCCTGTTTCTTTGTTCTTAAAAGAAATGCGCTCAAAAACCGATGTTCTTAAATTCTGGACAAAAAAAAGCCCCTTCAACGAGGGGCTTTAAGTTGATCGCTTCCAGCTGATCAATACTGCAACGGAAGAACAACGGCAGCGGGCTGCCTGATAGCACGGTGTTTGGTCGATCATCTGAGCACAAAACGTGGCAATTGTTCATAGGTTCTCCCGGCAAATTGTGGCGCATTATACGCGCGTCACCGGCGACATCAAGCGGAAAAATAGCCTAAGGCAAACGGTTGCTGTTCAGGTTTCCTGCGACCATCAGCACCTGCCGGATTAACTGACAAACCTGCACGATCTCGCGGGTTTCCCGTGGCGCGACAAAGACTGCCGTGCTGGAGGCGATAACGCCAAGTACTTCGTGCAGTCCCTGATGATCAATGATTTTTCCGACCGCTCGCCCGTAGCCGGACAACACATGCACAATGACGAACTGCGGGTTGTAATCCACGCTGGTGACCATTTCCGTGACTGGGCGAAGGGCATCGGGAACCGGCTGAAATTGCTCATTAAGCGCGTACATTTTTTTGCCTTTGGCATTCTGGATTTTCACCACGCCCAGCGTTTTCAGCAGCCGCGAGACTGTGGACTGGCTAATATTCCGATATCCTGCACGCTGAAACTCCCGGCGCAACGCTTCCTGCGAGGCAAAACTTTTGCTGGCGATCAGCCGGTGACACAAGATCAATTGCTCGTGTTCTTTTTCAAGTGCAGACAACGTTCTTTTCATGGTCATATTCCCTGATAAATAAAGGACGTCAACATGGCAAAAAAATCATCTTCAACAAAGGGTTAAAATAAAGAACCCAGACTCAGCGCCAGCATAAGTAACACCAGCAAAATCCCGAGCAAAGGCGCAACCCATTTCAGCCAGCGGACATACGGCACGCGCGCAATGGCCAGACCGCCCATGACGACCGCCGAAGTGGGCGTCACCAGATTCACCAGGCCGGAAGCCGACTGATAAGCGGTGACCACCAGTTCACGACCGATGTGCGCAAAATCGGCCAGCGGTGCCATGATGGGCATGGTCATCACGGCCAGACCCGATGATGAAGGCACCAGGAACGACAGCACGACTTCGAGCAAAAACATCACGTTGATGAACACCACATTGGATAAACCGGAAACGATGTTTTCGGCGCTGTGCAAAATGGTGTGCGTGATCATGCCGTTATCCATCACGACCACGATGCCGCGGGCAATCCCGATGATCAGCGCCACGCCGAGCAGATCGCGTGCGCCGTCAATGAAGGTGGTGGTCAGTTCGGTTTCGCTCATCCGGGCGATTAACCCGACAAGGATGGCAGCGGCAAGAAAGACACCCGAAATTTCGCCCATCCACCAGCCTTTGACCGAAACGCCGTAAATCATCACCACAAAGGCCAGCGCGAAGATCGCCAGAACGGTTTTTCTCACGCCGGTAAACGGCAGTTGTTCTTCACGGCGATTGCCAAGAAAGTGCGCCCGGTTTGAGTCCCACTGGTCGGCGACGATCGAAAGCGACGGATCCCGGCGAACTTCACGGGCGTAACGCATCACCCAGACCACGCAAATTAACCAGCCAACCACCAGAATGACCACGCGCAGGCCGATGCCGCTGGTAAAAGGAATACCGGCAGCATTAGCGGCGATCACGGTGGCAAAAGGATTAATGGTGGAACCGAGCGTTCCGATACCTGCACCGAGCAGAACCGTTGCCGCGGCCACCAGCGGGTCGAAACGGGCGGCCATCATGACCGGCACCAGCAGGGTGTAAAACGGCAGGGATTCTTCGGCCATGCCATAAATGGTGCCCCCGGCGGCAAACAGCGCCATCAGGATCGGGATCATCCACTCTTCTTTACCGCGCAGGCGATAAGTCACCCGTTCAATCCCGGCATCAATAGCACCGGTTTTGGTCACCACGCCAAGAAAACCGCCGATGATCAGGATAAACAACGCGACGTCGATAGCGCCCGCCTGCCCGGTGACGTGGTTGTACAAGCCATCAATGGGGGCCAGAAAGATATCGATAATCCCCTGAGGATTACCGGCAACGGCATGATAAGTGCCGGAGACCGGGACTTCTTTCCCCAGCCCGGCGTTCATCGCCATGTTGTATTCACCGGCGGGGATAATCCAGCTCAGGCCCGCGACGACAGCGATAAGAATAAAAAGAATGGTGTAGGCGGAAGGAAATTTGAATGTACGCATCAACATAATCCTTAAAAAGGCGTGAAGACCTCAGGCGGCCTTCACGCAAAAAATTCAGGCATCGCCCAGAGTGGCCACCATGACCGCTTTTATGGTGTGCATACGGTTCTCGGCCTCATCGAACACAATGGAATGTGCCGACTCGAAAACGTCATCCGTCACTTCCAGCCCTTTCATGCCATAGGCGATTTCCAGCTCTTTTCCGAGGGTGGTTTCTTCGTTGTGAAACGCCGGCAGACAGTGCATGAATTTCACATCAGGATTGCCGGTGGCCTTGATGACTGCGGCGTTGACCTGATACGGCGTCATCAGGCTGATGCGTTCCGCCCAGGCAGATTTGGCTTCGCCCATCGAAACCCAGACATCGGTATAGAGGAAATCCACGCCTTTCACGCCTTCATCGACGTGTTCAGTCAGCAAAATGCGGGCACCGGTGGTTTCGGCGATTTTCCGGCACTGGCTGACCAGCGCGGCTTCTGGCCAGAAGGATTTCGGTGCAACCAGGCGAATGTCCATGCCCATTTTGGCGGCACCGACCATCAGCGAATTGCCCATGTTGTTTCGCGCATCGCCGAGATAGGCAAAGCTTAATTCGTCGAGTTGTTTTCCCGGCGCGTGTTCGAGCATGGTCATCAGGTCTGCGAGAATCTGTGTGGGATGGAATTCATCCGTCAGCCCGTTCCAGACCGGGACGCCGGAAAACTCGGCCAACTCTTCAACAATCCTTTGCGCAAAACCCCGGTATTCAATGCCATCGTACATCCGGCCCAGCACGCGGGCGGTGTCTTTCATCGACTCTTTATGACCGATCTGGCTACCGCTCGGGCCGAGATACGTCACTTTTGCTCCCTGATCGAAGGCCGCTACTTCAAACGCGCAACGGGTTCGCGTGGACGTTTTTTCGAAAATCAGCGCGATATTCTTGCCGAGTAACTGTTGCTGTTCCCGGCCACTGTTTTTGTACGTTTTCAGGGTAAAAGCGAGATTAATCAGTTGCTGGATTTCTTCAGGGGTCAAATCCAGAAGCTTAAGAAAATGACGATTTTTTAAGGTGTTATGCATGGAGTTATTCCTTTTATGAAGTCATTACGACGCACGAATACAAGTGCCTTTCAGGCCAGCGAGGATCGCTTCGCCATCGGTCAGTGCGCCGATTCCGGCCAGCCCGTGGCAGGCATCGACAAACTGGCAGGCTGCGGTGATTTTCGGACCCATTGACCCGGCATCGAAGGTCATTCCGGCCAGATCGCGCGTGGTGGTTTGGTGAAGCGGGCGTTGTGTCGGCTTTCCCCAGTCGAGGTAAACCGCATCAGCATCGGTGAGGATCAGGAGCGCATCGGCGTGCAATTGCCGGGCGAGCAGGGCGGCGGAGAGATCTTTATCAATGACCGCCTCTGCGCCTTCCAGCCGGTCAGCGGTTTTGCAAACGGGAACACCGCCCCCGCCGTTGCAAATCACCAGATGCCCGTCTTTGAGCAGGGTGTTGATCGCGTCGGTTTCGATAATGCTCAGCGGTTGCGGAGAGGCTACGACGCGGCGGAAATGCTGCCCGTCGGCTTTCATCGCCCAGCCTTTCTCTGCGGCCAGCGCAGCAGATTGTTCGCGGGTGTAAACCGGGCCAATATATTTCGTTGGATGATTAAAAGCCGGATCAAGCGGGCTGATTTCCACCTGTGTGAGCAGCGTGCAAACGCGGATTTCCGGCAGGCAATTTTTCAATGCCTGTTGCAGGAGATAACCGATCATTCCCTGCGTCTGGGCGACCAATATATCCAGCGGATACGGTGAAACAGCGGTATAAGCACTGTTTTGCAGCGCCAGTAATCCGACCTGCGGTCCGTTGCCATGAACCAGCACAACACGCCATTGCTGGCACAGCGCACTGAGGGTTTCTGCCGCCTGCTGGATATTATTCCGCTGAATACTGGCTTCCAAAGGTTCGCCGCGACGCAGCAATGCGTTGCCGCCCAGTGCGACGACCAGTGTGGGTTTTGTCATGGTATTTTTCCCGGTGTTTGTATTCAGATGCCGTCGCGTTCAAGCGGGCAACTCATGCAGCGAGCGCCGCCGCGGCCACGCCCCAGTTCGTCTCCGGGAATGGGCAACACGGTGATCCCGGCTTTGTCGTATTTTTCGTTGGTCCACGTATTGCGCTCATAGCCAATCACGACGCCTGGACGTACGGTCAATACGTTGTTGGCGTCATTCCACTGTTCGCGTTCGGCTTCAAAACTGTCACCACCGGTGGTGATCAGCTTCACTTCATCCAGCCCCAGTGCTTTTTCGATGGCTTTCAGGAAATGCGGCTCCTCCTGACGGCGCAGGCCTCCGCGACCGTCATCAGTCAGCGTCCAGCACTGTGTGGTGTCGCGCACGACTTCGGGATAAACCGAGAAAGTGTCAATATCGATGTGAGTCATGACGGTGTCGAGATGCATGCAGGCGCGGTGTTTCGGTAATTCCAGCGCGATAACTTTGGTCGCCTGCTGATGTTTAAATAGCGAGCGGGCGAGGAACTCAACGCCTTGTGGCGTGGTTCTTTCTGACATCCCGATTAATACTGCGCCGCGACCTATGACCAGTACATCGCCGCCTTCCAGCGTGGCGTGGTCATAATTGAAATCATCATCACCAAAATAAGTAATAAATTCGTTATCGCTGAATAACGGATGCCAGCGATATATGGCGCGCAGATTATTGGTTTCACGTTTTCTCGCCGCCTTGGCCATCGGGTTGACGGAAACGCCGTTATATATCCAGCAGGAAGTGTCGCGGGTGAATAAGTGATTCGGCAGTGGCTTAATAATGAAGTCATTCGCCGCGTGAGTATCAACGACCATATTATGAATCGTTGAGGGGATTTCGTTATACGTTAATCCGCCGCTCATAAAACGCGCCGTTTGCCGGTGTGGCTGGTCGGCCAACCAGCCACGTATTTCTGCGGCGAACTGTGGCCCCAGGCGATAGTCGGAGATCTGCATATTCAGCAGCCAGTCTTTGGCCTCATGGTTATCCAGCGTCTCGGTCAGTAAGTCGGTCAGAAGCAGAACTTCCACCCCTTGCTGGCGCAAGGTCTGGCTAAAAAAATCATGTTCTTTACCGGCTCTCTCAACGGAAAGCACGTCATCAAATAAGAGTTCCTGGCAATTCGAAGGAGTTAAGCGCTGCAAGCTTAAATTAGGTCGATGCAGCATCACGCTGCGTAGCTGACCTATTTCAGAACCAACATAATGCCTTTTCATATTTATTCCTTTTTGTGAAAAAAAGTAACCTGATGAATATTTCAGACAAAAAGAATTACTGGTGAATAATTAATTTTATTCAACCGGAGGTTCGTCTCGTCTGGAACGAAATGAATAATATTCTGCTGAAGCATTTAAGATGTGATTTTGGTCGCATCAAAATAAATGAATGCCATGAAGTGATAATTAATTGATGACAGTCATTGTTTGTTTTATTAGTCAGTAATCAGTTATGAATAAATAACGCCTGAGCGGATTAATTATTTTCCCAGTAAGTGAAATGACTGGTTGGTGTAATATCTGTTCAGTTGTAATGCATTGAAATTAATGGATTTAAATTTATTTTCGCATAGGAATGGGATTTGTTTGAATAAAAATCCTAATAGAGGGGAATAACATAAATAATTATGGTGTTTTTAAGCAATTTATCCTGTTTATCGTTTTGTGACCCGCAGAAGAGTTTTTGAAAATAGCGTTTCAGACCAGTTATCTGGACGCAGCCATTAGCTGTGTGCGATGCGTTCTATGCAATCAGTGTGCATAACCATTTTTCTGAGGTTCGCATAAAACCGGAGAGAGAATATTTTGACGGAGAAGGAAAATCTTGATCTGAAAGGTAGCCACCCGGACATAAAGAGGATTAGTATTTATGAAACAACGTTTCACTAATGAATCACTCTCTCGAGGTTATTATGATCACCGGAAACATCCATCAACTGCATTTAGTGCCTTACCTTCCCGCGGAACTGCGCGAAGCCATTGAGTATGTGAAGAAAAATATCTCGGGGGAAACACCGCTGGGTAAACACGATATTCGCGGAAACGACGCTTTTGTTCTGATCTCTAACGATTCAACGGCGCCTCAGGCAGAGCGCC
Organism: Rahnella selenatireducens; assembly: GCF_046449555.1. Classification (NCBI taxonomy): domain Bacteria; kingdom Pseudomonadati; phylum Pseudomonadota; class Gammaproteobacteria; order Enterobacterales; family Yersiniaceae; genus Rahnella; species Rahnella selenatireducens. Next base: position 151,379 of record NZ_JBKEZJ010000011.1, read on the forward strand.
GCGCGGAGTTCCATGCCCGTTATCTGGACATCCAGATTATCCTCAACGGAACGGAAGGAATGACGTTCAGCAATCTTCCGGCGGGCAACATTGATACCGACTGGCTGGAGGACAAAGATATCGCGTTTCTGGCTGCCGGCGAGCAGGAAAAAACCATGGTTATGCAGTCCGGTGATTTTGTGGTGTTTTATCCGGGCGAAGTGCATAAACCGCTGTGCGCCGTCGGCGAACCGGCCAACGTGCGCAAAGCGGTCGTCAAAATGGACGTCAATACGCTGTCTGTTTGACGCATTGCCTGTTTAACGCTTTTTTCGTTTAAACAATTTCATCCGCCAGCGACGCAGCCTGCCCAGACGTTCTGGCGCTTTGAGTTTGTGTTTGATCCACACTACCTGCCACGGCTGGAGCCGAATCTGGCCGTTAAATACTTCTCCGCCAATCAGATCTTTACCTTCCACCGCCAGTTTCAGCATTTGAGAATGATCGCTGATGTTAAACACGCAGGTGATCCGATCTTCGCTCTTAGGATCATAACGTTCCATGGCGAATAACGATTTGCCCAGATCAAACACGCGCTGGCCAGCCTGCGGCGAAAACGCCGGATGCGCGCGGCGGTGTTTAATCAGTTCCTCTAAGCCGTAAAACACGCGGGAGCGCAGGCTGTCTTTCTTCTCAAGTTCAGCCTCCAGCGTGCCCAGTTCCAGCTTTTTACGGTTGATTCGGCGGTTGATCCCGGACTGGTGCATACCGTCGAGATCGTTCTCGCTGCCGAGCAGGCTGTGGATGTAAATGGCTGGCACGCCGATAAACGACAGCAACAATGCCTGCGCCGCCAGGAACTTACGGGCTTTCAGGTCAACATCATCTTCCGGTTCGGTCAGCGCGCTCAGGTAATTAATATTCAGTTCATAGGGTGAATGTGTACCGTCCCCATTGTCTTTATACGAGACGCGGCCTTCTTTGCGCAGCGTTTCCTGCGCCATGTATTTACGCTCATCATCGCTGAGAAAGGTTTCCGTCGGCCGCAGACCAATACCGTCGTGACTCGCCAGAAAGTTGAAATAGGTGGTGTCCGGGTAACGCGCTTCTGCGTTCAGGCTTTGCGCCCATTGGGTCAGCGTCGTGGTGTCCTGACGTAAAAATGCATGAAGCGTCAGAGGCGGCAGCGGAAACTGATACACCATATGCGCTTCATCACCTTCACCGAAATAACTGATGTTTTCGTGATGCGGCACGTTGGTTTCTGTAATGAGCCGCGTGCCGGGGATCACTTCGTCGAGGATCGTTCGCCAGACTTTAATAATGTTGTGTGCCTGCGGCATATGAATGCAGCGCGTGCCCACTTCCTTCCAGATATACCCGATGGCGTCGAGGCGAATGGATTGCCCGCCGCTGGCCGCGTATTGCAACAGTACGTCGATGCTCTCCAGCAGAACCTGCGGGTTTTTGAAATTGATATCCACCTGATCTTCACTGAACGTGGTCCACAGATACAGCTCGGTGCCGTCGGCTTTGATAAATGGCGTCAGCAGCGGCGAGGCACGCGGACGTACTACGCGGCTGTAATCCAGCTCGGGATTCGAGGCAATAAAGTAATCTTTGTAATACGGATCGTCATGCAGATAGCCCTTCATCCATTCGCTGGAGCGTGAGATGTGGTTTATCACGCAGTCGAACATCAGGTTGAAATGACCCGAAAGGTGATGAATGTCGGACCAGCCGCCGAGATGTTCGTCGATCCGGCGGTAATCAATAACGCTAAAACCGTCGTCCGAGCTGTAAGGATACATCGGCAGAATGTGGATGTCGCTGACGATCTCGCGCAGATAGGTATTGGCGAAATGGTTTAAGGTCGCCAGCGGCGGTTGGTCTCCGTGACGAATGTTGTCGCCGTAGGTGATCAGATAAATATTGGTGCCATCGACCCAACTTGTCGTGCGGTGTTTGCCGTAATTCCATTTTTCAGCAAGATGCAGGATCTTTTTCAGCAGATCAGCAATGTGTTCTCTGGGGTAAATCCGGCTTAAAAGACTTTCCAGCCGCAGGACATACTCAAGATTAACTGAGCTCATAGCGGTTCCTTCTTGCAGCATTCTTTTGTATGAAAAATAACAGCGCTCTGAAAAGGTTAGTTGAAAATATGGGGCGCGGGCAGCGAAAGGGCGATATAGCAGAGGATTCCGGGGGAATAAAACGGCATCACTTTACGTTGTCGCAAAATGATGCCGGATAAAATCAGACGTTGCCGAGGGTGGCGACCATCACGGCTTTGATGGTGTGCAGGCGGTTTTCAGCCTGATCGAAGACCACGCTGTGGCTTGATTCGAACACTTCGTCGGTGACTTCCATGCCGCCGTGCAGGCCATATTCTTCCGCCATTTGCTTGCCGAGAGTGGTCTGGTCATCATGAAATGCGGGCAGACAGTGCAGGAATTTAACTTTCGGATTGCCGGTCAGCGCCAGCATCGCGCTGTTAACCTGATACGCGCGCAGCAGATTAATACGTTCTTTCCAGGCTTCTTTCGGCTCGCCCATCGATACCCAAACGTCGGTATACAGGAAATCGGCATCCTTCACGCCAGCTGCGATATCTTCTGTCAACGTTATGCTGCCGCCATTTTCTTTTGCCAGATGTTCACAGGTGGCGACCAGTTCGGCTTCCGGCCAGCAGGCGGAAGGTGCAACCAGGCGCAAATCAAGCCCGCACAGAGCCGCCGCTTCCAGTAGCGAGTTCCCCATGTTATTACGGGTATCGCCCAGATAGGCCAGACGCATGCCTTTCAGCGATTTTCCCGGCAGATGCTCCTGCATTGTGAGTAAATCCGCCAGCAACTGCGTTGGATGGAATTCGTTGGTCAGACCGTTCCAGACCGGGACACCGGCATATTGCGCCAGTATTTCCACTTTATCCTGACCGTAACCACGATACTGAATACCGTCATACATCCGGCCAAGCACACGGGCGGTATCTTTCATGGATTCTTTATGGCCAATCTGGCTGCCGCTTGGGCCGAGATAGGTGACTTTCGCCCCCTGATCGTATGCGGCAACTTCGAAAGAGCATCGGGTGCGTGTTGAGTCTTTTTCGAAGATGAGCGCGATATTTTTGCCTTGCAGGCTGGTCTTCTCGGTGCCGTTTTTCTTAGCGGCTTTTAATTCTGCGGAGAGTTTCAGCAGGGACGAAATCTCTGACGGGGTAAAATCCAGTAACCTGAGAAAATGACGTTTACTCAACAAACTCATGATGTCGCTCCATAGCGCGTTAGCATTTCGGATTGAATTTAAATTCAATTTAACTGTATGAATATGCAATTACAACCCCGAAGCAAAAACTTTGTCGTTTATAGTGGAGGCGCGCCCTGTGGTGTGTGAAAATAGCGGTCAAACGTCACATTGATTGAGGACTGAGATATGGCAAACCGTGAATTGCTGGACGAACAACGTGAAGAGACTCGCTTAATCATCGAAGAGCTGCTGGACGATGGCAGCGATCCTGACGCGCTTTACACCATTGAACATCATTTATCTTCAGAGAAGTTCGAAGTTCTGGAGAAAGCGGCCGTTGAAGCTTTTAAGCTGGGTTACGAAGTCACTGACCCTGAAGAGTTAGAAGTCGAAGACGGTTCTGTACTGATGTGTTGCGACGTCATCAGCGAAATCGCGCTGAAAGCGGAACTGATCGACGCTCAGGTTGAACAGCTGATGAATCTGGCCGAAGCCAACGGCGTCAACTACGACGGCTGGGGCACTTACTTCGAAGGCGATGACGACGAAGAAGGTGAGGAAGGCGAAGACGAAGATTTCGTCGATGAAGATGATGACGGGAAACGTCATTAATCGAATCGTAAAATTCGAGTAAAAGATAAAAGGCTGCCGGAGACGGTGGCCTTTTTTATTGGTAATTATTTCTCAATGGTTGGTGATAGGGGGGTAAGATTACCATCCCCAGACATATCATCTTTGTCACTCGCCATTTCATGAGTTTTTTGATCAACATAAACACTAAATATATGATGCTGAGCTTGTGGATCTCCCCCACATTTTCCGCCATGTTTTTTTAATATATTTACCAAATCTACTCCTTGTTCAATATTTTTCGTCAGGGAGTAATCTACACAATGAATATCAGAGACCAAATTCTCGTGCTCAACATTTTTTTTGACCAGTGAAATGGAAGGATCCTGCATTTCATCTGCCTGTGAATAAAATGAGGTAATAACAGTAGTGGTAAGAATCATAATCGAGATTTTAAAATCCATTTTATTTTCCATTAATGAACTTATATTTTTATATTGAAATGATATAATGTTAACATCTATAAAAATCAAAGTGATTTTTATAGATTATTTCATAAGGAAACATTTATCCAACCCTGAGCTTTCTTTTTTTTCTAGGGCTTTGATAATTATTAATAACCAGTTTTAAGTAAGCTTTCCTTGCTCGTTCATTGATAGTCCATACTAATGCTTTTTTAATTAATTTTGAATTTAAAATTAATCGTGCTGGATAGAGAGGTGTTGTTATTAAAATGAAGAAAACAATATCGGAGGTCGTGGTTGTTTCAGAATATAAAAAATCGTATAGATAAAATAATGAAAAAAAACCAGCTATAATTACAAGAAAGTTAAAAGTGTAGTAAATCATTTTTAGCCCAACGGCTATCCCTCTTGCCAGTAGGAAAACTGAGATTATATATATGAATCCATAAATCATGGCAAATGCCATGTATAGGCCATAGTAAAGTCCTGGTGATTCTTTTGTATTTATTCCTTGTAGAGATGTAAAGAGAATAAACAGCCATGAAATCATCATCAAAAACAAAGCGACGGAAAGTGTCATAAAGTTTTTTTGAAAATACAAAACTGATATATATTTGGTTAGATTAGTTTCCACTCTGTATTCAATTGATGTCATATCATTTTTTTTAATATACGAATCAATTTCATTGCCATACTGTAATAGATTATAAAAAGATGACCCTATAATATGCTTCATTCAAAAACCTCTATAGATTGCAACATGCCCACAACATATTCACCTGAGTCCAAAATGCTTCTAGGGGTGTTTAAAATACCGCCAATCGCACTACCAGAAAAAGCAACCATACTGTTTAAACTATTTAATAACTGAACTTGCAGCGTCTTCTGAAGCCCTTCTGTAGGAAAACGTTTAGGGTATTTACCGATAGCAATAAAAGATTTAATTACTTTGTTAGATATTCCTGGATTTTGTGTTCGCATGATGTGTTCAGTAATTCTGGCACGATCCGCCTCGGAAGAGATCTCAACCATTGACTTACCTTTAGCGAAGACGTGGCTCTCATCGTTCGGTAGGTAATTAGTACATCTTTCAGCGCACCTCCCGCGGAAGCTAGGGATATGACATCCAATATGCAGGATGTTGTCAGATACCATTGCTGAGAGTCGAGCCAGGTGGTTATTTCGCTTTCATTTTTAGTAATATCTACCACTCTTACGATGCCGTTGATGCATTGTGCTGTTGTCGCGATCGCGCCTGCAAAGGCGAGGGCAACCATTGGCGAACTTGCACCTGCGGTAAAAGGAATGGCCCCTGTACCTATTACAGCTGCTCCGATAGTTAATAACAATCCCCCACAGGATAAAGCTGCGGATGTAATTTCTTTACTTAACGATGGAGAGGATACAGTCTTTTTAAGACTTGCTGCGGCCACTTCTTTATTGATATGTGGAACTTTAGTCACTATTACATATTTTACCGATGCTGCATTGGTAGGTTGTCGTACTATAAACTCTCTTTTTTCTTCAGAGTATAAAATACCGACGCCATAGTAATCGCGCTGACAGTCCAGCGCCTGGCCCAGTGCTTCAAAGTCAAAGTCAACATCAGAAATAGTATGTAAAAGGCTTGCATACTTAAAATCACCACGAGTTTTTATGAGGTATTTTGGTGTTTGCATCTTGTTAGTTCCATCTTAGCAGAACGGTAAAGAAAGTATGTAGTTAATCACTGATGGTCAAGCATTTATTGATTATGTTTTTTGATTGTAATTTTCAAGTAAAAATATAAGTCATGAATAATTAATGGCTAATTATTCATGACTGGTATGTATGTAGTTCTCAAATATTTCCCATGTGATATTCTAAATGTTAATGATCATATGAAATTATTAAAAAACTATGTCTTCCCAGAAACTATAAGCGCTAGTCCCCCCAGGACTATGTTCCCATGTTATTGATTTATAGATTATTCCAATGATTTCAACAGGCTGTCCACCACTTTCTCTCAACAATTCGGACTGTGTAAGCGTATATTTTTGATAGACGCTTCAGTTAACTTAATCTTGTAATATAATTCACTAACACCGAATCTATTTGTGCGATAAAAATCAAAGATACAGGTTAATAATTCATTCTCGGAAATAGCCTTTCCCAGAAGTGGTGATGATTTATCTATAGGTTTTTGGATGATTACAGGCTGATGACTAGTGTTCTGTTCTCTACCAATCATATGCGATAACTCATAAACCATTATCTGATCCAGATGCGCGATCTGGGCTTTATTTCCTATTGAATCCAGTGATGAACATCCTGCTGAAATCAATCCCTGGGTTTGGCCATTGAGGGTTAAGTAAATAAGGTTTGCCATGATGTTATTCCTTTAGTTTAGTCATGAGTGTTAGGGGGATTGTTTAGTGAGTTATTATCCGGGAAACCGACATTCCTGATGAACAGATAGCGGCTGGATAACGCGTCAATTCTTTCATTTATTTGTTTCTCTAACGTTTGCGTATTTTGATTCTGCTTTTTAGCCTCTTCGAGCTGAGTTAATAATGCTTCAACCGGCGTTTCCTGATTGAGCAACGTTTCAGCCTGATAGGCGACGGTTTTGAGATAAGAGAGCGTGATGCCCTCTTTGCTTTTTTCCCTTTGCAGCAGCAGGGCTGCGAATTCATGTAAATCCTGCTGAACCTGGCGATAACCCCGCAGTTGCGGGCTGTTGCCGGCGCGCAGTTTGAGGGTGTTATGCCAGCGTGCCGTAGATAACGATTTGTTGCTACGGCACCACCATAGACTCCCGCAGGCTAACGACATTTGCAGAATGTGTTTTTTCTGGACCAGCGAAATAAACTTTAACCCACGGTATCTGATTTGCGGATCCATGCCGGGAAATGTAGAAAAAATTGGTTCTGATATGAAAACTGATCTAAGCGAGGAATTTTGGTTTGCCTGTTGTTATGCCATTAACATTTAATGTGACCTATTATCTTTTTATAGTTATTTTTCTAACATAGCATTTTGATCTATTCATTAATTTGATTAATGCGTTATTAGCTATTAAATATCTAACTGAAATTTATTTTTACATTCTCATAATTCTAATGCAGATCAAAAATTGGAAATAGTTTGAGAGTATTATAGATGTCTCGTCGTTGGAAAATAGGGATGTCATTAAATGAAAAACGAACTTGGCGTAGGTACGTTACCTGATGAACTGAGACAGTCTTCAACTGGAGTTGGGTATCTTGGTGATTATCTGCGTGGAAATGTGCCGATTAACCAACTCATTCCAAAACATGAGTACATAATTGATACTTTGAAGTTAGGCGAGGAATTTGAAAAAAATACGAAACATGTGATGCTGCTAACACTTGATGAAGCAGATGCGATTCTAAATGAGTTCCTTATCGAGATTGACCCGGTTGCGACTTATGCGGGTAATTTAAAAGATGTGTTTGATGGCATGAAAAGCGTAAGCAAGTTAACATCATATGTCAATGAACTGGATAAGTTAGTTTTTAATTTTAAAGGAATCGGGATTAAGGCTGTCCCTTTCATAATCGATGGCGTTGAATATCTTAAAATCACTGGTTATTCAGGTGTTAGGAGTATTTTGAACGGTACCAGATATAGCTTTAATCATCCGCAAGTGTTGGAGCTTACTATAGGTAAGTTAGGGCGCAACGCATGGATTATGGGAGGTGTGAGATATTGTATTTGGTTTTCATTAGGATATCGCGGTGTTGAAGTGGCTTTCAAAAATGAATACAACGCCATTGATTTTATTGGTGACATTACGATGGATGTAGCTAAAGTCATTGTATCTATTTTTTTGGAAAAAATAATATTTTATTTGGGACCGAGATTAATCGCTGCTGCTGGTCTTGCTTTGATTGCCCCTGTCTCTGTTGGAATTGGTGTAACTATAGTTGTTGGCTTGGTTATAAGTTTTGGATTAAGTTACTTAGATGAAAATTATCATATTTCAGATAATCTTAAGTTGATTTTAATGGAAGGGTTTAAAGAAAGAAATAAGATTGAGGAGTGGAATTTAAAAAATGGAAGTTCGTTTATAAACTCATATAGATAGGTTTTATAAATGTCGGAAAAAACAAAGAATTACTTATATTTGATTGTCACTGTAATAGCGCTTCCATTTTTGTTGTTTTTTATTTTTGAAATATGTGGAAAGCGAGTGTTAGAGTTGTTTTTTGGGGCTGATGTTATATTCTTCGACTGGAGATCATTTCCTCTGTTGTCTATAATTCCAATTTTAACATATATGGAGCTGTTATTTATCAGTTGTTTTTTTACTCATGATAGACATGCTTACCCAGTAATAGTAAGAGGGCTTAGGAGTATTACAATTGCTACGGCAGTTATTTTTGTTCCATCATTTTTTATTGGGCCAGTAATTAACGTGGCTCTTGCATTTTCTTCATATCATCCATGCGCCTCCAGTAGTATATTTTCAGGTGTTTACTACGTAAAGGATAAAACTAAATGTTATGGTTTGACTGGGGTTATCCCTTGGAAGAAAGGTTATGGATATAAGGACGATGTAAAACAATAGCCATGTTTAATTCCTGGATGTTAGATAATCAATTAAAAACCCTTGAAGTGGCTGGGAAATTCCAGCCACTTAATACCATTCTTATTTTTTCGATTACATCACTCTATCCTTCCACAAACTGTAGGCGCTTGTTCCGGCTGAGGTGTGTTCCCATGTAATGGTTTCATATGAGAGCGAGATCCTTTCCTGCGGTTGGCTGTTGTTATTGATTATTGTATGAGGAAATATCAGGTGGATATCGCTAATTCTTGCACCTGTAAGCTTCATTTTATAATACTGTTCATTAATTCCGAATTTATTCGTCCGATAGATATTGAAGTCACAAACGAGTATCTCATTCTCGGAAATAGCCTTACCCAACAAAGGTGATGACTTATCTACTGGTTTTGTGATTACAAGCGGCTGATGATTAACGTTTTGTTGTCTGCCAATCATATGCGATAACTCATAAACCATTATCTGATCCAGATGCGCGATCTGTGCTTTATTTCCTATTGAATCCAGCGATGAACATCCTGCTGAAATCAATCCCTGGGTTTGGCCGTTGAGGGTTAAGTAAATAAGATTTGCCATGGTGTTATTCCTTTAGTTTAGTCATGAGTGTTAGGGGGATTTTTTAGTGAGTTATTATCCGGGAAACCGACATTCCTGATTAACAGATAGCGGCTGGAGAAAGCGTCAATTCTTTCATTTATTTGTTTCTCTAACGCCTGCGTATTTTGATTCTGCTTTTTAGCCTCTTCGAGCTGGGTTAATAAAGCTTCAACCGGTGTTTCCCTATTCAATAACGTTTCGGCCTGATAGGCGACGGTTTTGAGATAAGAGAGAGTGATGCCTTCTTTGCTTTTTTCCCGTTGCAGCAGCAGGGCTGCGAATTCATGTAAATCCTGCTGAACCTGGCGATAACCCCGCAGTTGCGGGCTGTTGCCGGCGCGCAGTTTGAGGGTGTTATGCCAGCGTGCGGTCGCCTGCTGTTGCAACTCGTTTTCTGGCCAGACGGAGGCGGCAGTTTTCGTCAGGTGCTCACCGGTTTCCAGCGCTTGCAGCGGTGACGTATCCAGTAAACGGTTCAGGCGCTGTGGATACTCTTTCAGTTCGGGTGAAGTCAGCCAGAGCGCTGCGCCGCCCTGCGGGGTGTCGTTAACCCATGCAATTTGCTGCTGCATGGGTGTGACCTGCTGCCACCAAAATCCTCCGAAGACTATTGCTGCGCAGGCGAGACCCGCCAGAAAACCGCAGGCGACCGGCATTCGCGGCGTGCGCTTTTTATTTTCTGAATCGGTGAAATACACTTTGACCTTTGGCGCCTGATCCGCCGGCTCCAGGCCAGGCAGCGGGGAATAGACGGGGTCAGAATGCGAGGTCGGTTCTGGCATATAAACCAATGTCGGCGAGGCATATTGCAGAGCCTGTGCACTGTGGGCCAGCTGTTCTGCTTCGGCGCGTTTACGGATGTTTTGCATAAAATAAAGCAGGTTTTCCACCCGGGGAATGCGCCTGAGTTCTACCTGCTGAAGTTTGTCGCAGATGAGCTGCAAGGTGCGTTCGGTGCGATACAGTAACGGGGTATCGCCGAGTGCCAGAGACGGATCTTTTCGCAGGATATTGCCGATGCGGGTGTTGAACCATTCGAGCATGTCAGTGCGTGCCTGATGGTTCTGCGGCCAGAAGTTCGCCCATTCGGCGGTGATCAGCCCGGCGAGCAGTTCGCAGCCTTCGCAAAATCCGGCCAGACCATTAATTTTGGTGCGCGCCAGCGTGTAATACGTGGCGGTGTGTAGATCGACCCCGTTACTTTTAAACAACGTCAGCGCCAGCGATTCAACCAGCCGCCAGTTCACTTCCGGCTGAGAAGGGTGATTAGTTTTGTTGATCTCTTCTCGGATAGCGTTGAACTCCGGCAAAAAACGCGGATCGTCGCCCAGTTTGATGATGTGTGTTTCGTCGCTCATGGTTTTTCCTTAATACCCCGGCACGGCTGCCGGGGTTATTCCTTTAATACAACGTGTCAGGCAGATAGAATTCGCTGAAAAGACCGCCGGTAAACGGGTTGTCCTGTGTATCGAAGTGCACGCGGTAAATCATGTAACCGCCGTCGACGCTGAAACGAATGTCAAATGAACCGTCGTCCACGTTGGTCAGGCTCCCGGTATCAATCAGGCGGAACTGTGCCCACGGTCCTTTGAAGCTGATGCTGCGTGGTGAACCACTGTCGTTACCGACCAGCGTGAGCTTGCTTTCGGTACCGTCACGCATGGTGTTGGGCCAGACCAGGTGCGCGGTGTAGTTGCGGCCATGGCTGTAATCGAGCAGTTGCCCGTCCATGTTCAGTACGCTGCGGCGCTTATTAGAGGAAAGTTCGGTGGTTTCGATCGCGTATTGCGTACCGAGCGCGCTTTGCTGCGTAAAGAAGGTTTCGCGAATTTTTTGCGCGGTTGCCAGCTGCTGCTGCACGTCCGGGCGGATCAGCACGTCGCCGTCTTCACCCCAGGTGAGTTTGTTTTCGATAAACAGCTTCAGGTTCTGCTGGTAGAAACTGTCGAGGATGCCGTCGGGTTTGAAGAAGCGATTGAAAGCGTCGAGTGATGCGTCCTGCGTGGCGTCCGGATTAAACGGATACCGGTCAGCCAGCTGCTCATTGAACGTTTTGACGACTTTGTCGTTCCATTCGACTTCCATGTAATGTACGGCTTCGATCATCACGACGTGCCAGGCCTGATCCGCCAGCTTCCCGACCCAGCGGTTGAGCGGTGCGGGCAGGGTTTTCGCCATCTGGCGGGTGGCGAAAATAGGATCGCTGTTATTTTGATCAAGCCGCATCTGCACGGCTTTAAGCGCAGATTTACCGGGCACCGGTGAGTTCTGGATTGCCAGCAGATAACGGTGAAGTTCGGTCAGTTGTTGATAGACCGTTTGCAGCGTACTTTCCTTGTCTTTTGTCTGAGTGAGTACGCCGTTTTCCGGGGCAAATTCACGACCCAAACGCGTCAGTAGCTGGAAATCGAGCGAGGACATCATTTCGTCACGCGCTTTGTCCGGAAGATTGGCGGGCGGCGGAGGAAGCTGCGTATTGTCCCGCAGCGTTTGCAGCGCACGATAGAACGGCTGATCACCGCTGATGATTTGCTCCAGCGCATCAGTGACAGCCTGCATATCCTCGTACTCACGGATATCCAGATTGTTCATTCCCGCCTGCCAGGTTGCGGTGTAATCACTGACGTATTGTTCGGTGATGTGTCGCTGGATCTCTTCACGATCCGTTTCGCTGAACGTCACATCCTTGGTGATATTGAGCACCCAGCTGTCCAGTGCGGTGAGTTCCACCAGGCTGTCGCGCTGTTTCACAAAATAGCTTTGCAGTCCGTAGCGGGTGAGGAATTGTGGGATCGCCAGATCTTCTTCTTTATTGGCCACGAAGACTTTATCGAAGCTCGGCCCGATCTGATCCCGCAGGTTGAGATCTGCCGGGAGCACCCCCTGCGCTTTGGATCTCAGGCTTTGATAGACGCGCTGGTAAATAGAGAGTTTGCTGAGTTCCCGCTGCGCGGCGGCGATCGGCTTATCGTAAGGAACAAAACGGGTTATGGCGTCGTTATCTCCGTTGGTCCGTTGTGCATGCCAGTCAGTGTGGTCAAGTGCGTAATCGAGATGGGACATTAACTGTGTCTGAAGTCCGCGCTGGCCGTGGAAATGTTCGCTCCAGCGCTGCGACATGTACTGTTCGACGACTTTATTATCACGGCCACTTTTGTCTTCCAGCATTCTGATCACCCGCAAGACGGCGAGTTTTTTTTCACTTCCGGGCGGTGCGGCGTTCAGGTCTTTTATCAGTCCATTCAGCAGCGCCGGTAGGAAGCGTTGCTCAAGGAGCTGGAGATAGGTTCTCTCGACGTAAGGTCCGATTTTCACGCCCTGATAAAGCGCCATATTGGTGAGCGCGTTATGTTCGCGATAATCACCGTAAGCCAGCGTGGCATCACGCATCGGGTTAAGCAGCGGAAGCTGGAGATTACCGAGTTCATCAATGCCCTGTGGCGGCGGGATTTCCATAAACGATTTTGCCTGCGCCAGTACCGTAACGCCTGCGTGATAGTTGGAATTGTAGTAATGATGCCAGCCGGTGATACAAGCCACGATGGCAGCACCCCCGATGGCCGTAAACAGAGCCCGTCTGCGGCGATTCTTGTTGAGCCAGACACTGTTTTCGCTGGCCAGATTGGGTTCAGACAGTAATACCTGCGGAAATAAATTGCGGGTGAAGTAAGGCTGAGTTTCTACAATTGGCCAGGAGGAAAGTGCAGTCTGACCCAGGCGATATTGGGCACCCGCAGACTGAATAAATATATCGTCAACCTGCCCGCGCTGAAGTGAGGATGTGAGATAAACCCCCCGCAACATGACGGACATATTATCGCCCGCCAGCAGGCTGCCAATCAGAGATTCAAGATATTCATTGATTCCCTGCATCTGGCGATTGAAGCTGAACAACATACTGCGCTGACTGCTTTCCACGTGGCTGAGTAATAAATCCGGAAGCGCCTGGTTAAAAAGTTGCATCCATTCTTGCCAGAAAACCTGTAACTCTTCGCGCCAGTGATCGTTTTCATGGGAGCCGTCGGTGAAGGTGACCCCAAGAATGGAATCGCGCTGTTGCTTGTCCAGTGGTTGAAACAGCGGAGCGAAACCATACAGTAAATCCAGTTTTGTCAGGACTAAATAAACCGGTAATTCGCAATGCAAATTCTGGCGGATATCCTGCAGTCGCTGACGCAAGATCGTTATCTGATGTTCGCGCTGGTGTTTGCTGGCCGTCAGTAATGCGGGCAAATCCAGAGAAAGGATAATACCGTTAAGAGGCTGGCGAGGGCGGTTCTGGCTTAACCAGAACAACCAGTGTGACCAGAGCCTGTTGTAGACATTGGCTTCATCCAGACCGCTGGCAGGTTGTTCTATCAGCTTGCCATTAATATCAAAAGTAATGGCATGCTCACCAACGCGCGGGGAAATCTGCCATGTTGCATTATTTTCTCCACGCACTTTTTCAGGAATATAAAGGGTGTCTGACGGATATCCTTCATGGAGTAACGTCGTTTTACCGCTACCTGAAACGCCGATAACCATGTACCACGGAAGCTGATAGAGGTAATTGCGTTTTGCCAGATGGCGCTGCAAACGCAATAACCAGCGATCTAAATGACGTTGCTGCTGATGAATTTCCAGGCTCAGCGGATCTTTTTCATGCTGGCGTTGTTGCCGCTGTAGGGCTTCGAGATGCTGGAGGCGTTTCACAATCCGCCATGTCAGCCAGGCAAGCGCAATCAGCACCCAAACGGATGTTGCCAGCCAGCGATTGGCCTGTGGTGCAAGAGGGTGTTGTTCCCCGAGAGTCCATGATGGGCCTTTCCACCAGATCCAAACTAATGAGAGCACCCAGCCGATGATCAGTAAGATCATCGCAGAGATCTTCAATCGTGGCATTGCTGGCCTGAGTGTGGGTTTTAATGCCCGGAGAAAACCCGGTTTTGATATTTTGAACACGTTAAAACTCCCTTTTTACTTCACTGTTCCGTCGTGATTTTTACTTTTAATTGTTCGAGCAACGCAGGTTCCCAATCGGGCAATGTAATCTGTCGCGCAGCATGATGAAGAGTGATGTATTGCTGTTGAGCGGATGCCTGCAGACCGGCTTTTTCAAGAAGCTGGACGCCGAGAAATTGCTGGTAAAAAAGCTGGCGTGGCCCGGAGGATTGTTGCTGAAGCTGTTCGAGCCGCTGTAAGGCGGGTGTCAGCCCCTGCTCAGAAAAACACTGCCAGATATTATTGGTTTCATCATCATGCGTTGCAGATACGCCCGAAATGGCTTTCGAGGTGTGATCTTCCTCAAGCCAGCTATGGGTCTGTTCGCACAAGAAAGGGGTGTGATCGGTGAACTGCAAATTTCTCAACGCAGGGATCCGGCCGATAAAAGTATTCAGTTCGTCACGGATCGCCGCAGCCGTTTCCACATAGCCCAACTGACAGGCGATACGGGATGAGAGGCAATGCCCGTCAAACCAGTAAGGCGCCAGTAACAGGCTTTTTTCGACCTGTTCCCAGAACTCGGGAGTGGCAGCAGGAAGCCGGGCCTGATAATCCGCCATCATATCGGCGGGGAATGCCGCCAGTGAGGTTCGACCACCGCTTTCTGCCTGAGGTGCGGTGGTGATGTTTTGCCAAAGTGCGTGACGGCGCAGACGGTAACCTGTCGTACTTTGCGGATGACGTTCGCAAAGCACATCGGCGACTTTCAGCAGCGTCTGCCGCCAGGATTTATCATCATGCGTTTCGATGCTAACCGTCGCTACAGGATGTTGATTTTGTGTCTGTTCGATGCCTCCGGTGCCACTCATTTCCGGTGCAGGGCGTTCCTGCCGGACAGTGGCTTCAGCGGCGTGTTCTTGAATCCGGCGCTGATAAAGAGTGACGAGTTCATCTGCCGATTGTGAAAGTAACAGGCTATCTTGTTGCTTCCAGAGTTGTGCAAGATGTGCAAATTCGCTCAGCATGGCATCACGCTGTGTCCGATCGGCGTCGCTGGCAAAGCTGATGGCTGCCGTCTCAAACCGTTTAAGAACTTGTTGTGCGAAACGGTTTTTATGAGCAGCTTTCTGTGGCCAGGCATGCAACCAAAATTGCTCGGTATATCTTGCCAGGAGTTGGAGAGCTAAAAGCAGTTCTGTCGCTTTTCCGCCATGTTGCAATGTGCGCAAAAGATGAACCATCAGCCGGAAATCTTTGCTTTCAGTCATCAGTAATTTCAATGCTTTCTGCTGAATTTCTGCAATATCGAGCTGACCATGCGTCAGTGAACCCAGCTTGACCATTTCACTGTCTATGTATTCCCAGTCTGGATGGGTTTCGCTCATCGCAGAGCGAATCTTTTCTTCCGGTAATGAAGCCAGAACCTGTCCGAACCATGCACCTGATGCCTGTGTGTCCATGAAAATTCCCTTTAGAAATCGGTATAACTAGTTCGCCCAGTGGCAGGCTACCCTCATTGGTTCGAGCGTCTTTTCCAGATCGCTGATCGTGAAAGTCAGTGATGAAATCGCGGCATTTTTGCTGGCTGTCGCGTCATGGTCAGAGGTGTTAAATGTTACCGTCAGCGTTTTGGCACCAAACAGCTGTTTAATCTCATCAATTCCCGGCAACCCGCGACTGGACTCCAGAAGCGAATCGTTTTCACGCAAAAACCAGCGGGCATCAAGGTGAGTTTTTTCCGTGGTCATCTTTATGTCTGGCTGGATAATGAGCGGTTTAGGTAATGCGATCTGCATGCGGGTGATATTGTCGATACAGCTGAACATCAGCACGGGGCGTGGCGGCAGACTCCCCAGCGCAGGTGTGGTGATCACCACCGAAGGG
Organism: Rahnella selenatireducens; assembly: GCF_046449555.1. Classification (NCBI taxonomy): domain Bacteria; kingdom Pseudomonadati; phylum Pseudomonadota; class Gammaproteobacteria; order Enterobacterales; family Yersiniaceae; genus Rahnella; species Rahnella selenatireducens. The sequence continues at coordinate 167,615 of NZ_JBKEZJ010000011.1, forward strand.
CGATCACCGTCGGTCATCCTCGTCAGAAATTGAGTCGAGTGATCGTCACGCTGTGCTTCCTGAGAAAATGCACGATGCCAGGCTTCTCCTTGTACTTTGGCCTTGACCACTGCCCCGGAGAAATCTGGATAAAGCGGTGTTAATAACCGGTCATAACAATCCAGGCGCTCAAGGGATGCGGGTTCAGCCCGGCAGGAAGACATCGCTTTTAGCGTTGATTCTGCTGGGCTGAGTTCTGGCTTTAACGTGTCAGAAAATGCCTGCCCTGAACCGAAAGGCAGCAACAGGAAGGCCAGCGTTACTCCACGCATAACTCGCCTGCATTCTCAGTAAGGTTTTCCTGAATATTCGCAGTGAAGCGGTGTTCAGTGACGCCAATATCAACGCGACTGATGGCTGAACCGGCGGCGAGTTTCTGAAGCAGCAACAGAGACAGAGGCGGCAATACTTCGCCGTCGATTACGGATTCCAGCATGCGGGCACCGTTTTCAGCGCGGGTAACCCGCTGCATGATTTCGTCGCTGACTTCGGTATCGATGATAACTTCTGCGCCAAATCGCTGATTGAGCAGCGTTTCCAGCCTTCCCAGTTTTGCCGCAATAATCGTGATTAATGTTTCGCGGGATAACGGCAGGAACGGGATGGTTTCCATACGTGCCAGCAGGGCGGGTTTGAAGAAATCAGCCAGCATCGGATACAGCTCATCTTGCAGTTGCTCCGGATTACCAGCATGTTCAACAATCACCTGATAACCCAGGTTTGAGGTAAGGAAGAACACCACGTTTTTACAATCAATCACACGGCCTTCACCGTCGGCCATCTCGCCTTTATCAAATGCCTGATAGAAAAGATTCAATACATCGGGATGCGCTTTTTCTACTTCATCAAGAAGGACGACCGAGTAAGGTTTTTGGCGGATAGCTTCCGTCAGAACACCCCCTTCACCGTAGCCGACATAGCCCGGAGGCGAGCCAATCAGGCGCGAAACGGTGTGCTTTTCCTGGAATTCGGACATGTTGATGGTGGTGAGGTACTGGCGACCGCCGAACAGTAATTCAGCCAGTTGCAGCACGGTTTCAGTTTTGCCGACCCCGCTGGGGCCTGCCAGTAAAAACGCGCCTAACGGGCGGCCGGGGCGGCGCAAATCAGCCCTGGCGGTTAGCAGATGTTTATGTAAATGCGCAATCGCCAGTGACTGACCTTTGATTTTTTCACCCAGCCAAACTGGCAGATCGGTGATCAGAGCCATTTCGCTTTGCGATAAACGGTTAAGCGGTACGCCTGTCCATTCTGCAATAACTGAGGCGATCTGCCCTTTATCGACATGCGGTGAGACCAGCGTTCGGGTTTGGTGCAGACCCTCCAGTTCTGCCATCAATACCGTCAGCTTTTCATGTTTTTTCAGCGCTTCTTCGTTATCCGATTCAGCATCCGTCAGGCTCAATAATTCATGGCGCAGTGAGATTATCTGATGCACCAAATCGCGCTGATGCTGCCAGCCGATATTCAGTTCATTCAGCTGAATCTGGGTTTCTTCGTAAAGCTGATGCAACTCATTCAGGCGCGTGTTGTTTTGATGTAAACCTATACGTTGTTCGCGTTCAAGCTGACGAATTTCAGCTTCATATTGATGTGTGGACGTCGTGAGGGCAGAAATCTGCCTCGGCGGGGAAGAAAGATGAATCGCGACCCGCGCACATGCAGTGTCTAGTACATCAATGGCTTTATCTGGAAGCTGACGGCCTGACAGATAGCGTTCGCTGAGTGTTGCCGCTGCCTGTAAGGCTTCGTCATCAATCAGCACACCATGTGATTCCTCATAGACGGATGCCAGCCCGCGCAGAATAATCGTGGCCTCAGCGGCGGTCGGTTCGGTGACTTTTACGGGCTGGAAACGTCGTGAAAGTGCGGCGTCTTTTTCGAAGTATTTTTTGTATTCGCTCCAGGTCGTCGCGGCGATAGTTTTCAGTTCTCCACGGGCGAGGGCTGGTTTTAGCAGGTTGGAAATGTCCAGCCCCCCTTGCTGATTGCCTGCGCCGATTAGTGTATGGGCTTCGTCGATGAATAAGATCACGGGCGTCGCGGATTGACTGATTTCGGTCATGATGCCTTTGAAGCGTTTTTCGAATTCTCCTTTTACAGATGCGCCAGCCTGGAGCGCTCCTAAATCAAGCGTTACCAGTTCCGAATTTTTCAGCTTTTCAGGAACTTGCCCGGCAATAATACGCAGGGCTAATCCTTCAATGAGTGCACTTTTTCCGACGCCTGCCTCACCGACCACAATCGGATTGTTTTTTCGCCGGCGGCATAAAATATCGATCATCAGATTAATTTCATTATCCCGGCACAGAACGGGATCGAGTTTTCCATTGCGCGCGTCATCGGTGACATTACTGGAATAGCGGGCCAGCAGGCTCTCTTCGCCCGAGACCAGACTCCGGCTTTGCATCTCGTCATTTAAAATGACTGATTCCGCAGAGTTTTTCGTCCAGCTGGCAAATTCTAATTTCAATAAATCGCGATTGATGCGCGTCAGTAATTGCGCAGCACCCGCGGGAACATAACGGAGCGGGGTATGAAGCAAAGCGAGGAGGAGAACCCCTCCACGTAATTGCGAAAGCTGCATTTCTGCAGAAGCCAGAAGCCAGGCATCTTTCAGCCATTCGACCAGCAGTGGCGAAAAACTGGGATAACTGTCGGTTGCGTGACTCCGATCTTCCCCGGCCAGTCTGAGCGCATCATGTAACTCATCGATATCGATGTCGGTTTGTTCGATGATGGCGCGTACATCGCTGCGTGGCGTCATCAGCATTTGTGACAGTACTTGTGCAACGGTAATTTCCATTGCCTGCTGCGTCACACATTCAGCAGCGGCCATTTCTAATGACTGTTTTGATATAATATTCAGCCGGTTGACTAATACGGGTAAGTCTATCTGGATCATAGAAAACTCCTTTTTCCTATCTCAGTAGGTTGTTCAGTTGAAGCAAAATATCCTGAGTCTGTGTGTTCAAACGAAGCAAATAGAACAGGTAGGTCACAGCCAAAATTGCGATGCCACCCGCCAGAAGGTGTTTAATACTCAGCCGCTGAATCAGGCGGTAAGCGCTGTTTGCCCCTTTCTTGTTTTGATGAAGCAGGGGAAAAGCGCTTTCTCCCCTCAGCTGATGCAGGATGTGATGAAGGCGATGAAAAATTTGCTCGAATTCATCGTTATTTTGAGCGCTGACTTTGTAACGCCCGCGAAAGCCGAGTGAAAAGCACAGATATAAAAACTCCAGAAGATCCTGATAACGTTTGGGTTCCCCCATCAGCCTTTCCAGCAGAATAAAAACTTTTTCCCCGCCCCAGGTTTCATTGTGGAAATGCACCAGCAGCGACTGTTTTATCCAGTCATTCTGTGCCGACCAGCCCTGGCCCAGCGCTGTTTCATCAATAAAAGTACACAGCACGTAACGGAAAGAGATAATCGTGCCCGGCTCGTAGCTGTAATTTTGCAAAAGTTGCTCGATGGCACGAATGTCAGTGACAACCTGACCAAAGAGATGCTCAGGCAACCCACGGCTACTCATCGTTTTCAGGCGAAGCACCATCCCGAGCAACGGGGTGGCGGCGTCAATCATAGTGTTCAGGCTGTTGCCACGTAATGTCAGGCGATACTGGCGCTGGCCTTCTTCACTGGCATCATCCGGGGGAATGGCTGTAACAGATGGCATCTCGCTCATTGCGTTATCCTCTTATTGCCCAAAGCTGAAGATCCAGTTCAGGGAAAGATCCCGATACGTGCAGCGCGATACCGCTTTGTTTCATTATTTCTGTCCATGCAGGACTGTTTTTATCCAGAGAGAAATAGACGTAATTGGCGTGGTAAGGGATCTGCCGGGGAGCCGTTGACAGCATGACTAACGGTACGCCAGGAACCTGTACGCTGACCACATTGCGTATTTTTTCGACTGAGCTGATCTTCGATTGCTGAATAAACTGGCGTTGCAATATCTCATGCGGCAACTGAGATTTGACCGCCAGGACAAAGTTAGCCGATTGAAGTAACGTGGCGTCATTCACAAGAGCCACATAGATGCCATCCATGTAGCTAAATGGCAGGTTCATCGCTCTTGGTGCAAGAACGGTTCCCAGCGCTTTTCGCAGGCGCGGCATTATCTGGTCGAACGTCGCGGTCAGGTTATCGTGGCGGTAGGATTCAAGCTTATCGGGCAAACGGGTATCTTCAGTAAATGTCACCAACTCGCCATACAGTGAGATCAGATCCAAATAAAACGCTTCCGGGTGCAGTGTCGACAATGCTGCCCTGTGAGTAAATTTCGTCTGATTTCTGTTGAACATTTGCAGCATCATAAATTCAGCGACATCCGCGATCCCCTGCTGCGAAGGGGAGCCAATCCGGCTGGCCAGCTCTGAGGCTCTGCTCGCCAGCGCTGAGGTAATTTCATCCCGATATCTGCGTAATGTTGTGCTGGCCCGAACGGTCTGGCTGCCCGGAATAAAATCGGGGTCCAGCTCCAGACGCCCATCAGCATGACGATTTTTGATGCGACATACAGGGACTGTGACCCAGGCGCTCAGATCTTCTGCGGCGGTCATCAAGCGTGGAATTAACTGACCCAGTGCCAGCTGGCTGGCATCACCTTCATTAGTGTGGAGGTCGCGAACATCGCTGTAATTGATCCGGTAACGTCCGGAGCTTTGCCCGGCACTGTGCATGCCTTCCACTTCATTGATGACGTCACTGATGATGGGGAAAACCAGGAAAATATCCCGGCTGACGGCAGAGCCCATCCCACTGATGAGCAGCGGAACTGGCAGAATGTCCTGGTCAGGAATGCTAAATACCGTGCCGTCTGGCATGGAACCGGTGGCTTTGTTAAGACTGATCTTGCCGTGTTTGAGTTGTGTTTCGTCAATATCGAGTTCGGTAAATCCCCAGTTTAAATTACTGATTGCCGACAAACGATTGTGAATCACATAGTCGTTATAACGCTGAAATTGCTGAAAATGCTGAGGCTTCACAAACAGCCCTTCCTGCCAGATCACTTTATTTTTCATGGTCGCCACGATCATTCATCCTCATTTTTTAATTCGATACTGTTGTCACGGACATGGACCAGCAGGTGGTAGTGGTGGCCAATGCCTGTAACGCGCTCAATGGATTTCCATTCGGTTACCTGATCGTCTGAAAAATAGGCCACCACGCCGATGTAACGTGTGGTCGGCTCTAATTTCGTTAGCGGTAATGTTTTCATGGTGTCTGGCAGTAAATTGAAATCCTGGTGATCGATGTAGTTTTTACCCAGAACATCATCCAGTTTGTTGGTGGTGATCTGATCGAAATCGGCTTGCCGAAGTTTTGAATCTTCACTCATATAAATGAGCTGGATGCTCACCGGAGAAGGCTCGCCACTGTCATTAGGGTTGATGTCGGGTTCAGTGAGCAACATGACGGTCATGTCAGAAGGTTGAGCCGCGTTTTCACCCACCTTAATGTCAGGATCACCGATAACCTGGCCTATTTTCTTAATGGTTTGGCAACCTGTGATAGCGCCAGACATCAGGCATATCAGTGAAATTGACAAGAGAAAACGCCCTCTCATGATGTGCTTGTCTCCCGGTTCGCCTGACGCAATACGCGGTCATAAACCTGGGCGTAGACTTCGTTAAAGAGTTTTTCAAAACCAAGCTGGCGGCTTGACGCCAACTCCGCGTAGTAGTTGCAGTACATACGCCACGCCCACGCATCATCCATATCCTGCCGGTGTTCGTGACTGCGGCGGTATTGCGCAAAACGATGCATCAATTGCTCTGGCGAAAAGGCATCAAGCATCATTCTCAGGGCTTCAACGATGGCTATCTGATTCGCCTGGTTATGTAATTTCATATTGCGGAGGCTTTCTGAAACTGCCGCCGGAGCCGACAGATGCACCGGGCTTTTTTGATCGGCAAACAACACACTTAGCGCTGACTCGTAATTAAGATTCAGACGTAATGGATTGTCTTCTAAAGGACGCAGATGCTTATCGGAGAGGCTGTTCTGCTGGAATTGTAAATCGAGTAACCCCTTCACTGCGGCTTGTAATGTCCGGCCAATTTCTTCCAAAAAGTCATCTGCATCCTGGGAGTTAGTCAGCGGAACCGCATGGCCCAATCCGCGCATCAGCGGGGTGATGGCGACATGCCGGTAAGTCAGATCATTTTTCTGACGATTAACGTCATCTTCCGAAAGGGGGTACGGGTTATTTCGCGTATCGGGTAAATCCATAAAAGGATTATCTATTCCGCCTTTTGGGGCGATATCAGAACCTGGCGCGGTCGGATGGATCCGCTGGGAATACTGCATATGTAAAGGATCATCGAACGCAGAAAATTCGGCATGGAGAGTGGTCAGACTTTCCTTTTGTAATGCCGCAAGCGGATCCTGAGGAAAGCGGTTAACTAACGTCGGAGCCGTTTCACGATAAGGTATTGTGTTTTGGTAAGCAGGCTGTCCGTCAGTCGTTAACAGCGTTTCTGTCAGATGATCGCGATTCATAACAATGGTTTCGGGTGTGGCATTTTGCATGTCATAGTTCACCTCATCACCAAGATGAAACTGCGCTTTCATACGAAGAGAGCCAATGTGGATTTCGTCCCCTTGTCTGAGACGAATTAGCCCTGAGTTATGAGCGACGCCAGACTGATTGATCAGCAAATTTTTAGCGAAGCTTTGTAGGCAAAAAGCGGCATCATGCCAGCTGATGACACAGCATTTTTCCCCGATGGTTTTCTGCCGATCCTGAATTGACCAGTGGCAGCTTTCTGTATGACCAATATCGCCGCCGTCCGCATTGAAAAGGCATTTTGCCGCCCGACCACTTTCCAGTTCATTACCATTCAAAATCTGTAATGAGAGTGATGGCTGCTGTTGTGTATCCTTTGCCATACTGCGCTCCATTTATATGTTTTAATTACGATCTCACGGTAATTTTCACGTGAGGATGCCGGGCCGGTTTTCCAAGAAAACTCGTCCATCCCAGCAGGGAATTTTGTTCATTACCTAGCGTCATCCCACCAACCTGATCTGGCGCGATCCCCAGGCGTAAATCCCAGGCAAACTGATCGCGCAATATGAACGCGACAAAGAGCGTCAAAGGCAGGAAGTTTTCCCCATTCGGAAGGAAGGAAAGGAAACGTTCGCGAGATAAGTTATCGATGCATAACAGGAATTTCCCACCACGATCCGGTACGGAGCTCCCAATAGAAAAATTCTGACCCAGCACCGACTTTCCATTAATTTTACAGCCGCAAATTCCCCGGCTGCCGAGACGGTTTTGTTGCTCAGGAGCAATATTCATCCTTCGCAATTGCCAGCCTTGTAACGTCACTTCTTCAAGGTCAAAGCAGTGTGAAATAAGGCTGCAAATCACCTCCGGTGAGCGTCCCGGATTTGCCAGTGCGCCAGCGTAAGCCAGCATTTTGCTGTGGTTGATCGCCATGCGGCCACGGATGCTCTGGCTTCCTAACCCGACCAGTGAATACATTCGCTGAGAAAAATCATCCGTTCCCCCATTACGAAAGCAGACGTAATATCGATATTTCCGCCAGATGTGATAGATAAATTGTGTCCATCGGTGGGAAAACATATCTAAAAAATCAGTGAGCTTCCTTTCACCTTGCGCCGATTCCCAGGCAAGACTATCGAGGTAATATCCCGGCATAGGAGACTGGCTCCCATGTAACCCCAGAAATGCTGTCGTCATGATGATTTGGTTGGATTTATTAAGGCTGAGTGACTGCACATCGCTGATGGGAAAAGCGATGCTGGCATCCGCCTCAAAGCGAACCGCTTCTTCATGTGGCTCTGTCTGCAGGGAGATATTTTCATAAGTCCCCGTCTGTTTATGGATTGCCTCCACCAGCGCGTAAAAGTTATAACGGCGAACATCGCTGAACGGGATATTTGTCATTAAATCAGCGCGTGCTGACCTATTCTTTCCGGCCATTCATAACACTCCTGATTATCGATATTGATCACTTTCAATATATGAAAGCTGTTCACGCTGGCGTAGAGCGAAAAGAAATGTGAAAGCACGGTGCCCAGTAAGTACAAGTCGCCTTCGCAAACAAAAGGTGTCTGCCGGATAGATATCGTAGAGGCCAGTCCGCGGACAGGCACACCTTTAAACAGGCGATCAACCGGATGGGTTTCAATTTGCTCCATGGCATCCAGTTTCTGCTGAGATAATCGTGCCGCCTGAGGATGATGAATCCCCGGCAAATCGTAAGTGCGCAGTACCTGCTTTAATGCTTCAAGATCTAATAATGACAAATAATTCAGGCTCATATTAGACAACAATGACCAGTGCAGGCTGCCATCAAGAATGGGATATAAAGGCAGCGAGGGTCTGGTCACATTACGGAATGAAGTAATGGCCGGATCTTTACCACTCGCCAGATTAATATCACCAATTTTTAGCTGGGCCGGGAGATCACGATTCGTGCAAGTTAATGTAATGGAAACAATTTCTTCATTATCTTCGATACATTTCTGTTTCTGGTGCGTACCGTCACCATGAACAAAAGAAATATAGTGCTCAAAACCAGGGCTGGTCAGTGAACTTTGCGTCTTCACGCGGTAGTACAAAGCTTCGCGTTGCTGAGCATATTCCACCTGATGCTGGAAACTTTCGAAAGACACATAAGTATGCGTAATCGTCTCAGCAGACTTTCCGTTCCTTTTTATATTACGTAAGCCACTTTGCACACTGTCTACGGAGAAAATATCGTAGCATTCTGCAGTCTGATGATGAGCTTCTAAAAAATATTGTGTAGAGGCATCATCCAGAATAATCGTCTCTGCACTTTCTGAAAAAAGATTAACGGCAGGGGTGCAATATAAACGAAGTGAGTCTTGTCTTAATTTCAAATCTGGTGATAACGGACGTGAAAAATGTAAACGCAGAGTGAACTGTTCAGCTAATAAATCCTCCGGCAGAGATTGTACTCCGGTAATATCGAAGAAGAAAAAGCTGTCCAGAAAACAGAGGTATTCCTGTAATACGCGATAACCGCTATAAACGTTTTTAGGGTACGGGAGTAAGGCATCTTCTTTTTCAAAACCAACAGGGTATAACCTGAAATCAGGCAAGCGTATTGTTTTCTCTCCAATAATGAGCTCGACGTCGGTCATATACTCGCAGAACCATAAATAGAGTTGGTATCGCGTGTAGTTATCGTCGTTGCCAAGCCATAAGCGTATTTTTCCAAAATCTAAGGCGCTAATGTTTTGTTGCTTTCCGGTCAGGAAATTGATGTCGAGCATGCCATGTTTATGGCTGTTATTCGTGGCCACGCTCTCCAGGCTCAGAGGGAGTAACCAGATATCCCGGCCCAGATTAAATTTGCATGAAGGGACTGGATCCGCAGAGCCGTTATCGACTCTTTTACCCGTGACTTCGCCCGAAGGACTCATAACCTGAGCGCCTTCAGAGACCTTAAATGCTGTCGTCACAGTTTTAGGATCAGGGACATATTCCATAATCGTCATACTGGGAGTAGGACGAAGATAATTAGGCCACAACATATTAAGCAGACTGTGGGTGAGCTCAGGGAATTCATCTTCAATTCTTGAACGCATGTTGCCAGACAGGAAAGCAAAACCTTCCAGCAGACGCTCGACGTCAGGATCCGCTTCTTTTTCAGCTAAAAACGGGGCCAGATGAGGTTTTTCTTTAGCCAGCAGTTTCCCTAACTGGCGTAAATAATCGAGCTCTTCCCGGAAATATTTTTCCTCAAATGACATGGCACTTAATCCAGTTGATAGTGGTGATGGTTATCGAGTTGCATATTGAATTCGACGACACTTCGAAGGCCGTTAAAATCCACATGGGCGACAATATGGAAATTAAGATCCATCGGGTTATATCCTTCATTATTGAGCGCCTGAACCTCAGCTTCTTTCACTCGTGGTTCGTAATGCTCAATACATTCCTGAATAGCCTGTTCCACTGTTTTCCGAAAATCGGCAGACGTTGCCGTTGCATCATTCAGGTCGATAACGCCTAAATCCAGGGAGCTCTGACAACTGCCAGGCCGGGCATTCAGAATATTGCGCAGATTGCGTTTAATCGATTTTTGTAAACTCTCGACTTGTTTGGAATGAGAGAAACCGGATGTCTCCCCTCCAATACGCTCAAACAAACTGGCAGAAACATCCTTTTTCCGGCCTGGCATCATCATGGTTATTCCTTATCCAGTCTTCCAACCAGTGAAAGTTCGAAATTGGCACCCATGTATTTGAAATGCGGGCGAACAGAAATTGCGACCTGATACCAGCCCGGATCGCCATCCACATCCAGCACATCAATTTTTGCAGCGCGTAATGGTTTACGACTGCGGACATCAGCAGGTGGGTTTTCCTGATCCGCGATGTATTGCTTTATCCAGTTATTCAGTTCACGTTCCAGGTCGTTTCGTACTTTCCACGAGCCAATTTGTTCACGTTGCAGGACTTTGATGTAATGAGCCAGGCGGTTGATGATGAACATATAAGGGAGTTGGGTCCCCAGCTTATAGTTCGTTTCAGCCACTTTACCTTCCGGTGTGCCGGGGAATTTTCGTGGTTTTTGTACGGAGTTTGCGGAGAAAAATGCGGCATTATTGCTGCCTTTCCGCATGGTCAGTGTGATGAATCCTTCTTCGGCGAGTTCGAATTCGCGACGATCGGTGATCAGAATTTCAGTCGGAATTTTAGCCTGCGTTTGTCCTAATGCTTCAAACATGTGAACCGGAAGGTCATTCACGGCGCCACCACTCTGCGGACCGATAATATTCGGACACCAGCGGTATTTGGCAAAGCTATCCGTCAGGCTGCTTGCCAGAAGATATGCCGTGTTACCCCATAAGTAATCTTCATGGTGGTGACTGACATCTTCCTGATAATTAAATTTTTTAACCGGGTTCTCGACGGGCGAATAGGGCAGACGTAGCAGGAAGCGCGGTGCTGTCAGCCCCAGATAGCGCGCATCTTCTGTTTCTCTTAATGCACGCCATTTGGTGTATGCCGGGCCTTCAAAAATTGATGAAATGTCTTTGATGGTAGGCAGTTCAGTGAAGGAGTTAAGCCCAAAGAAATCTGGTGAAACGGAGGTCAGGAACGGGGCGTGAGCCATAGCACCGACAGCACTGACATAATTCAGCAGTTTCATATCTTGCGCTGAGTTGTTAAACGCGTAGCTGCCGACGATGGATGCGATCGGTTCACCGCCAAATTGTCCATATCCGGATGAATAAACGTGTTTGTAAAAACCGGATTGCACGATTTCTGGCGCAAACTCGAAATCTTCCAGCAACTCTTCTTTCGTTGCATGCAAGATATTGATTTTAATATTTTCTTTAAAGTCAGTGCGATCAACCAGTAATTTCATTGAGCGCCAGAACGATTCAACTTGCTGGAATGCATCGGCATGCAAAATGTTATTCATCTGCTGGCTGAGTTTCTTATCCAACTCAGCAATCATGCGGTCGACGGCGAGTTTGTTTACGGGTTCAGTATGGCTGCCAGATTCCAGAATATTGGACACAAATGCCGCGACCCCTTGTCTGGCAATATCGTAACCATCAGATTCTGGCTGGATGCGGGTTTGCGACATAATTTCATCGAGAAGTGACTTTTGCTGTACGCCAGATTCCGCTACGGATGCAGACAGTTCTTCATGTAATGACATAGTAAAAATCCCTTTTAAAATTACGCCTTATTGACGATATCGAGCTCTTTCAGGAGTTGCGTACGTGATTCTTCCTGATCCAGAAGCGCCTGTAATTGAGTACGGAATGCGGGTACGTTACCCATCGGTCCTTTTAGAGCGACCAGCGCCTCACGTAACTCCAAAAGTTTTCTCAGTTCAGGTACCTGCTTAACAATGTTATCCGGGGAAAAATCCTCCATCGCTTTAATATCCAGCTCGACCTGAATATCCTGATTTTTCTTGTCACTTAGCGAGTTCTCAACGCTGAAGTTCAGACTGATCCCTGTTTCACCCATCACAGAGTTAAAGTTGTTTTTATTCACAGAAATTGCAGAGCGCTCGTCTATCGGAGCATCCTCCGGGCGGCCTTTCATATCACCGACCACCAGAAGATTTAGAGGTAATTCTACTTCGGAACTTAATCCGTCCGCTTTGGGTACATAGCGAATATTAATCCGTTCTTTGGGGGCGACACTGCCGTCTTTGGTATTGCTCATATTGAATCGTCCTTAACGTGATATGCCAGAGAATTATATTATGGCTTTCATTGATAAAGTATATGCGGCTTTATCAATGCCGTGGTTTAGATGATGGTTTGTTATTTAAATCTCAAGGTTGACTAAATTACCATTATAAAAAATTTTTTGTACATAACTATTAGTAAAAAAATAAAAATCGGATTTACAGCTTGCTTAGTGGTGAGTTTAATACCTTGTTTTTGTTGTATTTAACTTGTGATTAATGAGGTTGTATCGTTTATTCATATGGTTATTGAGCGTTTATTCATAGTTTAAATTATAGGGTTTTTCGTTTTTAATTATTTGCTAGTTTACGTTTAGGTGTTATTTTACTGCCGACCTCATTTCATCGTTGCATTTCTATACGGATTTTTTGGAAAGTTATTTCCGAAAATCAACCTAATCTTTGATGTATGGTTTCTTTATCTTTTCCATATGGAAAATGTCAGGTTCTATATAGTTTCATGAATTGGGGGGAATTTAAAATCAATGGTATGTATTATTTACAAGGAGTTTTACGATGCCAACCCCATGTTATATTTCAATGAATGGTCAGACTCAGGGAAATATTACCGCTGGCGCTTTCACGTCAGAATCTGTGGGTAACATTTATGTGCAGGGACACGAAAATGAAATGCTGGTGCAGGAATTTCAGCATATTGTGACCGTTCCTACTGATCCTCAATCAGGTCAGCCTGCGGGTCAGCGCGCACATAAACCCTTTATTTTCACCGTAGCGCTGAACAAAGCGGTTCCGTTGCTTTACAACGCATTGGCCTCAGGCGAAATGTTGCCAACGACCGAGCTAAAATGGTTCCGTACTTCCGTTGAAGGTAAGCAGGAACATTTCTTCACGACCCGTCTGACGGATTCCACCATTGTGGATATCAACTGTCATATGCCGCACTGCCAGGATCCCGCAAAACGCGAATTCACTCAATTGATCGAAGTCTCATTGGCTTATCGCAAAATTGAATGGGAACACGTTTCTGCCGGTACTTCTGGCGCAGACGACTGGCGCGCACCGCTGGAAGCCTGATCCTTCAGGTTATAAATCAACGCCCTGTATGTTTCACGCAGGGCGTTATCCCCCGTGCATCGAAGGAATGACATCATGCCACTCAACGGAACCCGCTTTACCATCAATGTCGGAAAAACCCCCAAAGGCACTTTCGCCGTCCTGAATTTTACCCTTTCCCAAAGCTACTCCGAGCTCTTTACCCTGGGCGTCGTGCTGGTCAGCAGCGACCCGGCCATCGGGTTTGAAAAAGTGCTGGATGAAGTGGCGACGCTGGTGATCTGGCAGGGTGACGAAATAAAACGGCGGGTTCGCGGC
>NZ_JBKEZJ010000012.1:0-174978 GCF_046449555.1 Rahnella selenatireducens
ATGCCGTTTTCTCCCGACTCCCGTCTGAATATTCTTGTGCATTTGCTTAAAAATGTGACCTTACCCGCAACTTCAATAGGTGCTTTCGCTCTTTGGGCATTTGCATAATGTGTCGGGGTAAGCCGCTGAGTATGCTGTTCTGACAACGATAAAACAGGCAAGGCAGGGGATCATGTCAGCGTATCATCTCGATGCAAAGCTGGCGCAACAGATTGTTGCCCGAACAATGCAAATCATTGATAGTAATGTGAATGTCATGGATGGACGGGGAAGAATAATTGGCAGCGGAGACGATCAGCGTCTTGGGGAATTGCACGAAGGTGCTCTGTTGTCCATTTCGCAGGAACGTATTGTTGATATTGATGAAGGTGTTGCACGGCATTTGCACGGTGTGCGTCCGGGAATAAACCTGCCGCTGCGCATTGATGGCCAGATTGTCGGCGTGATTGGCCTGACGGGCAATCCGTCGCAGTTACGCCAGTACGGCGAGCTGGTCTGCATGACCGCCGAAATGATGCTTGAGCAGGCGCGTTTACTGCATATGCTCGCGCAGGACAGCCGTTTGCGCGAAGAACTGGTGCTGAACCTGATCCGCGTAGACGAACTTTCCCCGGCATTAATGGAATGGGCGCAGCGTCTGGGCATTGACCTGAACCGCCCGCGCGTGGCGGCGGTGGTCGAAGTAGACAGCGGTCAGCTTGGCGTGGATTCCGCGATGGCGGAGCTGCAACAGCTGCAAACCTTACTGACCACGCCGGAGCGAGATAACCTGATCGCGATTGTTTCGCTCACCGAAATGGTGGTGCTGAAACCGGCGCTGAACAGTTACGATCGCTGGGATCCCGATGGTCACCGGCAGCGAATCGATCATCTGCTTTCGCGCATGACCGAAACCGGTCGTCTGCGTGTCCGGATTTCCCTCGGTAACTTCTTCAGCGGCCCAGGCAGTATTGCCCGCTCGTATCGCACTGCTCGAACCACCATGACCGTCGGCAAACAGCGCATGCCCGAACAGCGCTGTTATTTCTATCAGGATCTGATTTTGCCGGTGCTGCTGGACAGCCTTCGTGGCGGCTGGCAGGCCGATGAACTGGTGCGGCCGCTGGCGCGTCTGAAAGCCACCGACGGCAACGGATTACTCCGGCGTACATTAGCAGCATGGTTCCATAATAATGTGCAACCGACCGCAACGTCCAAAGCGCTTTATATTCACCGTAATACGCTGGAATATCGTTTAAACCGTATTTCGGAATTAACCGGGCTGGATCTGGGAAATTTTGACGATCGTCTGTTGTTGTATGTCGCACTTCAATTAGATAACGATCAGGTTTAATTAATCTTCCCGTCCTGAAAGTATTTCTGTACCGGATATTTTCAGGACGAAATCGCCGTATTTAATTTAACGTGACGCCAATCACAAGCCTTTCTCTTTTCGTGAACTGACTCGCAGAGTACTGGGCATTCGCCTCAAGATAAATGCAAAGCGCTTTCCATGCTTGTCACTTTGCCTAATGAGTTGGTATCCGGTTGTTCTTATACTGGCATTCTTCCTTCCTCTCTGAACCCTACAGTTCTGTGGCTGGCTGGAATGTCTTATACCTTCGGGTATTTGCATCACTCTCAATTCCGGAGAACATCATGGAAACAATCGTTTCATCAGCCAGTGCCGTGAAAAAAAGAACAAATGCGCGCTACTGGATAGTGGTGATGTTATTTATCGTCACATCATTTAATTACGGCGACCGCGCGACGTTATCTATTGCCGGGTCGGCAATGGCGAAAGATATCGGTCTCGATTCTGTTGGGATGGGGTATATATTTTCGGCATTTTCCTGGGCCTACGTTATCGGACAAATACCCGGTGGCTGGTTACTGGATAAATTCGGTTCCAAAAAAGTTTACTTCTACAGTATTTTCATCTGGTCATTATTCACATTGCTGCAAGGGTTTGTCGATATATTCAGTGGCTTCGGCATCGTAGTTTCCCTCTTTGTATTACGTTTCCTCGTCGGGCTGGCTGAAGCGCCTTCTTTCCCGGGCAACAGCAGGATTGTTGCTGCATGGTTCCCGGCACAGGAACGTGGCACCGCAGTCTCAATTTTTAACTCCGCACAGTATTTCGCTACCGTAATTTTTGCCCCGATTATGGGCTGGCTGACACAGGCCGTGGGCTGGTCACACGTCTTCTTCTTTATGGGCGGGCTGGGGATCATCCTGAGCTTCATCTGGCTGAAAGTGATCCACGATCCAAAAGATCATCCGGGCGTCAATCAGGCCGAACTCGACTACATGGAAGCCGGTGGCGCGCTGATCAACATGGATCAGAAAACCACCAAAAAGGCGAAAGTCAAAGGCGAGAAAGCTTCACAGCTCAAACAGTTAATGAAATCGCGCATGATGATCGGCATCTATATCGGCCAGTACTGCATCAATGCGCTAACCTACTTCTTCATCACCTGGTTCCCGGTTTATCTGGTTCAGGCTCGCGGCATGTCCATTCTAAAAGCGGGCATGGTGGCGTCGGTTCCGGCCATTTGTGGCTTCCTCGGCGGCGTGCTGGGCGGGATTATTTCCGACTGGCTGATGCGCAGAACCAACAACCTGACGCTGTCACGCAAAGCGCCGATCGTTATCGGTATGCTGCTGTCAATGTCGATGATTGCCTGTAACTACGTCGATACCGAATGGATGGTCGTCGGGATTATGGCGTTCGCCTTCTTCGGCAAAGGGCTGGGTGCATTGGGCTGGGCGGTCATGGCTGACACCGCGCCGAAAGAAATCAGCGGGCTGAGCGGCGGGCTGTTCAACATGTTCGGTAACGTTTCCGGCATCATCACCCCGATTGCAGTCGGCTACATTATCGGTACCACCGGTTCCTTTAATGGCGCACTGATTTTCGTCGGGATCCACGCTCTGCTCGCCGTTATCAGCTATGTCTTTATCGTCGGCAAAATTGAACGCATCCAGTTACAACCTTTCGGATCCGCAAGTGCAGGAAAAGGAGTATCACGATGAGTACGCAATCTTCCCCGGTCATTACCGACATGCAGGTCATTCCTGTGGCCGGGCACGACAGCATGCTGATGAATATCGGTGGTGCGCACGGTGCTTACTTCACCCGCAACATCGTGATTCTGACCGACAGCGCCGGGAATACCGGCGTGGGCGAAGCGCCGGGTGGCGAAGTAATTTACAACACGCTGGTTGAAGCCATCGCGCAGGTCAAAGGCCAGGAAGTAGCGCGGATGAACCGGCTGGTGCATCAGATTCACGTGGGTAATCAGTCGTCGGATTTTGATTCGTTTGGTAAAGGCGCGTGGACGTTCGAGTTGCGAGTGAACGCGGTCGCGGCGCTGGAAGCCGCGCTGCTGGATCTGATGGGTAAATTCCTCGGCGTGCCGGTGTGCGAGCTGCTCGGGCCGGGCAAACAGCGCGACGAAGTGACCGTGCTCGGTTATCTCTTCTATATCGGTGACCGGCAGAAAACAGATTTACCGTATCAGGAAGGGGCGCGCGGCATTCACGACTGGTATCACCTGCGTCATCAGAAAGCGATGAACAGCGACGCCGTGTTGCAGCTGGCGGAGGCCGCACAGGATCGATACGGCTTTAAAGATTTCAAACTTAAGGGCGGCGTGTTGCCGGGTGAGCAGGAAATCGACGCGGTAAAAGCGCTGGCAAAACGTTTCCCGGATGCGCGGATCACCGTTGATCCTAACGGCGCGTGGCTGCTCGATGAAGCGATAGATTTGTGTAAAAACCTGCACGGGATCCTCAGCTATGCCGAAGATCCGTGCGGCGCGGAGCAGGGCTTTTCTGGCCGTGAAGTGATGGCTGAGTTCCGCCGTGCCACCGGTTTGCCGGTCGCCACCAACATGATTGCCACCAACTGGCGCGAGATGCAGCACGCCGTGATGTTGCAGTCCGTCGATATTCCGCTGGCTGATCCGCATTTCTGGACCATGCATGGCGCGGTACGCGTGGCGCAACTGTGCGATGAGTGGGGCCTGACCTGGGGCTGCCATTCCAACAACCATTTCGATATTTCTCTGGCGATGTTCACCCACGTTGGCGCGGCTGTGCCGGGTAAACCGACGGCGATTGATACGCACTGGATCTGGCAGGAAGGCAATCAGCGCCTGACCAAAGAGCCGCTGCAAATCGTGAACGGGAAAATCAAAGTGCCTGAGAAACCGGGCTTAGGGATTGAGATCGACATGGATCAGATCCACCGCGCCCACGAACTGCACAGAAAACTGCCGACCGGCGCACGCAACGATGCGGCGGCGATGCAGTACCTGATCCCCGGCTGGAAATTTGATCGCAAGCGCCCGGCGATGGGCCGCTGATTACGGAATCCGAATTCACTAAGGAGTTAGCATGACCTCTTCATCTACACCAAAAATTGTTTCCATGCAGGTGATCCCGGTGGCCGGGCACGACAGCATGTTGCTTAACCTCAGCGGAGCGCATGCGCCGTTTTTCACCCGTAACATCCTGCTCCTCAAAGACAGCAGCGGGAATACCGGCGTGGGCGAAGTCCCGGGCGGCGAGAAAATCCGTCAGACGCTGGATGATTCCGCGTTGCTGGTGATCGGCAAAACGCTGGGCGAATACAAAAATGTCATGACCGCCGTGCGCGAAAAATTTGCCGACCGCGATGCCTCTGGCCGCGGGCTGCAAACTTTCGATTTACGTACCACGATCCACGTCGTCACCGCGATTGAAGCGGCGATGCTGGATCTGCTCGGTAAACATCTGGGCGTTACCGTCGCGTCTCTGCTCGGCGACGGTCAGCAGCGCGATGAAGTCGAAATGCTCGGTTATCTGTTCTACGTCGGCGACCGCAACAAAACGTCGCTCGGCTATCAGAGCCAGCCCGGCGACAACTGCGACTGGTATCGTCTGCGCCACGAAGAAGCCCTGACGCCTGCCGCCGTGGTACGTCTGGCCGAAGCCGCGTATGAAAAATACGGCTTCAATGATTTCAAACTGAAAGGCGGCGTGCTGGCAGGCAGTGAAGAAGCCGAAGCTGTGACCGCATTGGCGCAACGCTTCCCGCAGGCGCGGATCACGCTGGATCCGAACGGCGCGTGGTCGCTGAATGAGGCCATCGCGCTCGGCAAACAACTGCGTGGCGTGCTGGCTTATGCGGAAGATCCGTGCGGTGCAGAGCAGGGCTTCTCGGGGCGTGAAGTTATGGCGGAATTCCGTCAGGCGACCGGCTTACCGACTGCGACCAATATGATCGCCACCGACTGGCGTCAGATGGGTCATACCATCCAGCTGAAATCCGTGGATATTCCGCTGGCGGATCCACATTTCTGGACCATGCAGGGTTCGGTGCGCGTGGCGCAGATGTGTCACGAATGGGGCCTGACGTGGGGTTCTCACTCCAATAACCACTTTGATATCTCGCTGGCGATGTTCACACAGGTTGCCGCCGCCGCGCCGGGCAAAATCACCGCCATCGATACGCACTGGATCTGGCAGGAAGGCAATCAGCGACTGACTAAAGAACCGCTGCAAATCAAAGGCGGTAAAGTGCGCGTGCCGGAACAACCGGGGCTGGGCGTTGAGCTGGATATGGATCAGGTGATGAAAGCTCATGAACTCTACAAAGGGATGGGGCTGGGCGCGCGCGATGACGCGCAGGGCATGCAGTTCCTGGTGCCGGACTGGAAGTTTGATCCGAAGAAACCCTGTCTGGTTCGGTAGCCGTCTGATTCAAAAAAATTGGTGCAGTAATGACCACAGCCCTGACGTTGCCGTCAGGGCTTTTTTGTTTTCTTACTTCAGAAATTTCACGGCAATCAGCTTTTTTTCCCCGCCATCTCGAAGCGTGGCGACACCATTCCGTACAGCGTCCAGCCCAGGAATGTGGCGATCGCGCCCCACATCATGGCTTCTTCACCCGAACTGTACAGCGCGTAGAAGCTGTATAGCGCACCGATTCCTGCAATCACATTGGCGATTTTAGCCTTGCCTTCAGGCACTTTAGCCACCTTCTGAATAATCACCAGCGCCGCCATCGATAGAATATACGGAATGATATTGGTTACGACGGCCAGATTCACCAGCGTATCAAACTGCTTGCTCAGCGACGGGCTGATGGTCATCAGCGACAGCGCACTTTGGAAAATGACGATAGTCAGCATCCCTTTTACCGGCGCATCGGCTTTATTGAGTTTTGAGAAAATTTTCGGGAAGAAGCCGCTGTCCGCCGAAGATTTAAAGACCTGCGCGATAGTAAATTGCCAGCCCAGCAGTGAACCGACGCAGGACATGATCATCAGCGCCATAATGATTTTTCCGACTGTTGGATTAAACATATGCGAGAACGCCAGCCCGAAAGGCGCGGTGGAATTCGCCAGATCCATATTCGGCACAATCCCGGCGATCACGTTGGTCGAAACCACATAAATCACCGCCGCGCCCAGCGTGCCGCCGAGTACGGCAATCGGGACATTGCGCTCCGGATTTTCCACGACATCAGTATTTGCACACGCGGATTCCAGACCCAGAAATGCCCACAACGTCATTGAGATAGAGGCACCGATGGCTTTGAACGTCGGTTCTGCATGCGGATTCCACGCGGCCATGTACGCCTCGCCGCTGAACCAGTACCAGCCAATGACCGAGATGCCGACCACCGGAATGATCACGCCCCAGACAGTCACTGAACTGATTTGACCGGTGATGCGCGCGCCGCCAAAATTGGCGACCGTTGCCAGCCAGAGAACGGCAATGGTCGCGATGCAAATCCCCAGCGGAGGCAGTGCCACGCCAAACAATTCGGTGCCATAGCCGACGGCGGAAATCGCAATCGCAATATTGGCAATCAGCAGCGAAACGCCGTAGGTGTAATTCGCCATAAAATTGCCGGATTTGCCGAAAGCATATTCCGCATAGCCGCCCATCCCGCCTGATTTACGACTGAACATCCCGCATTTTGCGAACGCAAAAGCCAACGCCATGGAACCGACCGCCGTGACCAGCCAGGACACAATGGATATTGTGCCGACTTCGGCCAGTTTAGTCGGCAGCATAATAATGCCTGACCCCATCATATTAACGGCCGTGAGAATGGTTAACTGAACCACCCCCATTTTATTATTGGATTTACTCATGATTTTAACTCTCTTTTATTATTCATTTTCGCGAGGCGGAAATAATCCGCAGCGTCTGACTGAGTTTATTTTCTAATCACGTACCCGTAGGCCCGGTTCCAGCCATCAGGATCTGACTGAATATAAACGCCCTGTAATTCAGGGGCGAAACCGGGTAATAAATTGATACCTTCTTCCAGTGCGAGGAAATAACGCTGCGCGGCACCACCCCATATTTCACCCGGCACGACACACAGCACACCCGGGGGATAAGGCAGTGCACCTTCGGCGGCAATCCGGCCTTCGGCTTTCACCAGCGGAATTAATTCCACGTTGCCCCGCACAAACTGCGTATTTGCATCCTGCGGATTCATCATCACCCGCGGGAAATTCACTTTGCGGAACATCGCTTTCTGCAACGTTTTGACGTCATAACTGACATACAGGTCGTGCATTTCCTGACACAGCTGGCGCAGCGTGTAATCACGGTAGCGTTGCTGGTGATTCTGATACACGTTCGGCAGGACATCGCAGAGCAGAGAATCCTGCTCGATGTGTTTCTCAAAGCGCGCAATCAGCGCCACCAGATGCTGCATTTTTGCCATATCTTCGGCAGGCGTCAGCAGAAACAGAATGGAATTCAGATCGCATTTCTCCGGCACGATGCCGTTTTCACGCAGATAATTCGCCAGTATGGTGGCCGGGATCCCGAAATCTGTGTATTCACCGGTTTCGGTATCAATCCCCTGCGTGGTCAGCAGCAGTTTGCAGGGATCGACAAAATATTGCGATTCGCCGTACCCTTCAAAGCCGTGCCATTTCTGCTCTGGGGCGAAATTAAAGAAGCGCAGATCTTCCGCCATTTCAGCGGTATTGAAGGATTGCCACGGTTTGCCGTCGACAACCGGCGGCACAAACGGCGTGATCAGCTGGCAGGTGGCCAGCAGCATTTTGCGGGCTTCGATCCCGACGCGGACACACTCTTTCCACAGGCGCTGACCGCTTTTCCCCTCATGCATTTTGGCGTTGACGTCGAGTGCGGCAAACAGCGGATAGAACGGGCTGGTGGAGGCGTGCAGCATAAAGGCATTGTTGAACCGTTTGTGGTTGCAATAACGGTCCTGACCTTTGATATGTTTATCTTTTTTATGGATTTGTGAAGTCTGGGAAAACCCTGCCTGCTGTTTATGGACCGACTGCGTGACGATAATGCCGGGGTCATTTTCAGTGAGTTCCAGCAGCAGTGGCGAGCACTCTTTCATCATCGGAATAAATTGCTCGTAACCGACCCACGCGGAGTCAAACAGGATGTAATCGCACAGATGACCGATTTTATCGACCACCTGGCGGGCGTTATAAATCGTGCCGTCGTAAGTCCCTAATTGAATGATCGCTAAACGGAAAGGGCGTGCCAGTGTGGCGCGTTCCGGCGAAACTTCGCGGATTTGCTGGCGCAGGGCACGTTCCTCAAAACAGGACGCATCAATGCCACCAATCAGCCCAAACGGATTACGCGCCGTTTGCAGATAAACCGGTGTGGCACCGGCCTGAATTAGCGCGCCATGATGGTTGGATTTGTGGTTATTGCGATCAAACAACACCAGATCGCCGCGGGTCAGCAGGGCATTGGTCACAACTTTATTGGAAGCCGACGTGCCGTTGAGTACGAAGTATGTCTTATCGGCATTGAACACGCGGGCGGCATGCTTTTGCGCCTCGCAGGGTGCGCCTTCGTGGATCAGCAAATCGCCCAGTTTGACGTCGGCGTTACACATGTCTGAACGAAACAGCGTTTCGCCAAAGAAATCGAAAAACTGTCTTCCTGCCGGATGCTTACGAAAGAATTCACCGCCCTGATGGCCCGGACAGGCGAAAGAAGCATTGCCCATTTCGACGTACTGCGTGAGCGTGTTAAAGAATGGCGGCAGCAATTCGCTTTCATATTTAACCGCTGCGGCTTCCAGTTGTTTACCATAAAACTGAGTGTTCTTTCCGCAGAGTTCAAATACGCCGTGCAGTGCGGGCAATATGTCATTATCCAGCTCTTCCTCACAGGCGATCGCGACGAACAGAGGAATATTCAGCCCGATATCACTCAGATGCGCCACCATGCCCTGCCGGACGTCTTCCACCGAAAGCACGGCGGCGGCAATATCGGTAAAATCGGTGTGATGGATATCCACAATTTCCCGCGTGGTGTCAAAACAGGTTTGTGTCGTGGTATTCGCCGCTATTTTTAGTGTTTTCATTTTTTCTCATTTTTCAGGCGAAATTATCCCGCAACAAATTCATTCATTTGCTGAAAATAATTTCCGCCAAAATAAAGGTGTGCGAATTCGCTGTAACAAAATTTGTCTGTTACAGAGAGTTATATTTATTTTGCGAAATATAGGAGGTCATTATTCGTTATTGCATTGCAGTCTTAAAATGTCTTTCATTAGGAAAGGCAAAAGTATGCCGTCGCCGTGTAGAGCGCAATTGAAATATTCTGGGCATAAGACGTTCTGCAATACGGAATAAGAACGTAGCGCGAAGGGTTATCGGAAGTTAAAAAATGCGAAGCTAAAACAACTGCGGTGAGCCATCATCATCAGATGCGTGGTTCGTCGTATATGTGCCATTTTTCGATTGTTATTTTCCATTTCTATCGACCTTGTTGGTTGAAATAGCGCGGCCATTCTAACGCCCACCATAAGCACTGTTGTGACCGGTATCGCATAAATTCTGCATAACAGAAATAATTATTCATTTTTTATGCATTTAGTGAGGCTGAAAATGCATAAAAACGGCACAAAAGCGCAATGCAAGATGTTAATGAACCCTTTAGCTGGTTTGCTATTTCTGGCGATAAATCGTGCGTAACCCCACGAGGTTTGTGACCGCGACAGGCAAAATAGCGGCAAGGTGTTGATGAAGTGTTATCAGACTGGTTCAGAACGGACACCGCAGAATGCATGCGTATGCATCTAACATCAGTGATTATGCATAATAGAAACGTGCGGAATAATTATCTGGAGTTGTGAAGTCCGGCAGTAGGACATAAACCCCTGTGAAACTTGACGGGGGTTTATGCTGGCATTGGTGTTAGCCCCGCGCGTGCGCCGCCGCTGCATCGATCAGTTCGTCGGACGGACGTTTGCCGGTGTACAGCACGAACTGTTCGACGGCCTGAAGTGCGGCGACTTCTGCGCCAGTGATGACTTTTTTGCCGTGCTCACGGCCGTAGCGGATAAGCGGAGTTTCGACCGGCAGGGCGACGACATCGAAAACGATGCGGGCGCGGTCGATGACGTCTGGCGCAAAGGCCAGAGAATCGGCTTCCGGGCCACCGGCCATACCGATTGGCGTGACGTTGACGACCATATCGACGGCTAAATCACCGACGTCGGCTCTCCATTCGTAGCCGTATTCTTCCGCCAGCGCGCGGCCATTGGCTTCATTGCGCGCAATGATATAACCGGTTTTGAAACCGGCATCCCGGATGGCGGCGACCACCGCTTTGCCCATTCCGCCGCTGCCGCGCAGCGCGAATACCGCATCACGCGGGACTTTATGGCTGTCGAGCAGTTTGGCGACAGCAATATAGTCGGTGTTGTAGGCGCGCAGGAAACCGCCATCATTGACGATCGTATTCACAGACTGAATGGCTGTGGCGGAAGGATCCAGTTCATCGAGGAACGGAATGCAGGCTTCCTTGAAAGGCATGGAAACCGCGCAGCCGCGAATACCCAGTGCGCGGACGCCTTTGACGGCAGCCTCGATATCCTGAGTGGTGAACGCCTTGTAGACGAAGTTCAGGTCTAACGCCTGATAAAGGTAGTTATGAAAACGGGTACCGAAATTTCCCGGACGACCGGAAAGGGACATGCAAAGCTGCGTGTCTTTGTTGATTTCCCGACTCATGATGCTCTCCTGATAGGGTAGGTTTGGCTTTGGTAAACCTTAGCTGAAACGATACAACCCTACAATCGTCCCGTTCCCTGGTAAGCCGTTCCCGTTTCCGCTTAATTTCCGTTATCGTATTGAATAATCGTGAAACCTTCTTCCGGCTGAGGTTCAGCAAAATATCGGGAGATCAGCTCAAACTGCGCATCGGTCACCGCAAAATCATGTGTGCCGGATTGATTGCGGATGTGCAGCCGGGAACGACACACATCGTCGGTGACGTTCAGAAAATGCAGGCGATGATCCGCGCCCGATTCACGGATGATGCTCATCATCCACTGGCGGTTGGCGACGGTATTCGCCGGGAAATCCAGCACCACGCAGACACCGGCGCTGAGCAACGAAATTACATGCGGTGCGATGGCGCTGCGCAGGTTTGCCGAGCATCGGACGTAATCCTCGATGGTGCGCATTTCCTCTTTAAACAGTGCGGATAACCAGCGATCTTCGCTGACCACCACCGTGACCGGCTGCTTTGCCAGTTCGCACGCCAGGGTGGATTTCCCGGAGGCAATTTTTCCGCACAAGATATGCAGCATTGCCTGATTTACAGTGTTCATTGTCTGCTTCTCCGGTTCGATATTTTTGCTATTCAGCTCGTTCAGCCGGTTAAAATAACATGTTGATCTCAGAATAAGGTGCTGCATTTTCCATCATCGGCGTCATCGCATTCTCCTGCAAAAAACCGCTGACCAGCCGTGCGTTCTGTGCCCACAAGGTTTGCGGCAGCCAGGAACCCGCGCTGAGGCGACGCACGCCCGCACGCGCCAGCTCTTCCACCGGCGCAAGCCCCGGCCAGACCGCAACATTGAGCAGCAGCGGGGTGCTTCCGGCGATGTCGCGCATTTCTTTCAGGTCGGCTAATCCGAGCACAAAAAGCCCGTCTGCGCCTGCGCGGTGATAGTTCTGCGCCCGCGCCATCACTTCGGCGGCACGGAATTCAGCGGACACCAGATTGCGGGCATAAACGTCGGTCCGCACATTGATGTACAACTCCATTCCGCGCCGGATGCACGCGTTGCGGATGGCCTCCACTTTGGCGCACAGGAGATCGGGATTGCCTGCGCCATCCTCGATATTGATGCCGGTGACGCCGACGTCGATAAGCCGCGAAACGTTAATGCCGACCTGAGTCGGGGAGTCGCTGTAACCGCCTTCGATATCCGCAGAAAGCGGAACTGAAATCACCCGGGCGATAGACGCCGCGCGCGCCACATACTCATCCACCGGCAGCGCATTGCCGTCGCGATACCCCAAAGACCAGGCGACGCCCGCGCTGGTGGTGGCAATGGCCGCCGCGCCGAGGTGCGCTATCTGTCGTGCGCTGCCTGCGTCCCAGGCGTTGGGTAATTTCAGCGGTTTATCCTGCAAATGCAGGGCATGAAAAGCGGAGAGAGAAGGCGTTTTCATAGAATATTCCTCGAAAAAGAATCATTCTAATCATGCTTAATTTTCTTGATAATAGCCGGAAATAACATTCATTGATTCTCTGAGAGCAATAATGAACGCGCCGTCGCTGCACTTAGTGCAAACCTTTGTTGCTGTGGTTGAACACAATAGCTTTGCCCGCGCCGCTGATTCGCTGGGGATCACGCCGTCGTCCGTCAGCCGCTTTATTAAAGCGCTGGAACAGCAACTGGGCACCCAGCTGCTGAACCGGACCACGCGGGCGATGTCGCTGACTGAATCCGGGAAACGCTATTTTTCCGAGTGTCATCAGGCGTTGCTGCAACTGCGAAACGCTGCCGAAACCGTGCGCGATGAACAGAAACTGCCGTATGGCGAACTGGTGGTCAGCGCGCCGGTGGCGTTTGGTCACACGCATATCGTGCCGTACCTGAGCACGTTTCTGGCGGCGCATCCGCGGGTGCAGCTGGATTTGCGCCTGACCGATGACTACGCTGATCTTGTTGCTGACGGCATCATGCTGGCATTTCGTATTGGCCGCATGAAGGATTCCTCGCTGATTGCCCACAAAATGCTGGAAAACCGGCGGATCCTGGTGGCCGCCCCGGCTTATCTGGCAAAACGCGGTGTGCCGCAGGCGCTGGAAGATCTCAATGGGCATGAATGTATCGTCTCTTCGGCCAGTCAGGACGGCCTGCTGTGGCGTCTGTTTTCGGGTGCAGAAGAACGCACGCTGGCACCGAAAGGATCGGTGAAAGTGGATAACGCGGATGCGGCGCGGCGGCTTTGTACCGACGCACACGGCATCGCTTTTCATTCGGCGGTGACGATGGCGGCAGCGATTGCTGCAGGGGATCTGGTGCAGGTTTTGCCGCAATGGACGGGGCGGGAAACCGGCGTCTATTGCGTGCGGCCTAACCGGCGTATCGGTCCGGCGGCGACGGTATTTCTTGAGTTTCTGGCTTCGCGCTGGCGTTGAAAATGACGGACTGATGCTCAAAAGGCGACATCCGTTATACTCAATGCATACGCAAACGCGGAGGCTGACATGAATTTAGATCTTTTTGATCATCCCGATTTTCACCCGCACTGGCGCGAAGATCTTTCCCCCGGCGCGGTGGTGCTGCGTGGCGCAGCGCGGGAAAACGACACGGCGCTGCTGGCAGAGATCGACCGGATCGCCGGGCAGGTGCCTTTTCAGTATCGCGCGACGCCAGGCGGTTATGCGATGTCCGTGGCGATGACAAACTGCGGTGATGTTGGCTGGGTGACGGACAAAGCCGGTTACCGGTATCAGACCACGTCGCCGGAAAGCCATCAGCAATGGCCGGCGATGCCTGAACTGTTTCGCGATATCGCGGTGAAAGCCGCAGAGCAGGCCGGTTTTCCCGGTTTTAATCCGGACGCCTGCCTGATTAACCGGTATCAGCCGGGCGCCAAAATGAGCCTGCATCAGGATAAAGACGAGCATGACTTCGGGCAGCCGATTGTCTCGATTTCTCTTGGATTACCGGCGGTGTTTCAGTTCGGCGGGCTGGAACGCAGCGACAAAACGCAGCGCATCACACTGACCCACGGCGATATCGTGGTGTGGGGCGGCCCGTCGCGGTTGCGTTATCACGGCGTTTTGCCGCTGAAAGCGGGCGAACATCCGCTCACAGGTTCGTACCGGTTTAACCTGACTTTCCGTAAAGCGGTATAACACGGCAGGCCGGGCTGTAAAGCACAGGACTTTATCCTCATTCTGCTTTACACTTCCGCCCTGCAAAAACTGACATGTTGAACGAATAATTACTTAGGCGGTAAGCGATGAACGGCGTAATCACAACCTGGTTTGAAGATAAAGGTTTCGGTTTTATCAAAGATGAAAACGGCGATAACCGTTATTTCCACGTGATTAAAGTCGCAAACCCTGAGCTGATTAAGAAAGATGCGGTGGTCACTTTTGAGCCGACGACCAACAACAAAGGCCTTTCCGCCTTTGCGGTCAAAGTGGAACCCGAAAGCAAATACATCTTTATTGCCGGTGAGCGCATCAAAATCACCAGTATCAAATCCTTTCTGGCCTTCAATGAAGAAGTCCCGGCAGAAACCAAAGTCGACAAAGAAAATGCCGTGCTTTCCGTTGGCCTGCTGATGAACCGTATCCGGCCGCAGGAAGAAGAGAAAAAAGCCGCGACACGGACCATGAAAAAACTGCTGATCACCACCTTCCAGAACAGTACCTACGTGTTTACGGAAGATGAAATTGACGTGGATGCCACCGTCAAAACGTTGAAAGCACTGTAATACTTTAAGATTCTCAAACCGGTGCGCATTCGCTGCACCGGTTCTGTTTTATTCCTTCTGGTTTCCCCCATTTAGTACGTCACCGTCACTAACACCGTATCGCTGTAACTGCCGGCTGGCACGTTCGCCTGAGAGGCATTGACCGTCGCGGTATACGGAATACTTTGCGATAAACCGGTGCCCGTTGCGGAGGCATTGGTGGCGGCTGTCCACACCGTCGCATCGGATTTAAACAGCTGATATTGCAGGTAATTGACGACGGAGTTGACCGTCGCGGACATCTGCCGGTATTGGCCGCTGCCGGGGTTGCTGCTGTTAAGATTGACGCTGTACGTCGCGCCCAGCGTGCAACGAACGCTGAGGGAGTTTGAGGTGACGGAGGAGAACCCGCCAGGGAAAGCCGCGGAACCGAAATTAACGTTGGGTGCGCTGTCGATATAGCAGAAATTGGTGACAATCAGCGTAACGGTGATGGCGGTAGTGGCTGTGCCGTCAGTGTAGGAACAGATCCCTAATACGCCGACGAAGCAGATATGGTAGGCCCAGTTGATGTTAATCGTGTCGGTGTACGTGCCTGCCTGCAAATTAGAGCCGGTGGAGGTTTTCAGGTACAGCGGCAGGCTGCCGTCGCTGGCATTAAATAATCCTAAAAGTCCGAGCAACGTGGTGCTGCTCCAGGTGGTTGATGTCCCCACGTTGACCGGCGTCGCGCAGCCGCTGTCCTGACAAATGATGTACGGCAGATACTGTTTGCTGGTGGCGTTGTAAAGCCGCGCTGATGTGCCGGTCGCATTGGCCGTGGAGGCAATGGTTGCCGTTACGGTGTTGGTGCTGAGTAGCGAAAGCGCGCTACCGGTACAGGTAAAGCCGCTGGTGGCCGTCACCTGTTCAGCGGTGGTGCCGACGGTAAACGAGTTATTGGAGGCAAACGTCCCTGCGCCGGACGAACTGGTACACGCCGCCTGCGCGGCCTGAACGCTGAAAAAGAGGGCGCAAACCATCAGCATTCTGACTGTCCATTTACGGATTTTCTTCATTGATCTCTCCTGATACCGGGGCGTTGCGGCATAGCAGCGGCCCGACCTGTTCGATGCTGTGACTGTTTACGTTGAGGTCAAAGCCGATCCGGCAAACTGAGCCATCTTCCTGACGTATGCTCAACATATTGTGAGGCGCAAGATTGCTGAAATAGGCCAGCCCGCCATAACCGACGACGGTGGTCTGGCGACTGTTTTGTTCGGTGACCACGGTGCCGATTTTCAGCGGCTGTCCCTGACTGTTTTGCAGTGTGATATTGGCGGACAGCACTTTCTCCACTTTAAACTCAACCACCACGCCGCTGCTCTGGCGCACGGAGACGTTGTCGGTCACGCGGGTTGCCACGACGTCAGCGGGCAGCGGCATCGTATCGATATCCACTTTCGCCGGATAATACGAACTGACAGTCGGGATCAGCAGATGGCCGTTTTTATCGGTATTGCCCTGTTTCTGGTTCTCATACATCACCGGCACTCCGGCGTAATTGCCGGTATCGACGACAATAAAAGCATCGTTAATTTTGTCCGACAGGAAGAAATCATTGGCCATAAACACCACCGAACCGCTGAGATCGGCCCAGTTGGTGTATTTTCCGGTTTCGCCATACAGGCCGCCTTCAAGCGTGGCATAGCGCGTTTTCCAGGTCGCATCGGCCTGCTGGTAAGGATCCTTCCCGCCGGTATACGCCAGGTTCCAGCCCAGCCCGCCGTCGGTTGGCGCGGTTTTACTGGCGCTTAGTTGCTCCTGATAATTCCCTGCGCTGTCGCGTTGCAGACCGGCCGTCACGCTGGCCCCGGAATCGAGTGGCACGATAAACTGCAACTGTGCGCTGTAACCGCTGTCACTGAGCGTTTTGTTAAGCGACAGGAACATACTGCTTTGCCCCCACAGCGAGCGGCTGTAGGAGAAATTAAGCAGCCGAGTATGGCTGCGGTCATAGGCTTCGACGTCGTAATATCCGATGCCGACTGTGCCGTTGGACGGGCCAAAAGGCGAGGTACTGAACGTCACCTGATCGGCCTGACGGCTGAGGCGGGTGTCGCCGGTATACGACGTCAGATCCTGAAAGCCGGGGCTGCGGGAAGAACGCAAGGCCGAAAGGCTGAAGCGGTTGGAGTAGTAGGAATAACCGACCGTGTACTGATTGCCGCTTTTTTCATGGGTGTCGCCGTCAGAATTGGGCGATGAGCTGATCATCCCGTTGTTGTTCGGTGTACCGTTAACGTTGAGATTCGTATTCGCACTGCTGTTATCAGCATCGATTTCGCCACTGGTGACCGGCGCACGGCTGGCGCGGCTTTGGCTGGCGGAGACGCTGAACGTGCCCCAGTTCCCGACCGCCACATCGGCTCCCAGTCCGCCAAGTGCCAGCCCTTGAGTGGCTTCGCCGTGCGAGGAAAGCGTGAGGAAATTGCTGATACCGTACCGGTAAATCCCGCTGAAAGCGGCATCCGAATAATCCCCGCTGGTGATGCCGTAATTTTTTCGCACGGCACCGAGTGACAGGTCGAAATCACTCAGTCCTTTGCGCAGTAATGTGTTCGACACATAAAACGGGACGCTGGTGGAAACCTGACGTCCGAGGGCGTCGGTGGTGACGACCGTTGCTTCACCGGCTCCGTTGATGTACGGCACATTGGTGAGCGTAAACGGCCCGGAGTTCAGATTGTTGGTGCTGGCCTTGTAGCCGTTAAGGAACAAATCTACGGTGGTCGGCACCGCCGCCGTGCCGCTGTATTGCAGCAGCGGATACGTCACCAGATCCGGCCGCACGCTGAAATTACGGCTGATGCGCAAACCCGCCATGCGCGCTGAATTGCTCCAGGTCAGCGAATTGCTGACAAAATCCCCGACCTGATAACTGACCAGCCGTTGTTCGTCGTTGTAGCGCCAGAACGTGTCGTAACGCAGATAGCCGTTTTGCACGTTGCCGTTGTCGCTTCCATTACTCCCCAGACTCTCGCGGAAGGTGCCGGTATTGGTCAGAATGCCGACGCTGCTGAACAGCCGCTGTTCCAGTAATGTGGCGACTGAGCGTGGCCCGTCGTGCGGATCGGTGTAATAGGCGTCGTAATTGAGCAGCAAACCGTTGCTGCTTTGCGCAGGCGTATAGCCGATCAGGTTATCGCTGCTGACATCCTGTTTCGGCAGCCAGTCGTCCGGCACCTGAATCACCATCTGCTGAACGGCGGCGTTGTACGTCGCTTTCACGCCGGGCAGGGCGGAGATATTCACCAGCCCGTCCTGCTGTCCGTGGGTGTGCACATGGTTTTTCGCCAGCACGCCGGACTCCACAAAGTAAGCGTTATTGCGATATACCACCGGCACGACTTGATTATCGGTCTGGCCGTTTACAACCAGCGTCAGGTAATAGGTCGCGTCCATGACTACCGGCGCAACGCGGGGCGCATCCGGTAACGCGCCGTATTCATCCGCCTGCGCAAACAGCGGAACGACAGACAAGGTGGTACTGCCCGCGCAAATCAGGCCAAGCCGGAAGGATCGTCTGCAATAACATCTCAGCCGTCGTAATGACATGTCCCGTGCCCCGGCCTTATTCGCCGCGCGGGATCACGATGGGCTGCGTATTATCCGCAATTTGTGCATTGAGCTGACCGCCAGGGATCACGCCTGCGGGCACCGGCCAGCGCATTTCCTGGCCCGGCAACACGTATCCCATAAAGCCGCTGACCATGGTTTTGACACCCTGTTTGTTGTTGCCGTTAGCGGACCAGAACACGTTGCTCAGGCGGGCGTGAACGGTGCCGGTATTCCTGACTTTCAGCAGCATTTTTCCGCCTTCGGTATCCACGCTCCACTTCAGCACCGGCTTGGTGGCGGACGCGGGATCCCGTTTGATATCGGTACGTTCGTTGGTCCAGAGCCCTTCGCCATCGAGAAATAACGGCAACAGATAACGCATTTGTAATTGCAGGCCGACGACGGCTTTTGCCTGGCCTTGCGGCGAGGCATTCAGCGGAGAAGGAATTTCATCAATAATGATACGGAAGGCTTTTTCGGTTTTCGGCGGCACCGGCGTATTGCGGATCAGTCGGATCAGCTGGCGCTGGCCGGGGGCGACGGTGGCGAACGGCGGGCTGGCGACGACGGCGGTCTGATCGGCGTAACGCTCATTAAAATTCTCCTGTTTCCACGCCATGACCCGAATCTGTAACGAAACCGGATCGGCTCCGCGATTTTCCAGCCACAGCGCGGAGCCGTTCTGGTCAGCCTCAATAATCTGATAAACCGGCCAGACCAGTACCGAACTGGCCGCAAAAACGTGCCCGGATAAGCACAGCGCAGAAATGGCAATCAGACGGGAAATACAGCGTAAAAAAGTCAATTTCATGGTTCACATCCTGATGATTCAATACGTTAAAGTCACGGTTACCGTGTCGGTGTAAGTGCCTGCAGTCGGTGACGTCGTGAATGAAAGCAACCGGGCATAGACCGGATAAGTTTGTGTTGTGGCGGGGAAGCTGCTGACGGTCATCGCCTGCGCACCGGTTCCCCATACTTTGGTGTGTGCTGAATCCTGATAAAGCTGATAAGCCAGCGTGGCGGTCGCGCCGCTGTTGGTCATATAACGCTGCGTCACGGAACCCCCGTGTAAGCCGTAATCCATGGCGATTGCCACCGTCGCGCCGGGTGTACAGGTCACGACGACCGAACCCGCACCCGACGTACTGACCACATCCACATTGGTCGGGACGGATGCAAACGATCCAAAGTTGATCGTGCCAAGGCTGGAGACGGAAGTACTGAGGGAATTGCCGAAGGCGCAGCCATTGGTGATGGTGGCGTTGACGGTAAAGCTGGTGGTGGTTGTCGCAGCCCGCAGAACAGGCGAAAAGAGGAGTGAGAGGGAAGCCAGCAGGATGAGGGTGCGTTCAGGCATAATATCGCCCCGCTACCAGCTGACAGTGACATTGACCGTGTCCGAATAAATACCGGCCGCGGGCGTGGTCTGGGCAGGAACACGGCCATACACCGGATACCACTGGTCGGCGCCGGATCCTGTGCCGCTTACGCCGGTGGTATTGTCCCAAATCGTGGTGCGCGGGGCGGTGGTATACAGGTTATAGGCCACGGTCAGTGCGCTGTTGGTGGTGTTGGCCATTTTGCGGGCCGTCACGCTGCCTGCTGTACCGCCATCCATCAGGATTTTGTAGCTCAGCCCGTTGACGCAGTTCACGCGAATAGAACCCGCCAGTTGCGCGCTGGTAACATTAATGGCGCTGGTCAGCGTGGCATAATTGCCGAAATTGAGGGTGCCGAAAGTCGTGCTGCCGGACGACGATGTGCCCGCCGTACAGGCAGGCAGCAACGTGGCGGTGATCCCAAGCGTGGCAGAATTTGCCGACGGGACAGCCGCCTGACATAACAGCGCAATCAGGGCTGGCAACAGCGGTACCTTGATGTCCATGACCATTCCTTCCTTGACCCTCTTTCTGACATTACAGGGCTGTCTTAGCCCTGAAATGTCAGCGAACTACCAGGAAAGTGTGGCGACGACCGTATCGTTGTAAGTCCCCGCGGCCGGTGTGGTACTGGTCTGGTCAGCAGGCAATACGCGGCCATAAATCGGAATATTTTGCGGCGTCGTCCCGGTGGTCAGGGTGACGGGCGTATTAATCGCGATTTCGGTGGTACGTGCGGTATCAGAATAGAGGCGATAAGGAATGCTGTTGCCGCTGGAGGTCATGGTACGTAACCCGCCTGCCGCTGCCAGCCCGCCATTGAGTGAAAGCGTCGGGCTCAGCCCGGTGCTACAGGTGATGGTGACCGCGCTGGTGCCATTAGCGCCGAGAACGGTGCCGTTGATCACGCTGGTCAGATCGGCGTAATTACCGAAGTTTAAGGTACCCCACTGGTTGGTGCCGCCGGTGGCGGTGCCGTTACCGACGGTACACCCGGTGCTGATGGTCAGCTGAACACCCACTTGCCCTGTTAAGGTACCGGCTGCCTGCGCGCCAGCGGCGAATGTCAGGGTTGCCGCGGCCAGAATAGCCAGTAATAAAGTATTTTTTTCGCCCATGATGACTCCCAATAACTGCTTACACGGATGTGTATTCATGCAACGGTGTTGCATGTGGAAATCCTCTGGTGGTCTGTAATTAACGCTAAAGACAGCCAAAAAACGGACAAGAAACGACGTACAGGCCGGGCTTTGTTTTTTCAGCGATCACTGATGAAATCCCTGACCTTAACCTCATGATGAAAAACGTCGTTACGGTTAAATATAAGTTAATAAATTTACCTTAAGGGGATATTTTTTTCATTTTTGATAATAAGGATAAAAATTCTATAAATGTAAAATTGATAGTTTTTTATCCCGATAATGGATTTATAACAGGTCTCATTAATTAATTTTTGCGACTAAAAGATGAATTTTATTAACCATTCTTTGTGTATTGTTAAAGGGTTATGATGCTTGTCCAACCCAATGGAGACTGTGATGTTTTCTGATCCCGTTATTGCTGATATGAACCGTCTGGCGCGTTTTTTATCTTTTGACCAAACCGCCGGAAAGGGGCCGTCAGGCACTTCACCGCTGCTTATCCTGCTGGGCAACGCGATTTTATCGACCACAGAAACGGCGTTTCAGGCGCTGGCGCAGGGTCGCGTTACGCGGTTGCTGATTGCCGGTGGTATCGGGCATTCGACCCGTTTGCTATATGACGCGGTGCAGCAACATCCGGTTTACCGGAATATCGCCACCGAAGGTCGCAGTGAAGCGGAGGTGTTGTACGACATTGGCTTAGAGCATTTCGGGTTGTCTCCGGAAAATATCCTGCGGGAAACGGCGTCGACCAACTGCGGCGATAACGCATTACAGGCGCGGCGCGTGCTCGACGAAGCCGCGGACCGGAATAAGGACATTATTCTGACGCAGGATCCGCTGATGCAGCTGCGCACCGACGCCAGTTTCCGCCACGTATGGCGCGATCGTCCGGATGTCCACTTCACCAGCTGGCCGGTTCTGGTGCCGGAGCTGGTGCGCGAAGGCGAAAGTGTGAAATTTGCCGGAACCGCGCAGGCGGGTTTGTGGACGTTGCCGCGTTTTATCTCCCTGCTGCTGGGTGAAATCCCGCGTCTGCGTAATGCGCCGGGTGGCTACGGCCCGCGCGGGGCGGGCTTTATTGCCGAAGTTGAAATACCGGCAGAGATTGAAGACATTTATGCACGGCTGCGCCCGGTTCTTGAAGCCGGTTACGGCGACAGATCCTTCTGACAGACGGCGGCGGTTTCTGTCGTTTGCTGATGATTTCCGCGCAACGCCAGTAAAACCACTAGCGCGGAAAACAGCGTAATACCCGTCAGACACAGTAACAGCGGGTGCAACGAGGCGGCATAAAGCGCCTGAAGCTGCGCTGTGCTGGCCTGCGGAATGAGTTGCTGCGCGACCGCCAGATTGCCGGTCGCCAGCCGCTGCGCCGCCTGACTGATTTCCCCGCCGGTAAATTGTGCCGCCAGTGCGTTATGGGTGAGTGCTGAGAGAATGGCGCCGACAATCGCCAGTGAAACCCCTTCACCGGCCACGCGCGTGGTGCTGAAAATCCCGGTCGCCATGCCCGCCCGTTCTTTCGGTACAACGCTGACCGAAAGCCCGTCCATCAAACCCCAGGGTAAACCCGTACCAACGCCAATCATCAGCATCGGCGCGATCATGCCGGTCAGTTCCTGCGCCAGCACCGCGCGGCTCAGCCAGCCCAGACCGGCGGCGGCAATTAACAGCCCGGAGGTACACAACACGCCCGCCGATATCCAGCGCGTCAGCCACGCGGCCAGCAGCGGCACGACCAGCATCGGCACCGATAACGCCATCATCATCAGCCCGGCGCGCTCTTCGCTCAGCCCTGCGACGCCGATAAACAGCATCGGCAGCACCACCAGCAGCACCACAAAACAGAAACCGGTCGCCAGCGGCAGCGCCTGCACACCGATAAAGCGCACGTAGCGGAACAGCGATAAATCCAGCATCGGGTTTTTCACGCGAAGCTCAACCGCCACGAAAATCCCCAGTAACACCGCCGCACCCGCCAGCATCGCCAGCACCTGCGGGCTGTTCAGGCCGGATTGCGGAATGTCCATCAGCGCCCAGGTCAGCAGCGCCAGCATGGCGGTAAACGACACCGTGCCAGGCCAGTCGATACCGGCGGCCTGCGGATTCCGCGTCTCACGCATTTTCGACGTGCCGCTCAGCAGTGAAATCAGCGCGATGGCGGCGGCGGTGAAAAAGACCGAACGCCAGCCGAAATGCGCGATAAGCAATCCGGCCAGAAACGGCCCGAATGCCAGACCGACACCAAAACTGCTGCCCATCAGGCTGAACGCACGGGTTCGCGCTGCGCCGTCAAATTCCTGCGCCAGAGCCGCCGCACCGCCCGCCAGCGCACCGGCGGCGGCAATCCCCTGCGCGCCGCGCAGTAAATCGGTCCACAATAAACTGGTGCTGAAGCTCTGTAACAGCGAGAGCAGGGCAAACAGCGAAACGCCGCTGATAAACACTTTTTTGCGGCCGATTTCATCCGCCAGCGCACCGGCGGCCATCAGAAAACAGCCAAACGTCAGCATGAAAGAATTGGTTATCCAGCTCAGCGCCTGTGCGCTGCCGCCGAGTTCGCGGGCGATGGCGGGCGTGGCGACCGCGCCGCTGACGAAATTGAGCGGCAGGATCACCGCTGCCAGGCAAACGGTGAACAGAACCCGCAGGCTGCCGGTGTCGTGCGTGGATGAGGTATTCATTGGTTTTCCCCCAACGGAAAGAGTCGTGACATGGATGATAAAATGTCAGTAATCTTGCGGAAACGGGCTCCAAGTCCGATGATTAAGGACTAAAACGCTCGAATGGCGGGAAGGGTAAAGTGGAAAATCTGAAGGGTTTGCTGGCGTTTGTCCGCGCGGCGCAAAGTCAGAGTTTTGCGGCGGCAGCAGAACGCATGGGTATTTCGGCGTCGGCGGTGGGGAAAAGCGTGGCGCGCCTGGAGGAAAAGCTCAACGTGCGGCTGTTTAACCGCAGCACGCGGCGCATCAGCCTGACCGATGAAGGGCAGCTTTTTTTCGAACGCTGCCAGAATATCGTCACGCAGCTGGAAGAAGCCGAGCAGGAGCTGGTGCGGATTTCCGCCGTGCCGCGCGGCAAATTGCGCATCACCGCGCCAGCCATCGGTTACCGCATGTTGTTGCCGCATTTACCGGAATTTCGCGCACGTTATCCTGACGTTGAACTGGATCTGGATTTCAGCGACCGCATGGTGGACGTTATTGATGAGGGGTTTGATATCGCCATCCGCAGCGGTGAACTGAACAGTTCGCAGATGATGTCGCGCCGTC
The DNA here is from genome assembly GCF_046449555.1 of Rahnella selenatireducens. Classification (NCBI taxonomy): domain Bacteria; kingdom Pseudomonadati; phylum Pseudomonadota; class Gammaproteobacteria; order Enterobacterales; family Yersiniaceae; genus Rahnella; species Rahnella selenatireducens. The sequence continues at coordinate 24,129 of NZ_JBKEZJ010000012.1, forward strand.
TGGGGCCGTTCCGCTTTGCCATCGTCGGTAGCCCCGGCTATTTCGCGCAAAACCCAGCGCCACAAACGCCGGACGATTTGCGCCATCACGCCTGCCTGCGTTACCGGTTTCCGGGTAACGGACAATGGCAGGAGTGGGAACTGAGCGAAATGCCGGAGGAACTGCCACTGGCGCTGAGCAGCAATAATCTGGAGTCGATTTTACAGGCCACGGTTCAGGGGCTGGGAATGGCGTATGTGCCGGAGTTTATCGTGCGCAACTCTCTGGCTTCCGGCGAGCTGGTTTCGGTGCTGGAGAACTTTCTGAAAGAGGGCGGCAAGTTCTCGGTGGTCTGGCCGAGTAGCCGCCATATGCTGCCCAAAGTGCGGGTGTTTATTGATTTTCTGACCAGCAAAAAAGTACTGGGCTGATCACCGGCGATCCAGCCATTTGCTCATTTCCGCCAGCGCCTGCTCCAGATTTTCACGGCCAAAGCCAATACGCAGAAAATCTTCTGAAACCGGCGTCAGTTCAGAGGCGTAAGTCACAGACGGAATGACCATCACCCCGGTTTCTTCCACCAGCCGGGTGGCGAACGCTTCCGCGCCTTCTGCACCCAGATAACGCGGAAATGCCAGCACACCGGCCTTCGGCACGGAAAGCTGGAACAGATGCGGATAGCGCGTCAGAAACGCCGTCAGTGCGGCAAGCTGGCGACGCGAACGCGCCATGACGCGCTCAAGGATCGGCGCGCGGGCGTTGAGCGCAATCGTCGTCAGAAATTCGCCGGGCATGGAATTGCAGATCGACAGATACTGCTTCATGCGTTCGAGTTTCAGCATCCACGCGTCATCCTGACAGGCCACCCAGCCGATACGCAGGCCGGGCAATCCGTAGGCTTTTGACGTCACATTCAGCGAGATCCCGCGTTCGTAAATATCGGCCAGCTGCGGCAGACGATCCGCCGGATCAAACTCTGTCAGCCGGTACACTTCATCGGAAAAAATCCAGATCCCACGCGCACGGCACATGTCCACCAGATCCGTGAGTTGCTGTTGGGAAATCAGCGCACCGGTCGGGTTATGCGGGAAGTTTATCGCCAGCACTTTGGTGTTTTCACGTAGCGCAGCCCGTACTTTTTCCACGTCCAGCGCCCAGTCGTTGTTTTCATCCAGCGCCACGCCGGTGACGGAACAGCGAGACAGCGGCACGCTTTCCAGCGACTGATAATTGGGCGTGATGACCACCGCATGATCGCCAGGCTCGAGCAGCATCTGAAAACTGGCATAAATCGCTTCGTCTGCACCGGCAAAACTGATGACCTGCTGCGGCGTAATGTGCCGGTACGTCGATGCGATGGCCTCGAGAAGTTCAGGCGTTCCGCGCAGCGGTGGGTAATCCAGTACGGTTTGCAGGAAAGGCGCGCGGTGCTCTTTTCCCGCCAGTTCAAACAGCGTATCGATGCTCATCGATTCCGGATAAGACGACGACAGCGGAAAACGGACGGCGTGTTCCAGTCGCGAGAGGTAGCTGATTAAACGAAAATCTTCTGGAAAGGACATGACGTACCCGTTAATAAAATTTGAACATCAGCGGCGCTGGCCCTGCGCAAAACGGCGCTCGAGGCGGCTTTGCAGCAGCTCTAAAACAATCGACATAATCCAGTATATCGCAGCCGCCGTCGCCAGCATTTCCATATAGCGATAGGTGCTGCGCCCGTAGGATTGCGCGAGGAAATTCAGCTCCCACAGCCCCATCAGCGAAACCAGAGAAGAGTCTTTCAGCATCGAAATAAACATCGATCCGGCGGGCGGAATAATAATGCGCAGCGCCTGCGGTGCCGTAACGTGTACCGCCACCGTCCAGCGCGAAACGCCAAGCGCCAGCGCGGCTTCCTGCTGGCCGCGCGGCACGGAAAGCACGCCGCTGCGGATGGTTTCCGCCAGATACGCGCCGTAGTTCATCGACAGCGCGATAATGCCGGAGCTGAGCGCGCCGAGCACGATCCCGACCTGCGGGAGCGCCAGATAAATGATTAATACCTGAACCAGCAGCGGCGTACCGCGAAACAGTGAGGCGTAAAACGTCGCGCAACCAAAGGCCAGCGCATTTTTGGACATCCGCCCGAGCGCGGTGAGCAGGCCAATCAGCAGGCAGAAAAACATGGAGCAGGCGGTGATCATAATGGTCAGTGCCGCGCCTTGAATAAAGCCGTCCGGCGACAGACGCAGCCCGAGCAGGAATGGCAATTTCTGGCTGATCAGGCTCCAGTCCAGCCCCATTTTGCTGAAAGTGCCGAGCAGCAGGCTGAGCAGAATAAGCCAAGTCAGCCCGGTTTTGAATTTAAACGCGTGCGCGCGGTGCCAGCGTTCCGGCGTTTCCACCTTCGGCTGGCTGTCCGGGATTTGTGGCATCACGGTACCTCGTGCGTAATATCTTCACCCAGCCAGTGCTGGGAAATTTTGGCCAGCGTGCCGTCGTCGCGCAGCGATTTAATCGTGTCTGCGACTTTCTTATCCCATTCGGCGTCACCTTTGTCCGTCGCCACCCAGTTCGGTTCGGCGTACAGTTCGGTGACAATTTTAAACACCGGCGCACGCTTGATGCGGGCATTGGCGGTGGCTAAATCAGACACCACGCCGTCCAGACGCACGCCCGGCCCCAACGCCAGATTCTGGAACGCGACTTCTTCGTCACTCGGGATGACCTGCACGTTATCGAACGGGAAGTTCAGCGGCTTCGCGCCCGGAATAACCAGCGCTTTTTGCAGGTACGTTTCATAGGTCGAGCCGATGCCGACACCGATTTTTTTATTGCTCAGATCCGCAGCGGATTTGATGCGGTCGTCTTTCTTATTGACCACTAAAACCGCAGGAGAGTTGTAGTAAGGCGTCGGGAAATCCAGCACTTTGGCGCGCTCGGTGTTTGGCGTCATCGAGCAGATACAGGTATCCCAGCGCCCCTGCCATTTACCGCCGACAATCGTTTCCCAGCCCGGCGCGATAATTTCCAGCTTCACACCCATGCGCTGTGCCACGGCTTTGGCAACATCCACGTCAAAACCCGCCAGCTGATTATTGTCATCAATAAAGCCGAAAGGCGGATAGTCATTGACGATGGCATTGCGTAAAACGCCGGTTTTGGTCACGCGATCCAGCGTCTTCCCGGCAAAAGAGGTGGCAGAAAACAGCGTGGTGGCCAGCAGGGTCAGGGCAACGAACGAAGTGCGCATAAGCAAAGTTTCCTTAAACGTAACCAAATTGGGAGAATATTGTGAAAACCTACACTAAGTTTTAGACGTATAGAAGTCCAAAATTCGCCTTTTTAGACTTACAGTGAACTCTGCCGAAAATCCCCCGAAATACAGCGTATTACTTCAATCGTTAAGTCAGTAATTAGCTTAGCAATCCCGCGCCGACGTTAATGGAAAACCCGAGAATGGCCAGATTGAAGACGAACGAAATCACTGACTGCAACAGCGCAATCTGCCGCATATCGGTGGTGCCGGTCGCCACGTCGGCGGTTTGCGACGCTACGGCAATGGTGAAAGAGAAATAGAGAAAATCCCAGTAACCGGGTTCGTCGGGCTTTTCCGGGAAAATCATCGGCGTGCAGTCTTTGCTACGCCGCAGGTAGTGATGATGCGCGTAATGCATGGCGAACGACGTGGGCAGCAGCGCCCACGAAGCAATCAGCGTGGTGGCGGTCAGCAGAATGTGCAGCGCCCGCGCGGTGCCGGTGAGATCTTTGAGCGACCCCAGCTCCATCAGGATCGCCAGAATGCTCACCAGACAGGTCAGCGTCACCAGCGTCAGCACGATGCTGGCGCTTTCATCCTGCGTTTTGGCGATGTGCGGAATGTCTTTCGACTCGGTGCGCAACATCCGAAACCACAGGAAAAACAGGTACAGCCACGCCAGCACATTCCAGCCGATCATCAGGCGCTGCAACGTCCCCAGATGCGCAGGAAGGGCGAAAAAACAAATCAGCCCGGCAACGATTGAAATCACCAGCCGGGAACGGGCGTGCAGGTAATGACGAAGGGAAAGACTCATGATGTTAGGCGCTTAGCGAAAAAGGGATGGATACGTTAAGGGTAGACGCAGATGGCAGGCTTGTATTGGTGGCGGTTTTCACTTCCTGGCGTCTGCGCAATTTCTTCCAATACCCGGTTTCGCGGGAGTGATTTAGTAGATTGTCTCCATTGCGCTTAAGGGTTTGAAATCATGTTTACAACCTCATTTTGGCCAGCCGCGGCGGCATATCAGGTTTCAATGATGGATCTGGATGCACCGGAAAATTTAAGTCCTAAAGCTCTGCAAACTATTCACTACTGCCTGCGTCTCACGGAAGCGATTAATCAGCTGGAAGCCGCCTGCGAAAGCCGTTTGCTGGATGCACTGCGCGAGGAAATGTCGATCCAGTGTTTCCGTCTTGCGCCGATGTTTGATGACCCGGATACCCGCCGCGGGCTGTTTTTGCGCGCGGAAGTGCTGGCGGACGACAGTTGCGGGAAAACCGTGCTGCCGCAAATCGCCGGGCTGAATGAACAGCAGCTGGTGCTGGGCATCGGCAATACCTCGACGTGGGTCGGGAAATCCAAACAGAGTTTTTATTCATCGTGGTTTGGCGAACCCGCGCCGATGTTGCAGGAAATCTCCGACGTGATGGACGATTTATTCCCGGTAAGCTTGCTGTATCTGCAAAAGGAAATTGCCGGTGATTTGCTGGCGATGCCCGGCTGCGCGTACAAAATTATCAACCTGTTTGGCATTGCCGGTGAAGCCAATACCTATCCGAAACATTTCGCCTATTTCTTCCCGGAAGATGAAGGGCTGAAGTATTCGCCGGTCAAACGCACCGTAGTTTTCGCCAACACTTACCTGCAATTGTTCGAACTGTTTTCGCGCACCGAAGCGGCGAAGATGGGCTGGCCGGAAGACCGGTTGCCGGACAGCCGCGTGTGCCAGCGTTATCTGATTGCGTGGTTTCGCGGGCACGATCTCGGGCATTCGCTGGTGCGTAACGAAAACGTCTTCCCGAAACTCAGCAGGATTGATCGCTGGGGATCGATGATGGTGCAGGAAGCGCTGGCCGATCAGTTTGGCCTGCTGATGTGTCTGACGCCTCAGGTGGCCGACGGTCTGCAACTCGACCGCACCGTGCTTGCGCGGATCTACTTCCTCGAAATGCTTCGCTATCTGCGTCGCGGGCCGTCGAGCTATCCCGACGCCGGTGCGGCCTGGATCCAGTTCAACTATTTGCGCGAACACGGCTGCATTGAACTGAGCGCGGATTCTATCGAATTCCACCCGGAACTGTTCTACCCCCAGATGGCGGATCTCACCCGTCTGATGAGCGAAGAACTGCTGGGCGGCGATTCGGAACGGGCGAAAAATTTCATGCTGGAGCGTTGTCCGCACAGCAATCCTGAAGATGTCGATATCCTGATGGCGCGTCTCGGCACCACCAATGACATGATTGAATACAACCAGTTAATTAAGAGAGTTCCGTTATGATGCCGTTTTCAAATGGATTTTTGCTCAGCCTGTCGCTGTGTCTGGACATCGGGATCGCCAATATCGCCATGATTACGCTTGCGATGCAACGCGGCTATTTTCACGGATTCTGGCTGGGCATTGGCACCTGCATCGGTGACCTGATTTACGCCATGCTGGCGCTGGCAGGGATGACGCTGTTGCTGCAATACCAGAGCGTCCGCTGGGTATTGTGGGTCGGCGGCTCGCTGATGCTGATGTGGTTTACCTACAAAATGATCCGCGCGGCGCTGGCTCCGGCGGGCGATCTGAACTCCGGCGACAACGGGCAGCCGCGCTCGGTTGTCCGCAACTTCGGTCGTGGCGTGTTGCTGGCGATGTCCTCTCCGACGGCGATCCTGTGGTTTGCCGCCGTCGGCGGGGCGCTGATTTCCCGCATGGGGCAGGGCGGCACCGTGGAGGCGTCGTGGTTCCTGACCGGCTTCTTCATCGCCGGTGTATTCTGGACGATCGTGCTGTGCTGCGTCGGCAGTTGGGGCGGAAAAATGCTCGGCACCAAAATGCTGAAATACTCTTACGTGGCGTCGGCGGCGATATTCTCGTACTTCGCGCTGTACGTGGTGATCACCGGTTACCGCGAATTTATCGTGTAACCGGGTGACCTTGCGAGGCGTTTAGCGACAGCGAATAATGATGGGGCGTGATCCCCATCATTTTGCGGAACGTATTGATGAAGTGACTTTGATCGTAAAAGCCCAGGCGGATCGCCACGTCCAGCGCGTTATTGTTTTTACGCAGCTGGTTGCGGGCTTCGAGCAGCCGCAGTTGCATATGGTATTGCAGCGGCGGCATGCCGATATGCTGGCGGAAAAGCCGCACAAAATGGAATTTACTCAGCCCGCTGATTTGCGCCAGCGTATCGAGGTGTATTTTCCGCGTCAGATGGTCGCGCATAAAATCCAGCGCCAGCGTGATCGGGCGCAGCGACTGTTCCTGCTCCTTCGCCGGTTCTTCCAGCAGCGCGCCCAGTAGCCACAGCAGATTCTGCTCCTGATCTTCATCATTGAGCGTGCGTTTGTAATGGCACAGTGCGGAAAACAGCGCGGGATTACTTAGAACGCCTTCGGTCAGCACTGGCGCGTGGTGGTCTGAGCGCAGATTGTGATCGACCGACACCTGACGCAGCAACGTTTGCGGAATATGCACGCTGATGAATTCGACTTTTTGATCGCCAAACAGCGATGACTGGACCGTGGACGGGTTATAAATTGTGATATCGCCGCCACGCACCAGCGCGGTTTTACCGTGTAGCCAGATTTCTTCCGTGCCAGTGAGGTTGGCGCTGATGACGTATTCGTCGTGGGTGTGACGCGGAAATGACGAATTGCTCGCAGTCAGATGCGAGCATTCAATGTCGTTAGCCATCGTCCATTCAGAAATAGAAAGAGACACATCGCACCCCGTAACTCGTTGCTGTAGCCCAAAAGATGACAATAAAAACGTTTTTGTTATGTGAAATTTATAGCATAGGACCCGGAATCTGAAGGTTTACGCCAGAAGGCGAACCGGCTCCGTACCCAGCATGACGCCGTTTTTCCCATGATGTTTTATGGCATACATCGCCTGATCGGCGCGCAGTAAGGCTTCGCTGAAATCATCGCTGAGGCTCACCTGCGCAATGCCAATCGACGCGCCAATCTGCGCCGTGCCGTTATCCAGTTCGAACGGGATTACCGCTGCATTCAGACATGCCTGCGCCACGCTTTTAATCACCGGATTATTCAGTGAATACGGAAGGAGCAGCACAAATTCATCGCCGCCCAGCCGTCCCGGGATCACCCCCGGCGGACACATTTCCTGAAAACGCTGACTCAGCCGCATCAGAACGTCATCGCCGCTGCGGTGCCCGAGCGTGTCATTCACATGCTTAAAATCGTCCAGATCGATAAACGCCACGCATAAAGCGCCGGCATTTTTCAGTGCTGAAAACTGCTGTTGTAACGCATGGCGGTTTGCCAGCCCGGTCAGCGGATCGTGGTTCGCCAGTGTTGCCAGTTGCTGCTCGTAATTCTTTTCTTTGGTCATATCGATGTGGGTGCCCGTCACTTTCAGCGGGCGCCCGGCGTCGTCCCGTTCGGTGACGCGGCCACGGTCGAGCACCCAGGTAATGGTGCCATTTTTCGCCTGCATCCGGTGCAGCGCCTCATAAAACGGCGTCTTGCCTTCCAGATGATTGTAAAAAGCCGACAACACATCTTCTTTGTCGTCCGGGTGTAAATGCTCCCGCCAGACTTCAAAACGCGCACTCAGCTCTTTGGGCTGATAGCCCAGCATGGATCCCCACCGGCGGTTGTAAATCACCAGTTTTCCGCTGGGCACGTCGAGCTGCCACAAACACAAACCGGTTCCATCCAGCGCGGCACTCAGCTTGTTGCGGGCGTCGTGCGCGATGCGTTTTAGCCGGGCATTGTGCTTCTTCAGGTTCTGGAGTTGTTGTAAAAGTGAGGAATCAGACATTTCTTATTTTATGAGTAAATAATCTTCATTCTTGCCACGGACCCTGATTTTGTAAACATCAGGTGTGAAAAATACGTGAGAGGAGAGAATTTTAGGAATTTGCCCATAAGTACAATCACGGGGAAGGGCAGCATTGCTGGGGCTGGAAATGTTAAATCAGAGGCGCATTCGTTATTTTTAAACATGGGTTGTCGATATATCTCCGGATGCAATAACGGCGTGTTTAATTATTTTCACATTATAAAAACATTTCCTTCCACCTCTTCGAAAGCGCTTTGACAATACGTGCCGGTTTTCGCTGGTTATTTTATTTATTGCCTGTCTTTATCCTGAGCTGGCTTGTCAATCCAATACGGAATAAGGCAAAATATGCGACCCGCAAAACGGGGTGCTTCACTCTTTGTTCATTAACGAAATCATTCTTCGTACAAGAAAACATTCAAAAACCAGAGGCCGGGCTTAGTACCGGATAGATATTTACTTTCAGAAATCGACAGTCTTGTCGCAAGGAAACATAAATGGTGCACCACTCTTTTTATGTGACGTCATCCGTCATGGGAAATTCACATCATGTCGGATAACGTCGGTTCAGGTACCCCCTCCCGCGTGGAACTGCGTAAAAGCCTTACGCTGATTCCGGTTGTCATGATAGGCCTGGCCTATATGCAACCCATGACTCTGTTCGATACGTTCGGTATTGTCTCCGGCCTGACCGACGGCCATGTGCCGACGGCCTATGCCTTCGCGCTGATTGCTGTTTTATTTACGGCGCTGAGCTACGGCAAACTGGTGCGCCGCTATCCTTCTGCGGGCTCTGCTTATACTTACGCGCAAAAAGCGATTCATCCGGTGGTCGGCTTTATGGTCGGCTGGTCGTCGCTGCTCGATTATTTATTCGCACCGATGATTAATATCCTGTTGGCAAAAATCTATTTCGAAGCGCTGGTGCCCTCCGTGCCGTCGTGGATATTTGTTATCGTGCTGGTCGGCTTTATGACGCTGTCGAATTTACGCAGTATCAAAACTGTCGCCAATATTAATACGCTGGTCGTCGTCTTGCAGATTGTGCTGATTGTTGTGATTACCGGCATGGTGATTTACGGCGTTAACCACGGCTCAGGCTACGGCACGCTGGCCAGCTCGAAACCGTTCTGGGGCGAAAATACCCATACTGTGCCGCTGATTACCGGCGCAACCATTCTGTGCTTCTCGTTCACCGGCTTTGACGGCATCAGTAATTTGTCGGAAGAAACGAAGGACGCCGAACGGGTGATCCCACGGGCAATTTTCCTGACGGCGTTAATTGGCGGTGCCATCTTTATCGGCGCAACCTATTTCCTGCAACTGTATTTCCCGGACATCTCCAGCTTCAAAAACCCGGACGCTTCGCAGCCTGAAATCATGTTGCAGGTTGCCGGACGCGCCTTCCAGTTTGGCGCGCTGATTTTCTCAAGCATTACGGTTCTGGCTTCCGGCATGGCGGCGCATGCGGGCGTTTCGCGACTGATGTATGTCATGGGCCGCGACGGCGTATTCCCTAAACGCTTTTTCGGCTATATTCACCCGACATGGCGCACGCCGTCTTTCAACGTGTTGCTGGTTGGCGCAATTGCCCTGATGGCGATTAACTTCGATCTGGTGACCGCGACGGCGCTGATTAACTTCGGTGCGCTGGTGGCGTTTACCTTCGTGAATCTGTCTGTGATTTCGCAGTTCTGGATCCGCGAGAAGCGCAACAAAACCTTGCTGGATCACTTCCAGTATCTGTTTTTACCGATGTGCGGCGCACTGACGGTCGGTGCGTTGTGGGTGAATCTGGAAGAAGGTTCGATGGTGCTGGGGCTGATCTGGGGCGCAGTTGGCTTCATCTATCTGGCCTGTGTGACCAAAAGCTTCCGCAACCCGGTACCGCAGTACGAAGACGTGGCGTAGCCGGTTTATAAACAGCGATAGCGCCTTCGGGAATAAAGCCCGTCAGTGAATTCACTGACGGGCTTTATTATTGCGCTTTTGGGGACTTCTGGGGTTTTATTTACCTCTTCCGTAAAGCCATTCCAAAAAAGCGACGAGGGCGGTTTTTTTCAGACAAATTTAGCCAGCGGATCCGCAGCGGCAAAGGCAACTTCCCTTTCAGCTTTTGGCGGATAAATCAGTTCGTTGGTAATGGCGATTTTGATTTTTTTCGCTTCTTCACGAACTGACTGTACTTTCTGATCCCAACCTTCGGTATAAACCGCCCCCCAGCTCCCCAAATCAAGGCAGGTCACGTAGTTCACCTGACGGTAAGGAAGTGAGGGGAGATCCAGAACGCTTGCCGCAACATTATTCCCTGCGAATTTGCCCAACTGAATCGCGTGCTGACAGGTCATCAGCGCCGTATTACCGACATCATCGGTAGCAGCATTGGCGACATCGCCGGTAGCGTACACACCGGGCACGCCACGAATTTGCAGATTTTCATCGACATATAAGCGCCCCTGGTTGTCACGTTCAGCCGCAAACTGTTCAGTCAACGCATTGGCCTGCACACCGGCGGTCCATACCACGGTAGAGGAAGCAATGTGGCTTCCGTCTTTTAACGTGACGCCATTTTCATCGATGGCGGTAATTTCGGCATTCAGACGCCATTCGATTTCAAGTGTTTCAGAAGCCTGTTCGATGACGCTACGCAGTGCTTCACTGTAGCGGCCGCCGATCACAGCGCCGCGCTCAACTACGATAACTTTGGCCTGGATTTCGGAGCCAAACAAATCGCGAAGTCGTGCCGGTAATTCGGTTGCCAGCTCAATCCCGGTAAAACCGCCGCCGCATACTACGACGGTATTACGCGCTGGCGTCGGAGCCTGACTGACCAGTGAGGCCAGGTGTTTTTCAAACACCTGAGCAGACTCAAGTTGATCAATATCGAATGTATATTTATCCACACCCGGAACCGGTGCCCGTTTTGTTTTGCTGCCGGTTGCCAGAACCAGCCGGTCATAACTGGCGAAAACAGTCCCGCCCTGAGCATCCTTGTACCAGACAATTTTTTCTTTGGTATCAATGCGCTCTACGTTGCCAGCGATGAATTTTACGCCTGTCGCCGTGAACAATGGCATCAATGGAGAAACCAGTGATGCCACATTATTTTCGTAAAAACGCGGACGCACCCGCAATTCAGGCTGCGGTGCTAACACGGTTATGTCGATGTCATTTCGATCATTTATATGAGCCAGACGCGCTGCGCTGATTGCGGCCCACATACCTGCGAAACCGCTGCCGAGAATAAGAATTTGCTTTTTCATGTGTCCTACCTTTGATTGTCAGGTCATATCCCTGGAGTGACTACGACTATACATGTCGTAGATAACTGCGACAATAGTTTTCGGAGTTGATGTTTGGGTTTAATGTGGTTTGGATGTAGGTGATTGATTATTTGAATTTAATTATGAACCTGAAGATTTCACATCAAACGTTTACTTTCCGCAATAAACAACTTATGTATAATGACTAAGATAAAATTTAACGGAGTTGGTTATGGCGTTTTACAGTTCTGGCGTTGAATATGGCATTCACAGCCTTGTTTGCATGGTCGATGTCAATGGTGACGATCGGGAAATGAATGTCCGTGAAATCGCCGAATTGCAGGGCGTTCCTTATGATTATCTCGCAAAAATTTTCACCCGACTTTCACATAGCGGGCTGGTCGTTAGCAGCGAGGGAAAGGGCGGCGGTTTCAGGCTGGCCCGTCCTTCAGCGCTGATCACTATGCTGGATGTTGTTCAGGCTATAGACGGAGCAAAAGGCATTTTCGAATGCAAAGAGATCCGCCAGCGACTGGCCGTCTTTGAAGAGAAACCGCCTGCCTGGGCGTGCGAAGGACCGTGTGGGATCCGCGCGGTGATGGATAACGCGCAACAACGCATGGAAGAAGAACTTTCGCGGCATACGATTTTAGATCTGGCACGGAAGACCTTCCGTAAAGCGCCAGATACCTTTGCCATTGAAGTGCAGGAATGGATTTCTGAACGACGTAAATTAAGCCGATAAAAGGCAAAACTGCGTGAAAGACCTTTTATGCCATTCCCGCCCAGCGCATCAGCGCTGTCACGACTGCCGCCGCGATAATAATGACGATCAGCGGTGCCTTTCGCCACGCTAAAAATCCCGCCACGCCGACGCCCGCTACCCGGGCAAATCCGCCAAAATGGTGGCCTTCAAACAATGCTGACGTGGCGGCGACGGCGAGTAATAAAATCGTGGCGGAATCTGACAACATCGTCTGTGTTGCCGGTGAAAAATTCAGGCGCGAGCCTAGCCGGTAACCGGCCACACGCATTGCAAAAGTGCCAACTGCCAGAACGAGGATCCCGGCTATCCAAAGCGTGTGTTGTGTCATTTTTTATTTCTCCAGGCCAGCAATCCCAGTAGTGAAAACAGCACCGGCATTCCGGCGGGTACAAAGGGTACGGCAGCAACGGAAATCAGCGCGCCGGACGCCGCCGGGATCAACGTTCTGCGCTTTCTCAGCGCCGGGAAAATCAGCGCCAGTAAAATGGCCGGGAACACGGCATCCAGCCCTATTGCTTTGATATCCGGAATGAACTGCCCGATATAGGCTCCGGCAATCACGCTCACCGGCCAGAACAGCGCAATGCCCGCGCCGCACAGCCAGTAGGCTTTTTTGCGCTTTTCATGGGTGGGCTGCGAGATGCCAAACACCACGCTTTCATCGTTCATGATGTGGCATCCGAGCCAGCTGCGGGATTGACTGCCCACCAGATCTTTCACCGCAATACCGAACGGCAAATGGCGGGCATTCACCAGTAAACCGGCGGCGGCGGCGGCAAACGGGCTACCGCCGCCACCGACGATGGCGATAAATAAAAACTCCGAGGCTCCGGCGAGTACCAGCAAAGAAAGCATCAGTGGCACCCACAGCGGAAAGCCTCCGGCGACCGCCAGTGAACCGTAAGAAATCCCTACCAAACCGTCGGCGAGGCAGACCAGAAAGATAGCTTTCACCACATCCTTTCCCAGTGGTGAAAAGACACGCGCTTGCATAATTCAATCCCATAACGAACGAGTATCCATTATAATGAACGTATCTGCATCGTTCTTCAAGTCGAACGATCGTTCATTATACTGATCACGGAACTCTTATGTCTCAACCTATCAGCGTTATTTCCAAAGGTCTGGTGCGTGAACGTCAGCGCGCGGGACTGTCTCTGGCGGAAGTCGCCCGCCGCGCCGGTGTGGCTAAATCAACGCTTTCACAGCTCGAAGCTGGCAACGGAAATCCGAGTCTGGAAACGCTGTGGGCACTGTGTGTGGCGCTGAATATTCCTTTTGCGCGGCTGATGGAGCCTGAAGTGAATAAAATGCAGGTGATCCGGCGTGGCGAAGGGCCGTCGGTGGTCGCGGAGCTGGCGGATTACAAAGCGGTGCTTCTGGCGACCTGTCCGCCGGGCGCGCGGCGCGATGTCTATCTGCTGACCACGCAACCGGGCAGCGACCGTATTTCCAGCCCGCACCCGCAGGGTTCGGTGGAACACATCATCATCACACAGGGGCGTGCGCTGGTCGGTCTTGTGGATTCACCGGTAGAACTCAACGCCGGTGACTACATTTCGTATCCCGCAGACGTTGAGCATATTTTCAGGGCGCTGGAGCCCGACACGATGGCGGTACTGGTGTCAGAGCAAAACTAATCAAAACGTAATCAACTTTTTCGTCAGATGACTTTTAAGCAGCAACAGGGACGACACCACAGAGAGCAGGAATGTCATCAGAATCACCAGCAGTTTGGCAGTCAGGGAATTGATTGGGATCCACTCAATGAGCAGATTGAAGAAGGTGTAGTGAAGGATATAAACGCCGGTCATGGTTTTACCGAGCGAGCTGACCATTTCACTGACCGGCAGCCGCGTGGCATCCGGTTTTACGCCGTTCGCGGCAATGATAATAAGCAACACCAGGATGTAGACCTGCGAGCCGGTCAGAATAAAGCTATTGCGCTCAACGTTGAATATCGAGAAGAAAAAGTGCTTCTCATAAAACCACGTAAAGGTATACACAAACGGAATGGCGATGGCGGCGTATTTAGCAATGCGCGGGCGGCTGTAGAGCGAGGAAACCACCGGATCGTAAAGCAGCTGGCCGGTCAGATAATAAAGGACCCACGTCCAGATGCGGAACTGCGCGGGCGCGGAGAAGCTCTTACTTTCCGTGAAATAGATCGCCAGCAGATCATAGGCGAAAGAGAAAATCAGCAGCGCCAGAACCAGCGAGGCCAGGATCACCCGGCGTTTCGCCAGCCATTCCACGACCGGATGAAAGGTGTAAATGATCACCAGCGAAAAGATAAACCACGGCTGGATCAGATAGCCTTTCTGATACGGTCCCCACAGGTAATAAATCGAAAACCAGAAGATAAAAATCGTCAGGATCCCGCGTATCTTTTTCATCTGCCATTCCGGCGTGTGCTGGGAATCGGCGTCCATATAACCGGTCACGACAAAAAACAGCGGTGTGGCAATGGTGGAAATAAAAGTCAGAAATGCCAGGATCTGATCGTAGTTATAATTGTAATTATCGTACGTGTTATAGACGGTGAAAAAGGTCACGGCGGTCAGGCAGCCGAGCGTTTTAATAATGTTCAGTCCCGTTGTGTTCATTGTTGAATTCGTTGTCCTTCACGATGGAAACAGTTGTAAATCACCGGCAGAACCAGAAGCGTCAGCACGGTCGCAAACCCCAGACCGAACATGATAACAACTGCCATGCTCTGGAAAAATACATCAAGTAACAACGGCGCGAGCCCGAGCACGGTGGTAAAGGCCGTCAGCAGGATAGGGCGCAGGCGCGACGTGGCCGCGTAGATAATCGCTTCCGTCTGGGTTTTCTCTTTCTTCTGCTGGCCGATTTCTTCGACCAGCACAATACCGTTGCGGATCAGCATGCCGCTCAGGCTGAGCAGGCCAATCAGCGCCATAAACCCGAACGGAATGCCGGTCAGCAGGAAACCAAACGTCACGCCAATCAGCGCCAGCGGTACGGTGAGCCAGATGGCAATCGCATTTTTCACCGAACTGAACATCAGCACCGTAATGATAAACATCATCAGGAATCCAATCGGCAGCGTGGTAAACAGGCCTTCTTGCGCCTCGGCGGAATTCTCCGCATCGCCTCCCCATTCAATGCTGTAACCGTGCGGCAAGGTCAGCGCCTCAACCTGTGGTTTTATCCGCGCGAGCATATCGCCAGACGTTTCGCCGGTGGCCGCATCGGGGTCGGTCTGCACCGTGAGCATGCGGATACGGTCGCGACGCATAATCAGCGGATCTTCCCATTCCACTTTGAAATCACCGACCACGTTGCTCAGCGGAATAAACTGCTGGCGCGTCTGGCTCCAGACCATGATGTTCGCCATGTGATCGACATCGAGCCTTTCCGCCGCAGGCGGGCGCAACACAATGGGCATCAGCGTGGATCCATCGCGGTAAATCCCGACCGTGCTGCCGCTGAAGTTCATTTGTAATGCGTTGTCGACTTCGCCTTTATCCACGCCCAGTTCACGGCCCAGATACGGGGAAAATACCGGCCTGACCATTTTGCTGCGATCCTGCCAGTCGTTGCGTACGCCGTCGGCCGCGCCGTCGTCGAGGATGATTTTATCCACCCGGCTGGCGATGCTGCGCAGCGTATCCGGGTCGGAGCCTTTAATGCGTACTTCAATGGCGCTGTCGCCGGACGGCCCGAACATGATGCGTTTGAGCCGCGCATTCACCTCGGGGTAATTTTTCTGGATGTCCTGCTCGGTGTGGCGAACCAGACCGGCGATTTTCCGCTGGTCGTCCATCCGCACCATAATCTGCGCGTAGTTGGAATACTGGCGCTGGCCGTTATAGGTCAGAATGAAGCGCATGCCGCCCTGACCGACGGTGGTGACGGTATTTTCTACGCCGTCCTGCTTACTGATGTTTTGTTCAATTTCGCGGGCGACGCGGGCGGTGTAGTTGATATCGGTGCCGTAAGGCAGCCAGAGATCGACGAAGAAAATCGGCGTGTTGGAAGACGGGAAAAAGTTCTGCCGCACAAAGCCGAATCCCCAGACGGACGCCGCGAGCAGCGCTGCGAGGATCACCAGCGTAACCGCCTGTCGCACCAGCAGCGCCGACAGCAAGCGCCGGTAGACGCGGAAAATCCAGCCGCCATAAGGGTCGGCCTGTTCATCCGGTTTTTTCTCCGGCAACGGCATATTGGCAAACGCCCATTTAACCAGTACCGGCGTGAGCGTCAGTGCTGTCACCCAACTGAGCATCAGCGAAATCAGCAGCACCTGGAACAGTGATTTACAGTATTCACCGGTCGAATCCTGCGACAGCCCGATAGGCGCAAACGCCAGAATGGCGATAACCGTCGCGC
This sequence comes from Rahnella selenatireducens, assembly GCF_046449555.1. NCBI lineage: Bacteria > Pseudomonadati > Pseudomonadota > Gammaproteobacteria > Enterobacterales > Yersiniaceae > Rahnella > Rahnella selenatireducens. Next base: position 40,529 of record NZ_JBKEZJ010000012.1, read on the forward strand.
CGAGCAACGGCAGGGCGGAGCGTTTAATAATGCGTGAAATTGCACTCATCAGTGGATTGCCCTGCTGGCGGGAAATCAGCACGCCTTCCACCACCACAATTGCGTTATCCACCAGCATACTCAGCGCGATGATCAGCGCGCCGAGCGAAATGCGCTGAAGCTCGATCCCGAATAAATACATGATCAGTAACGTGCCGAGTACGTTCAGCGCCAGCGATACGGCGATGATAATCCCGCTGCGTAAGCCCATGAAAATCAGCAAGACGCCGACCACAATCGCCAGCGCCATCAGGAAGTTAATGATAAAACCATCGACGGATTTTTTGACTTCGGCGGCCTGATCGTAGAAGACTTTCAGCGCGATCCCGGCCGGTTTATCGGCGCTGAGCTGCTTCATTCTGGCTTCGATGGCGTGGCCGATATTCATGACATTCACGCCGGGAATATAGGAGACACCGAGGGTCAGCGCATCGCGGCCATTCGCGTGGTAAATATTGCCGGGATGATCGGTCACGCCCTGCGAAACCGTGGCGATGTCGCGCAGATAAATACTGTGCGTGGAACCGGCAGGACTGATGAGGACATTATTGAGCTCATCGATATTCTGGAAACCGCCGGTCGGATGCAGACGGATGGATTCACTGCCTACCGTCATACTGCCGGCGTCGGAAACCATGTTTTGCCGGTTCAGCACATCGGCCAGGCGCGCCAGCGTGACGCCGTAAGCGGCCATTTTCGCCCGCGAAATCTCGATGTAAACCTGCTCAGGAATGATGCCGCCAATCGCGACCTTGCCTACGCCAGGCACCAGAACCAGTTGCCTGCGAAGCTGTTCGGCATACGCGCGCAGTTCAGTGTTGGTAAAACTGTCACCGTAAATAGAGAAAAAATACCCGTACACGTCGCCGAAATCATCGTTTACGAACGGCGGACTGACGCCGGGCGGAAATTGCAGCGTTGCGTCATTCACCCGGCGGCGCAGTTCATCCCAGATTTGCGGCAGTTCGGAAGAGTGATAGCGGGCATCGATATTCACGGTGATTTGCGATAAACCGACGGCAGAAATCGACGTGATGTTATCGACGTAAGGCAGGCGCTGAAGGGCGTTTTCCAGCGGCAGCGTGACTTCTTCTTCCACCTGTTGTGAGGATGCGCCTGGATACTGAACGGAAACCACTGCCGTTTTGATGGTAAACGCCGGATCTTCCAGCCGCCCGATGTTGAACAACGCAATTAATCCGCCCACGCCGAGCAGCAGGATCACCAGCCATACGCGCGTCGGATTGCTGATAAAACTCTCGTTGATCCCCATATTACAGGCCCCGTTCCCGTGTCCAGATGCGAACCGGTTGCTGCGCATGTAATTCACCGACGCCGGCGGCGACAACGCGGTCGCCCTGTTTCAAACCGGCCGTAATTTCAATCCCCTGCGAGGTGATTTTGCCGACGGTGACCTTGCGATTTTCAACGTGCAGAGTGTCGCCTTCTCCGGCGATCACCCAGACGTGCGGGTCGTTGCGCTGCGTGTTGTCCGGGTTAAATACGGCTTCAACGGGGATCACCAGCGTGGAGTCCGGCGTGGCCGTGGCGAGATTGGCCGGATTCACCGTGACAGTGCCGCTCAGTCCGGCCACCGCCGGGAAGTTTTCCGGGCGTGGCATAGTCAGCGTCACCTGCCAGGTCAGCGTGTTGGCTTCGCTGCTGGCGGTATGTTCTTTATAAGTTGCGGTGAATTCGCGGTCGGGAAGCTGGTTGATGCGCACCCTCGGTCGGTAATCCGCGTTACGTATATCAAGGCTGGTGAAGAGGTTTTCCGGCACGCTGAAAATAACGTCCAGCACATCGGAACGGCTGAGTGTCGCCACCGGTTGCCCGGCGGCAATCACCTGATGATTCCGCACATTCAGCCGGGCAATAACGCCACTAAACGGGGCCACCAGATTGAGATCATTGAGTTCTTCCTGCGCGATTTTCAGCGCGGCCGCCGCGGAATCCCGGCTGGCTTTATGGACTTCGAGTTCGGCCTGAGAAACGACATGGCGGCGGGCGAGGGTCTGATAACGTTCGAACTGGCGCTGGGCGAGTGTCGCGGCGCTGCGGCGGTCGTTGAGACGCTGGCGCGCGTCGTTGTTAGTGAGGCGGGCGAGAACTTGCCCCTGTTTCACGGCTTCACCTTCGCGCACGTCAAGCGTCTGCAATTGGCCTGCGCGCTTAAAAGCGATTTCTGTGTTATCACCTGCAAGAATACGAGCCGGGAAAATGCGGGTGCTTAACGGGCTGGCGGCTTCTGCCGTGGCTATTTTGACCTGACGTGGCGGCGCGGGCGCATCTGCCGTTTTCTGGTCGCAGGCGCTTAACGCTAAAGCGAGAGCCAGTACGAGAGAAAAACGAATCTTCAAAATACTTCCCCTCATGAAACAACACGCGAAATGATAAATTCCGGCGGAATATATAAGGGCTCTTAAGAAACAGGCGCATCCATATTCTGCCTTAGACGTATTTTCAGTGAGACTATTAGTGACTTATTGTTTTTCTTTGTTTAATTGTTTTTTCAGGCAACCCGTTAACACTATTTAACACGGTATATTATAGTTTATACAGCTTTAGGTATCTTGCCAGAATCAACACGATAATTAATTCATTATCCGCTTCATTCATGAACCATTTCAGGGGTCAAGGAGTCAGGCATTATGAATAATCCAGCACCACTTTCCGGGGAGAAAACAACGGAAAAACTGTGGTATCAGCATACCGTAGAAGAGAGCCTTTCCGGGCTGCAATCGGGTCCGGCGGGGCTGACACCCGAAGAGGCCAAAAATAAACTACAGCATTACGGCCCCAATGTGCTGCCGCAAAAAGAAGGTAAGTCTTTATTTATTAAGTTTATCTCCCACTTTAAAGATATTCTGATTTATATATTACTGGCCGCTGGCGTGGTCACCGCAATAATGGGGCACTGGGTCGATACGCTGGTGATATTAGCCGTTGCGGTGATCAATGCTTTAATCGGGTTTATCCAGGAAAATAATGCTGAAAAATCATTGAAGAGCATTCAGAATATGCTCTCCAGCGAAGCGCTGGTTTTACGCGGCGGACAACAGGTTACCGTAGGCACGGATGAAATTGTCCCGGGGGATATTGTGTTGCTGCGCCCCGGCGACAAAATTCCTGCCGATTTACGCCTGATTGACGTACACAACCTGCGCGTTGAAGAGGCGATTCTGACCGGCGAATCCACCGTTGTGTCGAAAAAAACCGATTCGCTGGAAGGCGAGAAATCCATCGGTGACCGCAAAAACCTCGCATTTTCGGGCACCACCGTCAGTTCCGGTACCGCCAGCGGGGTCGTATTTGCCACCGGTGGCCAGACGGAACTCGGCCACATCAATGAAATGCTTTCCTCGATTGAAGACAACAAAACGCCGCTTCTGGTACAGATAGATAAACTGGGTAAATCCATTTTTATCATCATTCTGTTCATGATGGTGGCGCTGCTGATCTTTGGTTTCCTGCTGCGCGATATTCCGTTTGGTGAACTGCTGCTCTCGGTCATCAGCCTGGCCGTGGCCGCCGTCCCTGAAGGGCTGCCGGCGATTATCTCGATCATCTTGTCGCTCGGTGTGCAGGCGATGGCGCGTTCGAAAGCCATTATCCGCAAGCTGCCGACGGTCGAAACCCTCGGCGCGATGTCAGTGATTTGTTCGGATAAAACCGGCACGCTGACTATGAATGAAATGACCGTGAAAGCGGTGATTCTGGCGGATAACGTCTGGAGCGTCGAAGGCAACAGCTACGAGCCGATGGGCAGTTTTTCTCTTGCCGGTTCCGCGGCGCAGGTGCCGCCGGATTCGTCACCGCTACTGACGCAGTTTCTGCGCACGGTCGATATCTGTAATGACAGTACGTTAAAACAGGACGCGCAGGGTCACTGGGGCATTACCGGCGGGCCGACGGAAGGCGCGCTTAAAGTGCTGGCCGCGAAGGCGCATTTGCCGGAATTGCCGTTTAACCTGAGCAGCAAAATTCCATTTGATTCGCTCTACAAATACATGGCGGTGGCGGGCGATAAAAACGGTGAGGCGCAGATTATGCTTACCGGTGCACCGGACGTTTTGCTGAAACTTTGTCAGTTCCAGCAGACACCGGAAGGTGCCGTTCCGTTAGATCACGCTTACTGGGAATCGGCGATTACGCGATATGCCAGCGAAGGTTTGCGCATGGTGGCGGCGGCCTGGAAGCCTGTTGATCAGCCGGTGACGGCGCTCGACCATCCGGAACTCAGCCACGGCATGGTGCTGATTGGTATTGCAGGCATGATGGATCCGCCGCGTCCGGAAGCGATTGTGGCGATTGGCGAATGTCAGCAGGCGGGGATCCGCGTCAAGATGATCACCGGTGACCATCAGGAAACCGCGATGGCGATCGGTAAAATGCTCGGGATTGGCAACAGCGAGAATTCCATCACCGGGTATGAACTGGAGCATATGAATGACGATCAGCTGCGGGTTGCTGCGACGCAGTTTGATATCTTCGCCCGCACCAGCCCGGAGCATAAACTGCGGCTGGTAAAAGCGTTGCAGGAAACTGGTGAAATCGTCGGAATGACCGGCGACGGCGTGAACGATGCGCCTGCGCTGAAACAGGCGAACGTCGGTATCGCAATGGGGATCAAAGGGACGGAAGTGACCAAGGAGTCGGCGGATATGATCCTGGTGGATGACAACTTTGCCACCATTGCCAACGCGGTCAGGGAAGGGCGCCGGGTTTATGACAACCTGAAAAAAACCATTCTCTTTATTATGCCGACCAACCTGGCGCAAGGGTTGCTGATTATTATCGCCATTCTGATGGGAAATTTTCTGCCGTTAACGCCGGTACAAATTCTCTGGATGAACATGGCAACCTCGGCCACGCTGTCATTTGGGCTGGCGTTTGAAGAAGCGGAAAGCCGCGTGATGCGTCGTCCGCCGCGTAACGTCAGCGCACACGTGATGGACAAATACGCCATCTGGCGCGTGGCGTTCGTCGGTTTGCTGATTTCCGTCAGCGCCTTCATGCTCGAAGCCTGGCTGCAACCGCGCGGATATGAACCGGAGTTTATCCGTACCGTGCTGTTGCAGACGCTGGTGACCGCGCAGTGGGTTTACATGATCAACTGTCGCGATTCGGATAACTTCTCGCTCAGCCGTGGCCTGCTGGAAAATAAAGGCATCTGGATTGTCACCGTTGTGCTGTTCGCGCTTCAGGCAATCATTATCTATGTGCCGCTGATGAACACGCTGTTCGGCACACGCCCGCTGCCGTTTATCTACTGGATCATCGGGCTGCTGATCGGTGTCGCACTGTTCGTGATTGTCGAGATAGAGAAAGTGCTGACGCGCAGCTGGCGTAAGAGTTAGAGAGAAACCCGCATCCTGAACGGCGAAGGTAGCCGTTCAGGTTTGGGTTTGCAACGGTAAAGAGGCATTATCCGGCGCGCTTTGCCATGACTATGACGTGGTGTTGTTAGATCTCGGTTTACCCGGGCAGGACGGATTTTCAGTCCTGTCCGCCATCCGCAGAAAAGGGCTGACAACGCCGGTTCTGATCCTGACGGCCCGCGATGCGCTTGAAGACCGGCTGAAAGGGCTGGACGGCGGTGCGGATGATTACATTCTTAAACCTTTTGAGATGAGCGAAGTGATGGCCCGCGTCCGGGCCGTTTTACGTCGTCAGGGGGGCAGCGGGGATCCGGTTCTGAGCAATGGCGTTATCACGCTGGATCCGGCCACGCATGAAGCCGGGCTGGCGGGAAAACCGGCGACGTTTCTGCTCTCAAATCGTGAATTCGCCTTACTGCATGCCCTGATGATTCGCCCCGGCAGTATTCTTTCCCGGCACGATCTGGAAGGCAGGATCTACGGCTGGGGAGAAGAAGTGGAAAGTAACGCGGTGGAATTTCTCATTCACGGGTTGCGGAAAAAATTAGGCAGTGATGCCATCAGAAATATCAGGGGCGCGGGATGGCTGGTTTTAAAGAACGGATAAAAAACTCCCTCCGGTTCCGTTTATCGATGGTGCTTTGTTCCGCCATCGTGATCGTCGCACTGGCCTCAGGTGGCTTCACTTTTTTTTCTGCGCTGGATGAAGCGCATGAATTGCAGGATTCAACGCTGATACAAATTACCCAGGTCCTGAAGAAAACCACGCACTCCTCCGCCGACAGCAGTTATGTCAGCCCGGCAATGGCCGGAGAGGACGACGCCAATGTGATCGTCCAGTTTATCGACCGCAACGCCGCTCAGGCTTCCTCCTCATTTTTACATGTTCCCTTATCACAGTCTTTGTCCGAAGGCTTTCAGATGTTGCCCTCCGCGCAGGGCGATTACCGCGTTCTGGTCACGGCGTTATCGCCCGATTTGCAGGTCGCTGTCGGACAGAAAGCCTCCGCGCGTGATGAAGTGGCTTTCGACAGCGCGATGCGCACGTTAATGCCTTTTCTGATTTTGCTGTTGATCCTGCTGCTGGTGGTTGCCGATCTTGTCCGTAAGGTTTTTCAGCCACTTTCACGGCTGGCCAAAAATGTTGACCAGCGTGATGAGCAGGATCTGACGCCATTGGCACCGGAAGGGATCCCCAGCGAGGTTCAGCCGTTTGTGGCGGGCATAAACCGCCTGCTGGAAAAAGTCGAAGGGGCGATGGAAACTCAGCGGCGCTTTGTTGCCGATGCCGCGCATGAGTTGCGTTCGCCCCTGACGGCGCTCTCTTTGCAGGCGGAACGGTTGTGTCATTCGCCAATGTCTGAAGAGGCGCAGACGCGGCTTGCCACCTTGCAGACGGGCATCAGCCGGGCCAAAAATCTGCTGGAACAACTTCTTTCATTCGCCCGTGCCCAGCAACTGACGCCGTCGAAAGCGGTGCTGACAGATGTTTCTGTCCAGTCTGTTTTCCGGCGTGTCATCGAAGTGCTCTGGCCGCTGGCGGCGGAGAAAGATATCGATCTGGGGGTAAGCGGTACGCAGGATGCCCGGTTTTATACCGACGAAATGGGGCTGTTCATGTTGATAAAAAATCTGGTAGAGAATGCGGTGCGCTATACCCCGCCAGGCGGGCGCGTTGATATGCGGCTTTGTACGCAAAACGGACAGGTGATTATTGAGGTTGAAGATAATGGTCCCGGTATCGCGGAGGATAAACGGGAACGGGTATTTGATGCTTTTTACCGGATAGAAGGCTCTGGTCAGGAAGGTTCGGGTCTTGGCCTATCCATTGTGAAGTCGTCGGTCATCAGGTTGGGTGGGGAAGTGAGCCTGCACGCTGCGAGCCATTTCCCCACCGGATTACGGGTCAGATTACAATTTAAAGATCGTCACCGTCTGGCGTAGCTGATGCGCCTGCTGATCCAGAGACGCGGCAGCCGCCGCGGCCTGTTCCACCAGCGCAGCGTTTTGTTGCGTCACGCCATCCATCTGCGTCACTGCCTGATTGACCTGTTCAATACCGATGCTTTGCTCGGACGACGCGGACGCAATCTCATCCATAATGTCGTTCACCTGCTTAATGGATTGCACGATTTCATTCATGCGCTCCCCAACCAGCGTCACCTGACTGGAACCTGCTGTGATCCGCGTGACCGATTCACCAATCAGGTTTTTGATGTCTTTCGCCGCCGTCGCACTGCGCTGTGCCAGTGTACGCACTTCACTCGCCACTACCGCAAAACCCCGTCCGGCTTCCCCTGCGCGGGCGGCTTCAACGGCAGCATTCAATGCAAGAATGTTAGTCTGGAATGCAATGCCTTCAATCACGCCGACGATCTGCACGATATCTTGCGATTCCGTGGAAATGCGTTGCATGGTGTTCGTCAGTTGCCCCATTGCTTCGCCGCCGTGTTGGGTGGCGGATGTGGCTTTGACGGCCAGCTGGCTGGCCTGACGAGCATTTTCGGCGTTCATTTTGACCGTTGCGGTGATCTCTTCCATGCTGGCGGCGGTTTCCTGAAGTGATGCGGCCTGCTCTTCGGTGCGCTGCGACAAGTCGGTATTTCCCATTGAGATTTCACTGGAGCCGGTAGCAATCGCATCGCTCGATAGCTGAATTTCCTGCACCAGTTCGCGCAGCTTTTGTTTCATCTCGTTGAGCGTGTACATCAGGCTGGAGCGGTCGTTATCCGCGATTTTCACGTCAATGTTCAGATTACCGGCGGCAATCTGCGCGGCGATATTGGCCGCGATATCCGGTTCACCGCCCAGCGTACGGCGGATACTGCGAGTCATGACCCCGGCAGTAACCCCCACCACCACAAAAATCGCCAGAGAGATCGCCAGCAGTTCCCAGGCCATTTTCCAGAAACTGGCGTTAATGTCGTCATAGAAAAAGCCGGTGCCAAGCATCCAGTTCCATTCAGGGATCTGAACCACGCCCTGCAATTTGGGCTGCAACGGTTCACTGGCGCTGCGTTTAACCAGCACATCGACCAACCCGAAGTGATTTTCTTTTACCGCCTGTTTATAAGCTTCATTATCCACCATGCCAGATGGCGTATGGTTTCCGCCGGAACGTTTTCCAATAAGATCCGGATTCGGGTGAACAATCGTTAAATCTTTATCATCGTTCGCCCAGTAGTAACTTTTAGATTCACTGTTCAGTTCGGAAAGCATTTTCTTGGCGCCTTCCTGTGCCTGAACCTGATTTAATTTCCCGGAGTTTTGCTGCTGAACATAATAACGGGAGATATGTTCGGCCTTCGTCAGTAAGTTGACGATTTCGGTTTTCCGGCTCTCTATCAGAGAATAATTCAATGAATACAATGCAGAACCCACAACGCAGGAAACGCCAAGAAGCGCAGAGCCAACAAGTACAAATAATCTTGTGGAGATTTTCATAGTGATCCTTTTATTTTATGAGTCATAGCACGAGATTATTATCGGCACAGTTTTATTATTGCTTTAATAAGGAATTGTAAAATTGCAATTGAGTGATTTTTAATTTGGTTTAAAGTTCGAAACAGATTTGAAAGAAGGGGGATATCAATGATTAATATTATTGAATAGTTAAGATAATGCGGGGATTTCAGGAAAAATATATCCGCTTTATTTACAGGGGATAACCTGACGCATTCGTTATACGCGATTCACCCTGTTACGCCGCTGGCGGAAAGCCGCGTAAGCGGGGGATAGAACTGGCCGTGGTGGCACAGATTTTCCGCCATAAAGGGCGTGTCCCGTTTATCAATTTCTTCGGGGGCTTTCCGCACCTAGAACGAAATCCAGAAAATCGAGATACCGGATGATGACGAACCCGGCGACGGGAAATTGCCGGGCATTGAATCCGGTATCGAATACGACACCTGGCTGGAGTTTGCGGGCGTGCTAACCCGTGCTGACCTGGGTGACAAAAAATGGCGCAGATGGCGGGTTGGAAAAAATACAACGGGTTGTGCTTTAGCATTGTGAAGCCCTTTGATTAGCCCGTAAACGACCTGCCGTCAGGCGGGTTTTTTTATGTCTGCCGTTGCAGTGCCATTGCTTTTGAACCGGCAGTATGAGGTAAAACGGTCAATTCCGGTCGTATCTTTCAAGATCCCGAACCTGGAGTTAACAATAAATGCTACGCAACCTAGGAATTATCTTGGGTGTGAAATTTAAATCGAGTAATAAAAATCCTATAGCAGCCTGAAATTATAGCGGTAAGGGTGTTTTATAGTCGATTTAAGATAACTCCTAGGTAAATATCTTAATTATTAAAAACGTAATTTTTTGCCATAACGCTGTTAAGAATTCAAATGGTTTAGATTTTTAACAGAGTTTTTCAGAAAACATCCCAATTTTGAAATATGAATGTTTATTTTTCGTGAAGATTAAAACTAAAATTTACGCTAAAAAAGAATAATGCTCTGTTCTATTGTAAATAATCAGGCTGATTTGGGTGTTGTTGAATCACTGACAATGCGAATTATTCTTAATGAGATAGTTCTTAGATTTTCACGGACACATCAGTCAAAAGCGTCGTATAGCTCACATTTCTTCGAGTCATTAGGGAGATAAGTAAGAACTCGCCTAGTAAAGAGGCAGGTTTATAACGATAAGAATGTGTAAATCGATCGATCAAACCTATTGTTGATTGTGATTATGAGCGAGAAAAACGATTTGAAGAGTTTCCGCTGCGTATTACTCTACATACAGTCTCAGGAAAGGAATAAATATGAATTAAAACGCAGGTAAACTTCGTTTTCTTTATATCGTTCTGAAAGTGCTTTATTCTCCCCCGGTATCTCGGAGTAGAGTTTGAGCGTTTTTAAAACCACAAAATTAGGCGGCCCAATGCCTCGGGTAATTATCTGGAGTGAGTGCCAGTTTACGAAATTGGCGTTGAAAGAAATAATCTCCAAGAAGGTGCCTTACGTGAACGGTGTCATTTCCTTTGACCAGAGCGAACAGGTGCAATTGTATACAAAGGATTATCTGATCATCGACCCATCCGCGGGTGGCTTCCACAAGTGCTACGAGTTTTTGAGAGAGAACCTGAATGTTTTAGACCCGGAACGAATACTTATTGTGTCTTCTGCGGTTGATGTCCTGATGCTTGAACTTCTCCTCAAAAAAGAATTCAAGTTTCTGAAGAAGAAAAAAGACTTATCCGGCGTGGTAAATGCCGTTGAACAGTTTATACAGCTGCGCGGTACCCCGATTAACAAGGAGGCGTTTAACTACAATATTACGCGGATGGAAGAGAAAGTTTTAGTGATGATGATGTCTGGCCTGTCCGTCACCAGCATTTCGAATATCCTGAAACTGAGTGTGAAAACGATTAGCGTCCATAAATGCAACTCTTTAAGAAAGATTGGCGTGGATGCAAGCAGCAGCTCTGCATTGTTCTTTTTGCACAGGCATGCTGTAGGAAATTGAGTTAACCGATAAATATAATGAGCATTAAACAGACATTTCATCTTTTTAAGTGTTTTTTTTCGGCTATTGCTGTTTATCTCAGGGGACGATATGCAATCGGTCACAAGAGGTTATCCGGGACATATTTTTGAACCTATCGTCACTGCAGCAGGTGGTCTGCTGGGTTTCGAATTGGCAATGAAAATAAAAAAAAGAGAAAGTCAAATAGATTCAGTCGGTTATGAATATAATTTATCTCCAGAAGATAAAGTAAAAATATTTTTCAACCAGGTCACGCTTGCCTGCGTCAACGCCAACATATTTACCGACAATGATTTTATGTTGTCGATCAATATCGATTATGACATCGCCTGTCATATCGTTAGTAACACCGCTATGCGCAATGTATTACTGCAACATCGTTTTATCCGGTTGGCTCTGGATCAGAATTTTCCCGAATTTTTCGGGGAAGGTTCGCGTACAGTCATCCGGTCTTTATCAGAATGCTGTGCTCTTTGGTTAGATAATTTTGGGGCCGGGAACACCAGCCTTTCACTGGTTATGAACGAATCGTTTGAATATATAAAGATCGACGAAAGTTTTTTTTGGCAACACCAGGGAACCCAATCTTTTAGAAAAGTGATTGAACACCTCACGCCTTATTGTCAGGGCGTTATTGTAAAAGGTGTCGAAAATGCCCAGCATGTAGACTATTTAAACGGCAGCAATATTCAGGCTATGCAGGGAATATTGTGGTCTTCCTATAACCTGGAAGAGTTGATTCAGTCTTTCTTCACGAACAGCTGAATAAAGTAGCCGTAAAGTAATAAAGCATCTGTTATCTCTGTAAACGTTGAGAAAGTTTCGCCTGATATTTAATGGTGAGACTTTCTTGCGCAGAAAACGATTGAAAAAATATTCTGGCAAATTGGTGGCCGTAAACCAGGGGCGGTAGCATAGCCAAAAAATGGGTGTCACTTCACCTTTTTACTCCTGGCTGAACACTGAAATTAAATCCTGCAAAATATTATAAAAACGGATGCTGACGGTCTGACTTTCAGCATTTAATTAATCATCATGAAAATGACTTTTCCGGACACGGGGGAAGTAATTTTTATCACACATTGTTGTGAGGGGTATATGACATATCTCACCAGAAACCTTTGGTCGAGTTTATTACTCGCCTTATCCGACTTCCTCAGTTTTACACTCTCTCTGTATCTGGCTAAATGGATCCTCAGCCATGTGATGACGCATTTTGAACTGCGTATTCCTGATGCTCAGACATCGGGATGGATTGCGTTGCACAGCGTACTGGCAATTTGTTGCGTCGGGTGGTTTCACCTGCGGTTACGACATTATTATTACCGGAAAACATTCTGGTTTGAGCTTAAAGAAATTCTTCGCACGTTACTGATCTTCGCATTAATTGAAATTGCCGTGATTGCTTTCGCTAAATGGTATTTTTCACGCTATCTCTTTGTATTGACCTGGATGCTCGTTTTGGTTCTCGTTCCCGTGGCGAGAATGATGACCAAACGGACGCTTGATAAATTGGGCTTCTGGCAGCGCGACGCCATTATTATTGGCAGCGGGACGAATGCCCGGGAAGCGTATAGCGCAATTAAAGCTGACAGAAATCTCGGCCTGCGTGTAACGCGGTTTATATCGAGTGAGGCGCAGGACAAGCCGGGTGATAAGGTCGACAACGTTGCCATCCTGCCTTCGGACGAAAAATGGGTGCTGGCGAACATCGACAAGAAAACGCAATTCATCGTGGCCGTAGAGTCGCATCAGAGCGGCATACGTAATGCCTGGCTGCGCACTTTCATGATCAACGGCTTCCGTTCGGTGTCCGTCATTCCGACGCTGCGCGGTATGCCGCTGGATAACACCGATATGTCATTTATCTTCAGCCATGAAGTGATGATATTCCGGGTACATCAGAACCTGGCCAAATGGTCTTCGCGTGTGACTAAGCGCGCTTTCGATATCGCCGCCTCTCTGGCCATTATCGCGTTGCTCTCGCCACTGCTGATTTACATCAGCCGTAAGGTAAGAAAAGACGGCGGCCCGGCGATTTACGGGCATGAACGGATCGGACAATCCGGCAAACCGTTTAAATGTCTTAAGTTTCGTTCGATGGTCATCAATTCTAAAGAAGTGCTGGAAACGTTATTAGAAACCGATCCGCAGGCGCGTGAGGAATGGGACCTGACATTCAAGCTCAGGAATGATCCTCGTATTACTGCTATCGGACAGTTCCTGCGGCGCACCAGCCTGGATGAATTACCGCAGTTATTTAACGTGCTGAAAGGAGAAATGAGTCTGGTAGGGCCGCGGCCGATTATTACTGCTGAGCTGGGGCGTTATTACGATGAAGTGGAATATTACCTGCTGAGTAAACCGGGGATGACGGGGCTCTGGCAGGTGAGTGGCCGCAGTGAAGTGGATTATTCCACCCGCGTTTATCTTGACGCGTGGTATGTAAAGAACTGGTCTATGTGGAATGATATTGCCATTTTGTTTAAAACCGTAGGTGTTGTTCTTCGTAAAGAAGGAGCTTATTAATTTTTATAATAACCGGCGGTAATGCCGCTGGTTTATTTTTATGTTAATGGTGTTTATGTAAATTTATTAGAAAGACCTCACGGAATAAATCTTCATTTTTTTAATTTTACTTTTTATTCAATGCGTTGAATCCACGCCATCAGCCAGCGTGCGAATGCATTGATATAAAAGTATTTTTATCTTTTTTTAATATCTATGCACAGTAATGAGCAATCGACATTGCCCGATTGGAATAGGAAGTCTCGTTGAGAGGCAGATATTAAACCTGAACTACAGATGATGTGAGATAATGAAAAATAGCTTTTTTAATATTTCGATAATGATATCTACGTTCGGCTTGCTAAGCGGTTGTACTGTGATTCCGGGACAGCATTTGAACACAGTGGGAAAGAACGTCGTTGAACAGCCGGACAGTAATTACAATATTGACAAACTCGTCAATATTTATCCTCTGACACCAACACTGGTAGACAATTTACGCCCTGCATCGGTCATGGCGCGGCCTAATCCGCAACTAGACCAGCAGTTAAAAAAATATGAATACCATATCGGCGTCGGCGACGTCTTAATGGTCACCGTCTGGGATCACCCGGAGCTGACGACACCTGCAGGGCAATACCGCAGCGCGAGTGACACAGGTAACTGGGTCAATTCCGATGGCACGATTTTCTATCCGTATATTGGCAAATTAAAGGTCACCGGGAAGACGGTCAGCCAGGTGCGGCAGGACATCAGCAGCAAGCTGGCGACCTATATTGAGAGCCCGCAGGTTGACGTCAGCATCGCCGCTTTCCGTTCCCAGAAAGTGTATACAACCGGCGAAGTGATCAAGTCCGGCCAGCAGCCGATTACCAATATTCCTCTCACCATTATTGATGCGATCAATGCTGCAGGCGGATTAGCGCCGGACGCCGACTGGCGTAACGTGGTGCTGAACCATAACGGGCAGGACACCTCAATTTCATTACATGCGCTGATGCAGAAGGGCGACCTGACGCAGAACCGGTTGCTGTACCCGGGCGATATCCTTTTTGTGCCGCGCAACGATGACCTGAAAGTCTTTGTGATGGGCGAAGTCGGGAAACAAAGCACGCTCAAAATGGACCGAAGCGGCATGACGCTGGCCGAGGCTTTGGGTAACTCCGAGGGCATTTCGCAAAACATGGCCGACGCCTCCGGGATTTTCGTTATCCGCTCTCTGAAAGGCAACAACCAGGGGAAAATCGCCAACATTTACCAGCTGAACGCGAAAGATGCGTCATCGATGGTGATGAGCACCGAATTCCAGTTGCAGCCCTACGATATTGTCTACGTGACGACCGCGCCGATTGCACGCTGGAACCGTGTGATTTCGCAGATCGTGCCGACGATTACGGGTGTACACGATTTGATTGAATCCGGCCGGTATTTACGTCAGTGGAATCCGTAATGTTTGATTCTATTTTGATCGTCTGCACGGGCAATATCTGCCGTTCACCAATTGCGGAGAGATTATTAAGGCAGATATTACCTGACAGGAAAATTGATTCGGCAGGTGTGTCGGCATTGGTGGATAACGCCGCTGACCCGTCTGCCGCTGCCGTGGCTAAAAAGCACAATCTGGCGCTTGATGGCCATCGGGCTACGCAATTTACCTCTGCGCTAGGGCGTCAATATGACCTCATTCTGGTGATGGAAAAATCTCATCAGGAGCAGATAACCCGTGTCTCACCGGAGGCACGCGGCAAAATCATCTTGCTAGGTCATTGGCTCGGGGACAGAGAAATTCCCGATCCCTACCGTAAAAGTCAGGAAGCCTTTGAATCTGTTTACCGGTTAATTGATCAGGCCTGCCAGTCCTGGTTACTGAAACTGAACGGATAAACCATCAGGGAAACCATCGCATGTCACCAGTAATTTCTAAAACCCCCTCTTCGCCAGATTCAGATGAAATAGATTTAGGTCGCTTAATCGGTGAGCTTATCGACCATCGCAAATTCATTATCAGCTTAACGGCTTTTTTCACCGTGCTCGCCGTCGTCTATGCACTGTTTGCGACGCCGATTTATCAGGCTGATGCATTAATTCAGGTAGAACAAAAACAAGGCAATGCCATTTTAGAAAGCCTCAGCCAGGTCTTGCCGGATGCTCAACCGCAGTCTGCCCCAGAAATCGCACTTTTACAGTCGCGGATGATTTTGGGCAAAACGGTCGAGGACCTGAACTTACAGGCCGTCGTGCAGCAGAAATACTTCCCGATTTTTGGCCGCGGATGGGCAAGACTGACCGGTGAAGTGCCGGGCAACCTGACTGTCACACGTTTATATCTGCCGCAGGATGGCGGCGATGTGCCGAAAATAGTGGTTAAAGTGGTGGATAAAAATCACTTTGTGGTCGAAGGGGATGACTTCGAGCTGAAAGGCGTTGTCGGTGAGTTGCTTAATGATAAGGGCATCTCCCTGATGATCAATGATATTCAGGCACAACCAGGAACGCAGTTCTACGTTTACTATCTGACGAAGCTGAATGCAATCAATAACCTGCTGGATGCATTCAATGTCACCGATCAGGGAAAAGACACTGGGATCCTGACACTGACACTGAACGGTGATAACGGAGATCTTACAGCCGCTATTTTGAATAGCATCAGCCAGAATTATCTGGATCAAAATATTGCACGGCAGGCAGCTCAGGACGCCAAAAGTCTCGATTTCCTCGGCCAGCAACTGCCGCAGGTGCGGGCAGACTTGAATACATCAGAAGATGCATTGAATACTTACCGCCGGCAAAAAGACTCTGTCGATCTTTCGCTTGAAGCTAAATCTGTACTGGATCAAATCGTGAACGTTGAAAGCCAGCTGAACGAGCTGACCTTCCGTGAGGCTGAGATTTCTCAGCTGTATACAAAAGACCATCCGACCTACAAAGCGTTGCTGGAAAAGCGCCAAACGCTGCTTAAAGAAAGGGACCGGTTGAATAAGAGCGTTTCAGCCATGCCGGGAACGCAGCAGGAAGTGGCCAGGCTTAGCCGTGATGCGGAATCCAACCGCGCTATTTATATGCAGTTACTTAACCGGCAGCAGGAACTGAGCATCGCGAAATCCAGCGCCATTGGTAATGTTCGTATAATTGATCCGGCGGTAACGGAACCTAAAGCCGTCAAACCTAAAAAAGTCCTGGTTGTTCTGGTGGGGCTAATTCTGGGGGCGTTTATTTCTATCGGGATCGCTCTGCTGCGTGTGTTCTTGCGCAATGGGATCGATTCTCCGGAGCAACTGGAAGAACGGGGGATCAATGTTTACGCCAGCATTCCACTGTCTGAATGGCTAAGCAAGAAAAGTAAGCCAGGTAAAAACAAGGCGACGAATAAAAAGCGCAAAGGTGCCGAGACAAACTTTCTTGCGGTTGAAAACTCAGCAGACCTGGCAATTGAAGCCATTCGCAGTCTTCGCACAAGTCTTCATTTCGCCATGATGGAAGCTAAAAATAATGTGCTTATGATTTCAGGTCCCAGTCAGAATGCAGGGAAAACGTTTATCAGCAGTAATCTTGCCGCTGTTATTTCACAAACGAATAAACGGGTGCTTTTCATTGATGCTGATATGCGTAAGGGATATTCGCATAAATTATTTAAAACGGGGCTGGAGAACGGACTGTCAGACATATTATCAGGCAAGGTTGAACCTGAAGACGCTGTCAAAAATATATCATCAGTAAGTATTGATTTTATTTCACGCGGTGAATTACCGCCAAACCCGGCAGAGTTGCTGATGCATGAGCGCTTTGGGAAACTGGTGAACTGGGCATCGCAAAAATACAGTCTGGTTATTATCGATACACCACCGATTTTGGCAGTGACAGATGCCGCTATTATTGGTCGATATGCCGGAACCACCTTGTTAGTAGCACGCTTTGAAATGAATACCGTTAAAGAAGTAGAAGTAAGCATTCGCCGCTTTGAACAGAGTGGTGTGGCTGTCAAAGGATGCATACTGAATAGTGTAGTGAAAAAGGCCAGTAGCTATTATGGCTACGGGTATAGCCATTATGGTTATGCTTACGCTGAACATAAATAGTGAATGCCGTTGTAGCCGGTTCTCGTGAGTCGGCTTGTTATCTAGATTTTTTAATCGCTACAAAGGTATTTTCAATGGTTGCATCATTAAGGTCTAAGGCACTGACCGGGTTAATATGGAGTGCTATTGAAAGGTTTTCAGTGCAAGGTGTTCAGTTTGTAGTAACTATCATTCTGGCTAGGTTGGTTTCTCCAGAGGATTTCGGGCTGATAGGTATGATAACGGTATTCATATTACTATCAGATATTATAATTAATGGCGGGTTTTCTCAGGCTTTAATACAAAAGAATAATCGAACACAGGTGGATTATTCTACTGTTTTTTATTTTAACTTATGCATAGCAATCATCTTGTATCTGATAATATATTTTTCCGCTCCTTATGTAGCGGATTTCTATAGTCAGGATAAATTAACAACGGTGTTAAGGGTTCTGGCTATTTCAATTGTGATAAAGTCACTTTGTGTTGTGCAGAACGCTATTGTATCTGTAAATTTGAATTTTAAGCTCAGGACTAAAATAAATTTAATTAGTGCACTGATAAGTGGAGGTTTAGCTGTCTTTTTTGCTTATCATGGGTATGGTATTTATGCGCTAATTTATCAGGTGATAATTTTCTCATCACTTGTCTCACTGTTTTCTTTTATGTTGATAAGATGGTTTCCGTCAGTTGCATTTTCTTTTCATTCGTTGAGAACGTTATTCAATTTTGGTTCGAAATTGCTTATAGCAAGCATGGTAAGAACTGTGGTTGATAACTGCTACGCGATATTGATAGGCAGATTTCTTTCAATCAGAGATGTTGGGTTTTATACGCAGGGAAGAAACATCCCCGACGTGCTATCTATGAATTTATTCAACGTTTTACAAAATGTATTTTTCCCTTTGATGTCTTCCGTGCAGAATGATAAAGAAAGATTATTAAGAATCTATATAAAAAGCATAGAAGGGACTGCGTTTATAATTATACCTGCAATGGTAGGTTTAATGTATATAGCGGACCCATTCGTTATGTATTTCTTATCAGCTAAATGGGCCGGCGCGATTGTTGTCATTCAATGGATAGCCCTGTCACGTATTATTATTCCTATTAGCGCATTGAATTGCAGCATAATGAATGCGATTGGACGATCGGATGTGTATTTACGCGTAGATTTAATGAAACTGCCACTGACAGTTGGCGCACTTCTCATAACATTCTCGTATGGTCTGCAAACTATCGTTATAGGTAACATAGTTGTTTCTATTATTTGCTATTTTATAAACGCTTACTACCCGGGTAAGTGGTTTGGTTTTGGTGCAATAGCCCAATTGAAACGTATTATGCCAATTGTTGGTTGCACATTGCTTATGGCAATAGTCCTTCATTTTGTTTCCTCGCAGAATCATTTATTAGAAATCATTTACAAGGTTATTATTGGTGCGCCTGTTTATATTATAGCAAGTCTATTCTTTAAAATAAGACCGTGTGTCGAATTGATAAAGATCTTGTCAGAGAAAGTTAAGTCAAGAAAACCCAGAGGGAAAAAAGATGAAAAGTATTCTGATTATAAATGAAAGTTGCTCTGATAATATTGGTGACCATGCGATAAATTTTGGGGTTAATAATCTTGTCGAGCAGTCAGGTTTTGTTCCGGTGAATCATGGTTTTGATGCTGATAAAAAAAATGAAACTCCAGTGGTTATAAAAAACGAAACGCGTGCTTCCATAATCAAAGGGAATGTAAGAAAATTTCTTATCAGTAATAACCAAATTCTTAAATACACCGTTTGGGTAATAAGAAATATAAATCGGATAAAGAAAGTTACTGATGGCAGTTTCCATGCGGTGATAATTGGAGGAGGGCAACTTGTCCAGACAGGCGGTACTTTTCCCATAGCGATGTATATATGGACGCTTTTATGTAGTTATAGGAATATCCCTGTATGTGTTTTAGGTGTTGGTTGTGCTGAACATTTTAGCATCATTGATAAATGGTTATTCAGGAAATCATTTAAACGAACAAAAGAAATATATGTACGTGACAATGCCTCGATCAGAAAACTAGAATCTTTTTTTAATGCAAAAGCAAACTATATACCTGATATTGCATATGCATTGTATGAAGAAAGTGAAAAGCATAAAAATAATATTACCGTTATTGGTGCAACTGCTTATTATGTATATCTGAAAAACATCAAAGAGCTCGCTCAGTCAGTCAAGATTTCATTAGATGACTACATACAATTATGGGTTGATAAAGTCATTTCAGAAGTCGAAGGCGGCAATAAAGTATTACTGGCATCGACGACAATCCAGGATGCTGTTCTAAACAAATTAGTCTTCGAACGGATAGTGTCGAGAAAAATTAATGATAATGGTGCCATCGAGCTGTTATCTGATGTCCCCACGACATTCGAATACATAGAAATTTTGAAAAAATCTAAGAAAGTATCTTCAGGGCGAATGCATTCACTTATTCTTGGTCACATTTCTGGATGTGAGTTAGAACCTTATAACATTAATAAGAAAATCGAACTGTACATGAATGAATATTCATCCAAGGATCCGAAAAATATTCATAAAATGTTGGGGGATATTTTTATGAAAGCTGTGTCTATTTAGTGCTAACTCGTAATTCGAGTGGTTCTTTAAGAAATAGCAGTACAGGAGGTTATGTTGAAGAATGTATTAATACTGACAAATGAATATTATCCATTTAAAGGTGGAATTGGTCGTTATTGTGAAGAGGTTATTCGGGAAATAAAAGATGACTTCTCTGTTACGCTGGTCGCTCCAAGCTATGATGGTTCTCTCCGAGGTCATAAATTATCAGATGGTTTGAATTTGAATCTAATTGGTGGTGGGCAGTTCAAATATTGGCATTTCCCCGCGCTAATTAATAAAATAATGTCGATTGATTTTTCGAAATACGACAAGGTATTAGTCGCTGACTGGCCATTCTGGATCGCACTATGTTTTGTTAATCGTTATCTTCCCTGGAAGAAAACGATTGGTTTTTCTTTGATGCTTCATGGGAGTGAAGTTCTTAATCTTAAGAATGGTAAAGCCTCTGTTTTTCCTAAATTTATTAATATTTTCCATGGTGTAAAAAATATCTATACAAACAGCAATTATACGAAAGATATTTTGTTCTTACATCATAAAGTTCCTGTGAACATCCCTGTGGAAGTCACTTACTTAGGGGTTTCTCAATCTGATAATTTGAGTAATGAAACCTACAAAGAAAATGTTGACGATAGTGCTTTAGAGCTGTTATCGGTTGGTCGCCTGGATGACCGTAAGGGATATGACCATGTTATTAATTCAATTGGGCTTCTACAACAAGATGTCAGAGAAACTATAAATTACACCATAGTAGGCAATGGAACAGATGAGTTTAAAAGTCAGCTTAAGTCTCTTGCGGATAAGCAGGACGTAAGGATACATATCCTTTCTGGCATTAGCGATGAAGAATTAGACCGTATTTATCTCCGAAGTCATATTTTCATATTAGCAGCTAAAGAAAATGAACGAAAAATTGAAGGTTTCGGACTGGTTTTTCTTGAGGCTGCAAAATACGGTGTTCCTTCGATTGCGACTGATGTTGGGGCAATTAAAGAGGTTGTAAAACATGGTATGACCGGTTTTGTCGTGAAGGAGAAGGTCGAAGACATATCACAAGCAATTTCGTGTTGCTACAACGACAGAGGACAGTTGAAAATTTTTTCTGATAATTGCATTTCAAATGTCAAAAATTATAAATGGTCAACGTTAGTAAGGAAAGTATTCAGGGATTTATATGCATAATAATATGAAAAAGAAGAAAATATTATATGTTGATACTTGTCATGATGTGGCAGGTGGTCAACGAAGTCTGATAGCACTTTTAGAAAAGATAGGTGATGAAATTGAATTCGCTATCCTGATAGACAGAGATAATCGTCAATATAGGAATGAGTTATTAAAGTCTGGTATCAACGAAGCTAAAATTTGTTATATAGACAGTAAACCAATGAGTTCGCGAATTTTGGGAGGGGTAAGTCTGATATTCAAAACATTCATTAAAAGCAAGAATTACTCGATTGTCCATTGTAATACCTTTTACGATGGTTTGTTTGCAATGCCTTCCTTCAGAATTCGGGGAAAGAAAACAGTTTTCAGGGCTCGTTGCGGTATTGAGTTATCTGATCATGGTTTTGTTGATAATATTATTTATAATCTTTCTTCGGTAGTTTTAGCTAATTCCGAGTATGTAAAAAGCACATTCGTTAGGGTATCAAATTCTCTGTCAAAGGTTAAGGTTATATACAACCCGTTAGACCTGAAATTTCTTAGGGAATCAGAGGGTGAATGTTCAAATAAAACAGACGGTGATAATAACTACGTTATAGCCGTTATTGGTGCAATCACGGAAGTTAAAAATCAGATGGAGGTTTTAAAAGCTTTTGCACTAATGAGCGACAATTCCGTAAAACTTCGTTTTATTGGCGAACCAAGAAGTTCCGAGAAAGATAAAGATTACTATAAAGAAGTACAGCGATATACTCAGAAGCATAATCTTCAGGATCGTGTAGAATTTACGGGGTTTATCTCCGACGTCCGTGATCAGTTGCAAGATGTTAATCTGGTTTGTGTACCTTCAGACCGGGAACCGTTAGGGCGAGTTATCTTCGAAACACAACTTTATGAAATTCCTATTTTAGCATCGAATTCTGGCGGGAATGTTGAATTAATTGAAGATAATCACACGGGATACCTCTATGAGTTAGGTAATATAGAGCAACTTTCCGAGAAACTACAACTCGTAAAGAATGATCACGCAAGAGTCATAGCCAGTGCCAGAAGTTTTATAATCAGCCGATTTTCTCCAGAACAAACTTATCTTGCTGAACTAAATTTATATAGTGATCTTATAAAATGATGAAGGTTTTTAATGCAACTTGTAAATAAAGATAGTATTGCAATTCAATTTTCGTGTCTTGCCATGGCAATCATTACGTTAATACCCTTTGGAAGGGGGAACCTATCTGGATTAGAAGTTGCATTTCCATTTTCTATGCTATCTTTGTTTTTTTTTCTGTTAACGAAAAAGAAAAAAAATGGACTTTCTTTATACATTATATTATTTATTTCTATCTGGTTTGTGTGGGTGTTGTTAGGGGTCACATATAGTTATCTCTATTATCCAGGGGCGATAGATCACATACCTGCATATTTAAGATACCTTAGAATGCTGGAAATGTATGTTCCTGGTGTTCTTATATTAGCTTTCGGCCGTGGAGTTACTGATAGCCAGCAGAAAAGAGTAGCGTATTTTTTTATAGCCCTTTTTGTGTTAGTGACTCTTGAAGCATGTATTGGCTTTTTTCTACAAAGTGAGGCTTTGACAGCGACGCAAAGGTATAAATATCCTGGAATGGGCTATGTATTTAGAGCCGGTGGCGTTGCAAAGGATTCAAGTGCTTATAGTAATCTGGTTCTTCTTTTGGGGCTCACTGCATTTATTGAGCTCAAGAAATCTGGAAAAAATGTTCTAATTTTTACCGGTATTTTACTTTGTTTTATGATTAATATTTATCTGTCGATGTCCAGAAGTCTCATCGTGGCTGTATTTGTCTATCTTGCTATAGCATTAGGAATGGAACGCAAGATAAAGCCTGTAACACTCATGTTTATATCTGCATTTATTATTTCAATTTTTATTTTTGGCATGAATAATGATTACCTTAACTCTTTTTGGGGAAGGATTTCAGGAGCTAATCAGGACGATATCAGTTCAGGAAGATTCACGACCTGGGCGCTGCTTTTAGGCTTGATAGGTGATAATCCGTTACTAGGTGTAGGTTATCGTTTATCAACAGAAAAGTATGGCTTGATACCAGATAATATGTTTCTTTCACTTTCAGTCGAAACCGGAGTCATTGGCTTGATTCTCTATTTTTCTTTCTTGCTTTCGATGTGTATATTCGTTTATAAAAACAATAAGGAAAAATTCCCATTGGTTATTGCTTACATAACCTCTGGTGTGTTCATTGACGTATCAACTTTTTGGGTAAGTGTGCCATTGTTTTTATTCACGATGAGTTTATACAAAAAAGACATTCATAAGCCATGATGAGGGTAATCAAAGATGAATCAAGATGAATATCTGGAAGAATGTATAAATTCTGAAAGACGATTGTTTTTAAAGAATTCAATTATCGGTTTGCTGGGAACATACTTTTTTGTTAATAATTCTTGCTGTGCAGTTACGAAACCTTCTGAGGAAAACTTATTAAATATCATGGATTTTGGGGCGCGAGGTGATGGTATAAACGATGATGCATCAGCTTTTCAAGACGCCTGTGATTATGCTTTCAAGATAGGGGGGGCAAAGATACATATTCCTAAAACGGCTAACTATTATAAATTAAGTTTCCCGGTGTATTTATCTGATAACACAGAGGTTTTTGGGGATGGTAAAAATACGCGAATAGTCTTTGAAGACCCTATATTTATTAAAGGGCGTGGAGGTTTTGTTATAGGTTCCAGTCAGGAGGCAAATAAAAAAATTGCTAATAACTGGTATAAAGACAAGAAAAACCCCACGACTATTAATCTTGATTTTTCAAACCCATCCCAAAGAGAATACCTCCGAGATAATCCTCAATTCTTACAAGCCGAAAATGCATTAATCCATGATGTTTTTTTGGAGGCAAGATTCACAAGAAAAAATGCAAGAGGGTGGGGAGGCTATGGGATTAATTTCGTCAATGCCCGTGATTGTCATGCTTATAATATTTGGGGAAGTGGTTGGACGCAATTGATTGGGATGGGGTCTGATGTTCCTCCTGAAACCCCTTCAAACCATAATTGTTCAGCACGTAATTTATATGTTATTAGCCCGGATCTGGAGAGGACATATTATTCCATTGGGTTTATTGCAAACTCAACAAGTTGTATAATTGATAACGCCGTTCAATATAGTCCAATGACTCCGGGCAGCCTGAATGGTAGTGGTATAGCCACAAATCTTTGTGAAGACTGTACGATAAGAAACATTCGTATTCCCGATCTTGGCTGGACAGAAACGTCAGAAGGCATTCTCATTAATAACTCATCTGGTTGTCTGGTTGAGAATATCTATATTGGTAATGCTAAAACTGCCGTGTCTGTTTTTTATAGTATGCCTGAAACATTAAATAGTAAGAAAAAAAACATATTCAATAATATTGAAGGAGTCAATTGTGATGTTGTGATGGCAGTTTATTCAAAATTCAATATTATAAAATCGATCTCTGCTGTTAACAGCAGGTTTAAAATTATTCTAAAAAATAGTAATGCGACCAATAATTATATTTATTCACCCTCTGGCGATGTTACTGTTTCTACAAATCTCCGTCGCAGGCTCCTTTTAGATGATAAGTTCATTACTTCCCAGTTAAGATAGTAAATTTCGTTTGTAATTATGATTGCCATAATTATATCAGGCTATATTTTTCTTGAAAATATTGTTATAAAAACTGATGCTAAAAAACTTGCAGTATCGCTTTTCGCAGCGTAATTAAATTTTTATAAATACGTACTGTAATGTTCACATTTTTCATGATTATTTCATTATACCTGTCTCAACATAAAATAAACCCCAATGTAATTGGCGGATTTTTTTTAATTTTACACGTCATTCTTCCTTCTTAAATATAAATAAATTCATTTTAATTATAAAGTGATTTTATTCATGTTGAATTATAAATAAGTTGAGGGTAATCATGATCCTTCCAGTAATCATGGCCGGTGGAACCGGCAGTCGTTTATGGCCAATGTCTCGTGAACTTTATCCTAAACAATTCCTTCGTCTTTATGGCGAGCAATCGATGTTGCAAGAAACGGTCACGCGATTAAAGGGTTTAGGGGCTTCTGAACCTTTGGTTATTTGTAATGAAGAGCACCGGTTCCTTGTTGCAGAACAATTACGGCAGATTAACCGGTTATCAAAAAATATTATCCTGGAACCTGTGGGGCGTAATACTGCGCCGGCGATTACGCTGGCGGCGCTCAGTGCAATCGATGAAGGCTGCGACCCCTTATTACTGGTTCTGGCCGCTGACCACGTGATTGAAAATCCCGAAGCCTTTCATCAGGCGGTGCAGAATGCCATTCCGTTTGCCGAGCAGGGGAAGCTGGTAACGTTCGGTATTGTGCCGACCGGCCCTGAAACTGGGTACGGGTATATTCAGCGTGGGATGGAGCTGGGCAGTAACACAGAATCTATTTATCGGGTACAGCGTTTTGTGGAAAAGCCCAATTTACCGACGGCACTGGAATATCTTGAAACAGGGGAATATTACTGGAATAGCGGGATGTTTCTGTTCCGGGCAAAACGTTTTCTCGAAGAGATGGCTACATTCAGGCCCGATATTCTGCAAGCTTGTCTGAAAGCTATAGAAACACTGGTGCCTGATGAGCAGCAGAATTTTATCCGCGTAGATAAGGAATCATTTTCGGCCTGTCCGGATGAATCTGTCGATTATGCGGTTATGGAAAAAACGACTGATGCCATTGTGGTTCCGTTAGATGCGGGCTGGAATGATATTGGTTCCTGGGCGGCATTGTGGGATGTCAATAATAAGAATACCGCCGGGAACGCCGTTACCGGCGACGTGTTTACCCATAATGCTGAGAATTGTTATATCAATACCGATGAAAAACTTGTGGCGGCAATTGGCGTTGAGAATCTTGTTATTGTTAATACCAAGGATGCCGTTTTAGTTATTGATAAATCCCAGGTGCAGGACGTTAAGAAGGTCGTTGAATATTTAAAGAGTGCTCAGCGCCGCGAATATCGTTTCCATCGCGAGTCTTATCGCCCGTGGGGCAGAAACGATATTGTTGTTAATACGCCGAGATATCACGTTAACCGAATAACAGTTAAACCGGGCGGTCAGTTCTCCCTGCAGATGCATCATCATCGTTCTGAACACTGGGTCATTCTTTCAGGAACGGCCAGAGTCACAATTAATGATGAGAACTTTCTGCTGACTGAAAACCAGTCAACGTTCATTCCTATCGGGGCGCAGCACAGATTGGAGAACCCCGGCAAGATCCCACTCGAACTTCTTGAAATTCAGTCAGGCTCCTATCTGGAGGATGACGATATTGTCCGTACGCAAGATCACTATGGTCGTTGTTAATTTGGGGATGAATTATGTCAGATAAATTGACCTGCTTTAAAGCCTACGATATTCGCGGTGAACTGGGTGTTGAACTTAATGAAGATATCGCTTATCGGATTGGTCGGGCTTACGGTGAATATTTAAAACCAAAAAAGATGGTATTAGGCGGGGATGTTCGTTTAACCAGTGAAGCGTTAAAACTGGCACTCGCGAATGGTTTACAGGATTCAGGAACAGATGTTGTCGATATTGGTGTGACCGGGACTGAGGAAATCTATTTCGCGACGTCTTATCTGGCACTGGATGGCGGAATAGAGGTGACAGCCAGCCATAATCCGATGAACTATAACGGCATGAAATTAGTTCGTGAAGAATCTAAACCTATAAGCGGTGATACCGGGCTTGGGGAAATACAACGTCTGGCAGAAGAGAACAATTTTTTACCCGCCGATCCTGCACAACGCGGAGCCTACGAAAAAGCGTCGGTGCTCGAAGCCTATATCGACAAATTACTCAGTTATGTCGATTTAAAG
The DNA here is from genome assembly GCF_046449555.1 of Rahnella selenatireducens. Classification (NCBI taxonomy): domain Bacteria; kingdom Pseudomonadati; phylum Pseudomonadota; class Gammaproteobacteria; order Enterobacterales; family Yersiniaceae; genus Rahnella; species Rahnella selenatireducens. The sequence continues at coordinate 67,687 of NZ_JBKEZJ010000012.1, forward strand.
AATTTTACCCGTCCGCTGAAACTGGTCATTAACTCGGGTAATGGCGCTGCGGGGCATGTTATTGATGCCATCGAAGCGCGCTTCAAACAGGCCGGTGCGCCGGTTGAGTTCATCAAAGTACACCATCAGCCAGACGGCACTTTCCCTAACGGGATCCCCAATCCGCTATTACCAGAATGTCGTCAGGACACCACCGACGCCATTATCAAACACAACGCCGATATTGGGATTGCGTTTGACGGTGATTTTGACCGGTGTTTCCTGTTTGATGATCTGGGGAATTTCATCGAAGGTTATTATATTGTCGGGTTACTGGCAGATGCTTTCCTTGAAAAATATCCTCAGTCACGGATTATCCACGACCCGCGTTTAAGCTGGAATACGATCGATATTGTTAATGGTGCCGGTGGCATTCCCGTAATGTCGAAAACCGGCCATGCTTTTATTAAAGAACGTATGCGACAGGAAGATGCAGTTTACGGCGGTGAGATGAGCGCCCATCATTACTTCCGTGATTTCTATTATTGTGACAGCGGGATGATCCCGTGGCTTCTGGTCGCGGAATTATTGCATGTAAAAGGCAAGTCACTGCGGCAACTGATTAATGACCGTATTAATGCCTATCCGGCTTCGGGTGAAATAAACAGTTTCCTGCATCACCCGAAAGAATCCATTGCGCGCGTGCTGGCAGTTTATGAAGGCGAAGCGATTCATGTCGATCATACGGACGGTATCAGCCTTGAGTTTGATGAATGGCGGTTTAATCTTCGCAGCTCAAATACGGAACCGGTTGTGCGGCTGAATGTGGAGTCCCGGGCTAATTCAAAACTGATGCAGGAACAGACCAGGAAAATTCTTTCTATTCTCCGCAGTATGTAATTTTTCATAAATACCCATCAGGTGAGTAATAACCACTTACTGCTGAGTCCGTGTTACTCACTTTTATTATTTAAATTTTTTCGGTTTTATGCTTGTTTGTTTTTTCTAACCATCATACCAAAATAATAATTTATGAGGTTTTAATGATGTCACAAGAAGTGAGTGTTGGGATTGTCGCTGACTGGTTGGTGACTTTTGCCGGGGCAGAAAAAGTTATTGCAGAATTTATAAAACTTTATCCTGAATCAGAGCTTTATTCGGTTGTTGATTTTCTCTCTGATAAATCCAGAAAACAATTTTACGGTAAAGATGTTAAGACATCTTTTATTCAACGCCTGCCGTATGCAAAAACAAAATATCAGCAATATTTGCCACTGATGCCGTTAGCCATCGAGCAGCTGGATGTCACAAAGCACAATATTATTCTTTCCAGCAGCCATGCCGTAGCAAAAGGGGTTCTCACCGGGCCCGACCAGCTGCATATCAGTTATGTCCATTCTCCGATACGTTATGCCTGGGACTTTCAGCATCAGTACCTCAGGGAAGCTGGTTTAGATAAAGGCCTCAAGGGTAAATTAGCACGATGGTTTTTGCATAAAATACGCATCTGGGATTGCCGTACCGCTAACGGCGTGGACCATTTTATCGCTAATTCACATTTCATCGCGCGGAGAATTAAAAAAGTCTACGGGCGTGATGCAGATGTTATTTATCCGCCGGTGAGCGTGGACCGTTTTACGTTGCAGGAAAATAAAGACGACTTCTATTTTACCGCATCCCGTATGGTGCCCTACAAGCGTATCGATATTATTGTGGAAGCGTTCAGCCAGATGCCGGATAAAAAGCTGGTGGTCATTGGCGACGGATCTGAGATGGCCAAAATAAAGGCAAAGGCGGGTAAGAATATTGAGATTTTAGGGTATCAGCCGGACGAGGTCATGCAGGATCATATGCGTCGTGCGAAGGCGTTCGTTTTTGCTGCCGAAGAAGATTTTGGCATCACGCCGGTTGAAGCGCAGGCCTGCGGTACGCCGGTTATTGCTTTTGGCAAAGGCGGCGTGCTGGAGTCCATCCGGCCTTACGGCGAAGTAAATCCTACCGGTATTTTCTTTGCGGAGCAGACGGCAGATTCACTCCTGCGCGCTGTTTTGCACTTCGAGACCATTCAGGAATCGTTCCTGCCAGTGAATTGCCGCAACAATGCATTGCGGTTCTCTGAGGAACGTTTTCACAGTGAACTGGATGACTATATTAAAACAAAGTGGCACGCGTTTAATGAAAGTAAGAAAGTCATCTATTAATTCTTAACGGTTCACTTATGCCATTTATTAAACCGTTTCTGCATCTTAATTCTGGTTCGCTCTCTGCCTTCCGGTGAACAACCTTACGATTATAATCGGACATCATTCCAGATGTGTTTATTAAATTGTAATCAAAGGATCTTATATGTCTAAAGTCGCACTGATTACCCATATAACCGGGCAGGATGGTTCTTACCTTGCCGAGCTTTTATTAAAGAAGGGATATACTGTTCACGGGATTGGCGGGAATGTCGTTCCGCTTAGTATCGGTAATGCGGGCAGTAATTTTCACGATAAATCCTCTGATGTTCATATTTATGCCTATGCTGATATCAGCACGGGCACGGCCCGCGATTTGCTTGCTATTATCCGGCCGGACGAAGTTTATAATCTGGGCGGAGCGGGTCAGTTTTCTGAAAACTCTGACTCCGCAGATGATCTGTTTTCCACGGGGGAATTCAGTGCGCTGAAGGTGCTGGACGCTATCCGTATTCTCGGGCTGGAAACGAAAACGCGTTATTATCATGCGTCGCCTTCGGCGTTATGCGGTCTGGTGAATGGCATCGCGATTAATGAAATGGTGAGCCTGAATATTTATCCTTCCTGGTACGCTACCGCTATTTCTGATTTCTGGACCATTGTGAATTATCGCGAAACCTTCGGGTTATATGCGTGCAGCGGCATTCTTTTTAATCATGAATCACCGCGCCGCAGCGAGAACTTTGTCACGCGTAAAATTACCCGCAGCCTGGCCAATATTACGCAAGGGCTGGAGAAATGCCTGCATTTGGGGAATCTGAATGCGCTGCGTGACTGGGGCCATGCCCGGGATTACGTCAAAATGCAGTGGCTGATGCTGCAACAGGATAATCCCGAAGATTTTGTGGTGGCTACCGGCGTACAGTATACCGTCCGCCAGTTTGTGACGTTTGCCGCGCTGGAGCTCGGGATCAAGCTGCGCTTTGTCGGTAAGGGCGTGGAAGAGAAGGGGATTATTACCGCTATCATCAGCCCGGTTGCGGCGGCTCTGAAAGTTGGGGATGTGATTGTTGCCGTCGACCCGCGTTATATCCGGCCTGCCGAAGCCTGTAAGGTTAATGCCAATCCGACCAAAGCACGCCGTAAACTCGGCTGGGCACCGGAAACCTCTTTGCAGGATATGGTGATTGAGATGGTGCAGGCAGACCTTGCTTGCGCGAAGAAAGCTGCACGGCTGAAATTGTACGGATAACACCAGTTGCTGTTTCTGAGATATATAAAAAAGCCGGAGAATGCGCTGACATTCTCCGGCTTTTTTTCGCCTGCTTTTTACCGTCCGTATTCCAGCCAGAGTACCAGTAAAACAGCAGCGATATTGGCAGCGATACTGAGCATAAATCTCGTTCTGAAAGGTTGCTTCTGCGTTTTATGCCGGAAAAGTTGCTGACCCGCCAGCGCACCAGCCCAACCGCCGAGCAACCCGAACAGCAGTAATGTGTTTTCCGGTATCCTGCGCCAGCTTTTGCGGGCGGCAAGCTTGTCGGCACCGTAAATCAGCAATGTCAGCAGGTTGATCAGCAGTAAGCCAACCGGGACAGGATAAGGAGAGATGAGACTGACACCGGCCGCCAACATCAGCAGGACATAACAGACAGCGTTCATTGAAATATCACCGGCAATTGAAGGAAGACCCTGAGTAACTATAAAGAAAATAAAGGACAGAAAGCAAAAAACCAGCCGTTAAGCTGGTTTCTTTAAATATGGTGCCCGGACTCGGACAATGCTGCGAAGCAGCTTTGAACAGCGCTTGCGCTGGCCCCGAAGGGGTGAGTCTCAGCATGAGACGAATAATCGAACCGAGTTCGATGGAGAGTCCGTAGCTCAGAAAGCAAAAAACCCGCCATAGGCGGGTTCTTCTAAATAGTGGTGCCCGGACTCGGAATCGAACCAAGGACACAGGGATTTTCAATCCCTTGCTCTACCGACTGAGCTATCCGGGCAACGGGGCGCATTAAACCGTATTGGGCATGTGCCGTCAACGGCTTTTTGTCACATCGGTGGGGTTCATCACACGACTGATGCTTTTTACCGCATTTTGGCGATTTAACTTACGATACCGGGAAAGTGCTCGTCAAAGCAGGGCGTGATGGGGTGAGTTTTCGCGTTTTGTGATGTCGCATTCTGTAAGAATTTCCCGCAATGTTCAGGGTTGAACAGGGGAATAAAAGATGCCATTATTGCGCCGATTTATTAAACAACTCTGATCCCGTTTTCACGCGACAGCTCAAGAGGGTTGCGGCATGGCTGGTTTATCACATCGCGCTTTTCATAAGTGCAGAAAAAATCTGATGATGATCTCCGGGTGCTGTAAACACCACGATTTCAGTTTTCCTCCTTTTGCAGATCCTTTCATGCGGTAAGGCTACCGTTTGCCTGCTGTTAGATATTAGTAAAAACAGAGCGCACCTCTGATTTTACTGTTGTCTATCAGACGTGGCCGGGCCTGAACGTCGATTTGTTACCACTTTGCCCCTCTGGCATCGTTTCATCGCAATCGTCACCGCGCTCAAGCCAACGTCATTTGTCGGGCTGGACTCTGCGCACTATACCTTTTAAGACGTAAGAACCAGCTCATTGCCGTGCCCTGTGGCACACCCTCTTACTTAACCGTTTGAGAGTCTGAATGAAACACTTAAAACTTGCAGCAAGCGCTTCTGTCGCCCCTTATCTCCAAACGTCCCGCCTGGTCGTCGATCTGCGTCGTGCCGATTATGCCGACGTGGCGGCCATCATTATTTCTGTCGGGGATCTGAATCACGGCAGGCTGGCGGAGATAGAAACGCTGGGATTCGGGATCCCCGCGTTTGTTGCAGTGCAGGGAACGGAGCAGATTTCGCCGGAGTTTTTGCCGTCGCTGAAAGGCGTGATTACGCTGTCCGATGCCAATCAGGCATTTTATGCCGCGCAGATTGAATCAGCTGCGCAGGGCTATGAAGAAGCTTTGTTCCCGCCGTTTTTCGACACGCTGAAAAAGTATGTTGAGATGGAGAATGCGACCTTTGCCTGTCCGGGGCATCAGGGCGGTGAGTTTTTCCGTCGCCATCCGGCAGGGCGTCAGTTCTATGAGTTTTACGGCCCGAACATTTTCCGTTCTGACATGTGCAACGCCGACGTCAAACTGGGCGATTTGCTGATCCACGAAGGCTCGGCGAAGGATGCGCAAAAGTATGCGGCGAAAGTCTTCAGCGCGGATAAAACCTATTTTGTGCTCAACGGGACTTCTGCGGCGAACAAAGTTGTGACTAACGCGCTGCTGACCCGCGACGATCTGGTGCTGTTCGACCGTAACAACCATAAATCTAACCACCACGGCGCACTGCTTCAGGCGGGCGCGACGCCGGTGTATCTTGAAACCGCGCGCAACCCGTTTGGTTTTATCGGCGGCATTGACGCAGCCTGTTTCGATGAAGCCTATCTGCGTAAGCAAATCAAAGAAGTGGCGCCGCACCGTGCTGCGGAAAAACGTCCGTTCCGACTGGCGATTATCCAGCTCGGCACGTATGACGGCACCGTGTATAACGCGCGTCAGGTGGTCGATAAAATCGGGCATCTGTGCGACTACATTCTGTTTGATTCTGCATGGGTCGGTTATGAGCAATTCATCCCGATGATGAAAGAGTGCTCGCCGCTGCTGCTGGAACTCAACGAAAACGATCCGGGCATTATCGTCACGCAGTCCGTGCATAAGCAGCAGGCCGGGTTCTCGCAGACGTCGCAGATCCACAAAAAAGACAATCACATCAAAGGCCAGAAGCGTCATTGCAGCCATAAGAAGCTCAATAATGCGTTCATGATGCACGCCTCGACCAGCCCGTTTTATCCGCTTTTTGCCGCGCTTGATGTTAATGCGCGTATTCATGCCGGTGGCAGCGGTAAACATATGTGGATGGAGTGTGTGAAGCTGGGTATCGAAACCCGTAAAATGCTGCTCGATCAGTGCGCTATGATTCTGCCGTTTGTTCCGCCGGTGGTCGGTGGAAAGCGCTGGCAGGATCATGAAACCGCTGAGATGGCGAACGATGTGCGTTTCTTCGATTTTGTGCCGGGCGAGCGCTGGCATGCCTTCTCAGGTTACGCGGAAAAACAGTATTTTGTTGATCCGTGCAAGCTGCTGCTGACCACGCCGGGCATTGATGCGTCCAGCGGGAAATATACCGAGTTTGGTATTCCTGCGACGATCCTGGCGAACTACCTGCGTGAGAACGGCATCGTGCCGGAGAAATGCGATCTCAACTCAATTCTTTTCCTGCTGACGCCAGCCGAAACGCCGGCCAAAATGCAGTTGCTGGTGGAAGAGCTGGTTCGCTTCGAGCAGTACATCGAAGAAGACGCGCCGCTGAGCGAGGTGTTGCCGACCGTTTACCGTAAAAACGAAGACAGATACCGCAACTACACCATCCGCCAGCTGTGCCAGGAAATGCATAACCTGTACGTCAGTTTTGATGTGAAAGAGCTGCAAAAAGAGATGTTCCGCGAGAAGAGTTTCCCGAAAGTGGTGATGAACGCGCAGGACGCTCACAACGAGTTTATTCGCGACAATATTGAACTGGTGCCGATCGGTGAAGCCGAAGGCCGTATCGCGGCGGAAGGTGCGTTGCCGTATCCGCCGGGCGTTCTGTGCGTCGTGCCGGGCGAGCTTTGGGGCGGCGCTGTGCAGCGTTACTTTATGGCGCTGGAAGAAGGGATTAACCTGTTGCCGGGCTTCTCACCTGAACTTCAGGGCGTTTATATCGAGAAAAAACCGGTCGGCTGGAAGCGCATTATGGGCTACGTCGTCGCGGAGTAATCTGCACGTTTTTACGCTCACGCAGAAATGAGAACGGAGGCCAGCTGGCCTCCGTTTTTTTGTACCGCAATCACATCAGTCTACGCGACGATAGCTGCGCTGCGTGTTGTTCACTTTATACAGATAGCGGCGCGATTCGGCTGACGGATGTTTGGTGGTCAGCGTGGTATAGACATCGCCCGGTGCCATGTTGTTGATGATGTTGAACGCCTGCGTTTTGTTCTGTGAGAACACGCGCAGCACGCTGCCTGCACCGCCATTGTAGGCCGTGATCACGGCGTAACGGCGCGACGTCGGGTTACTGATGTTCCCCAGATACGTCGTTTGCAGCATCGCCAGATACGCGGTGCCGGTATTGATATTGTTCTGCGGATCAAACAGATAGCTTCGGCTCGGTTTGCCCCACTTGCCTTCGGATTTAAAGACGTCAACCCCGGCGGAATGCTGCACAACCTGCATCAGGCCCAGCGCATCGGCGTTACTGACCGCATACGGGTTAAAGGCGGATTCGGTTTGCATGATCGCCAGGATCAGCGACTGATCGACGCCGTATTTGGCGGAGGCTTCGCGGATCATCGGCAGATATTTATGCGCACGCTGATTCAGGTGGTTGGGCACCATCTGGATCGTGACGGAATAAATGATATGCATGCCGGACTGGCGGCGCATCAGTTTGTTTTGCACCAGATAATCGGCAAAACTGTTGGCACGGCCGACCCAGCGGATAGGCTGCCCGGTGTTGTCGAGAACCTGCCCGTAAAGCATCGGCTCACGGCTGATCTGGATATCGTTGGCGTCGGAATAGAGGTCAACATTGCCCGGATCATCGCCCACCAGTAAGGTGCTGACGATCGCCTGACGCAGGCTCGCGGCCGGATCGGTGCCGGAAATGGTTTCAATCGTGATGGTACCCGCATCAAAGTTGATGTGGCTGCGGGTGTAATACTGATCGCTATACTTTACGTAGTCCTTCGGACCCGCAATCAGGACTTCATTCATACCCCAGATATTTTCGATGTTATGAGCGAACTGGCCCATCAGAATATCGAATCCGTTGGTGTCTTTTACAAAAGCTTCGTCGAACTGGTTTTTTTTACTGCCGGAGCAGGAAATCAGCATCGGTGCGATAACCAGCAAAGCTAAAATTTTCTTCATCTGAAAACCATTTCTGGTGAAAGAAGCAGGCCACGCACGAGCCTGCCTAAATTTCTGTTCATGAACGTTATTTTGAAGGCGGGGTGTAGCCTTCAATATGAACATCCTGACCTTCAAACAGGAAATTAACCATTTCCTGTTCCAGCAGTTTGCGGTCGTCCGGGTTCATCATGCTGAGTTTCTTTTCATTGATCAGCATGGTTTGTTTGGTCATCCACTGAGACCAGGCTTCTTTCGAAATTTCGTTGAAAATACGTTTGCCGATCTCACCCGGATAAAGCTGGAAGTCCTGTCCTTCGGCGTCGCGTTTCAGAAAAGTACAAAAAATCGTTCTGCTCATGCTAATTCCTTATGATCATTCTGTTGGGACGGTTTTTTGCCATCGGCCTGTTTTGCCAGAGAGGTCAGCAAACGCTCGACCGGCGCGGCCAGCCCGACCTGTTGGGGTTGCGCTAAGTTATACCAGAGACCCGCACCTTCATCCATGCAACCCGCTGTCGTTCGCAGATTTAACCACATCGGGACGATATCCAGATGGAAATGGCTGAAAGTGTGGCGAAAAGCGGTCTGCTGCTGCAACTGATTTTGCGTAACACCGTATTTTTGAAGCCCCCGCGCCAGTTCTTCTTCTGTCGCAAATTGCGGGAAGCAGAATAAACCGCCCCACAGGCCCACCGGCGGCCGCTGCTCCAGCCAGACTTTTTCGTCCTGCTGGATCATCAGCATAAAGGCCGTTTTTTCCGGCAGCGTCGTCTTGGGTTTTTTACCCGGATATTTTGCCCAACTGTGATGTGCGTAGGCTTCGCAACCGGATTTCACCGGGCAAAGTTCGCATTTTGGTTTGCTGCGGGTGCAGACCATCGCACCTAAATCCATCATCGCCTGATTAAACTGCGCAACGCCTTCAGCGGGCGTGACGTCTTCGCTTATCTTCCACAAACGGTTTTCAGTTTTCTTTTCGCCCGGCCAGCCGTCAACGGCATAGCACCGGGCCAGCACGCGCTTCACGTTACCGTCTAAAATGGGATAGTGCTGGTTTAACGCCAGCGACAATACGGCGCCTGCGGTAGAACGACCAATGCCCGGCAGCGCGAGAATTTCATCAAAGGTGGTCGGAAACACGCCATTGTGCTGAGTGGCAATAGTTTGCGCCGCTTTATGCAGGTTACGCGCGCGGGCGTAATAACCCAGGCCGGTCCACAGGTGCAGCACTTCATCGAGCGGGGCGGCGGCGAGATCTGACACCGTTGGGAAGCGTTCCATAAACCGTTCGAAATAAGGAATCACGGTCGCGACCTGCGTTTGCTGCAACATCACTTCTGAAAGCCAGACTTTATAAGGCGTTTTGGCGATTTGCCATGGCAGCGTTTTACGGCCATAGCGCTGATACCAGTCGAGCACCAGCGGCGAAAAAGTGAGGGCTTCCATCATGGGTGAATTACAGTCCGGCAGGGTTAAAAGACGGGGCTGATCACATCACAGTTCCCGTCTGGCTGTAAACCGGAACTTTCCGCACTGTATTGACGGATTTCCTGCCCGCAAGCCTTGCTAATCGGGAGTAAGTTTGGATAATGCGCCATTCTTAACAGTTAATGACCAAAATACAGCAGTGACTGAATACCGCGTCTTGCGTAACGGAGTGGAAACACCATGAAAAACGACGTCATTTCTCCGGAGTTCGATGAGAACGGTCGCGCGATGCGCCGTATCCGCAGCTTTGTCCGCCGTCAGGGCCGTCTGACCAAAGGTCAGCAATTTGCGCTGGATAACTTCTGGCCGGTGATGGGCGTGGAGTTTCAGCCGGAAACGCTGGCAATTGATACCTTATTCGGTCGCTCCGCACCTGTTGTGCTGGAAATCGGTTTCGGGATGGGCACCTCGCTGGTCACTATGGCGCAGCAGAATCCGGACCAGAATTTTATCGGCATTGAAGTCCACTCACCGGGCGTCGGTGCCTGTCTGGCGACCGCGCACGAAGAGGGCGTCAGCAACCTGCGCGTGATGTGTCACGATGCGGTCGAAGTGCTGGAAAAAATGATTCCGGATGGCTCGCTCGACATGGTGCAGCTATTCTTTCCTGACCCGTGGCATAAAGCGCGTCATAATAAGCGCCGTATCGTGCAGCCTGAATTCGTTGAGAAACTGCGCAGGAAGTTGAAAGTGGGTGGCGTATTACATATGGCAACCGACTGGGAGCCGTATGCAGAACACATGCTTGAGGTGATGACCAGTCTCGAAAGCTGGGCAAACCTGTCGCAGGAAAACAACTATGTACCGCGCCCGGAATCGCGCCCGGTAACCAAGTTCGAAATGCGTGGCCAGCGTTTAGGCCACGGCGTATGGGATCTGATGTTTGAGAGGAAGCAATAATGGCTACAAATCGCAGTCGTCGTTTACGTAAGAAGTTACACATTGCCGAGTTCCAGGAACTGGGCTTCTCTGTAAAATGGCGTTTCCCGGAAGGTACCGCGGTAGAAACCATTGACGAATCACTGGATAAATTCATTGACGGTGTGATCGAGCCAAACAAACTGGCCTTTGACGGCAGTGGCTATCTGCAATGGGAAGGTCTGGTTTGCCGTCAGGATATCGGTCACTGCACTGATGAACAGCGCGCTCAGGTCAAAAAATGGTTAGAAGACCATAAAATGGAAGACGTTGAGGTATCAGACCTGTTCGATATCTGGTGGGATTGATTCTGCCAGCGGTTGAACACTGAATCTTTTAAAGGTGCCTTTCCGGCACCTTTGTTACATCTGGAGGAAGGACGTTGGGTACCGAGCTCAATAACAGTTTGCTGGAAGATATTCTTGCGCAGGTCAGGCCGCTGATAGGCCGTGGCAAAGTCGCCGACTATATTCCCGCGCTGGCAGAAGTCAGCCCTGATCATCTGGGGATTGCCGTGTGTACCACGAAAGGTGAGATCTTTCGTGCCGGTGATGCCAATACCCGGTTCTCAATCCAGTCGATTTCTAAAGTGCTCAGCCTGACACTGGCGCTGACCCGCTATCAGGAAAGTGAAATCTGGCAACGCGTGGGCAAAGAGCCTTCCGGCCAGCCGTTTAACTCGCTGGTTCAGCTTGAGCTGGAACAGGGGAAACCGCGCAATCCGTTTATTAACCCCGGTGCTTTGGTGGTTTGCGATATGCTGCAAACTCGTCTGACTGCGCCCAAGCAAAGAATGCTGGAAGTGGTGCGTCAGCTGGCCGGTTCGGCCGATCTCAACTACGATCGGCACGTTGCGCGTTCTGAATTCGATCATTCCGATCGCAACGCCGCCATCGCTTACCTGATGAAATCTTTCGGTAATTTCGATAACGACGTCATCACTGTGCTGCATACTTATTTCCACTATTGCGCATTGCGCATGAGTTGTGAGGAACTGGCTCGGACGTTCGTTTATCTTGCGAACAAGGGCCATCCGCTGGGCAATGAGCAGCCGCTGATTGATGCCCGTCAGGCGCGACAGATTAACGCAATGATGGTGACCAGCGGCATGTACGACGGTGCCGGTGAATTCGCTTACCGCGTCGGCATGCCGGGCAAGTCCGGTGTCGGTGGCGGCATTATTGCTATCGTGCCGGGAGAGATGTGTATCGCTGTCTGGTCGCCGGAACTTGATGCGGCGGGGAACTCTTTGGCAGGTATTGCTGCCTTAGAATTACTGGCGCAACGTATTGGCCGTTCAATTTTTTGAGTTTGCTGTCTTAAGGGAGAGTACATGTTAGTAAAAACTGGATTTGTTAAAGCATCCGTAGCGGCCTTGCTGGCGCTGACAGCGTGGAGTGCGCAGGCGGATTATCAGTGCGCCGTGCAGCCGAAAGATGATGTGATCATCAAACCGCAGACCGTGCAGGTTGTAGGTAACAGCGGTGATTTGCTGATCACGCCAAACGGCAACGTGACTCTCAATGGAAAAAACCTTACCCTGAGCGCGAAACAACGCCAGGAAGCGATCGATTATCAGGCCTCGCTGCGCCGTGATTTACCGTGGATTGACCAGGGGGCCACCGCGCATCTGGAAAAAGGCCGCGTCGCCGTGGATCGTGTGATCGTGAACAAACTGGGCAGCGACAGCAATGTGCGTAACCGTCTGGTGACCCTCGACAAGCAGCTTAAAGAGCAGATGAACCTTATCCTTGAACATCGCCCTGATGGCCTGACCTTCCACCATAAAGCCGTGGAACAGGTGAAACAGAACGGTCAGAAGCTGATGGAACAAACCATGGGCGGCGTCATGCAGGACAGCATCAATGAGATGGGCCTGAAACAAGCCACAAGCGGCGGTAACCCGCTGCAGGCGATGATGGGCAATCTCGGCGGTCTGCAACAAGCTGTGCAGGAAGAGTGGAACAAACAGGAAAAAGAATTCAAAGCCTTCGGTGACGATGTCTGTAAACGCGTCACAGCGCTGGATACTCAGCATAAAACCTTGCTGACGGATTTGAAGCAGTAACTTCGTTCCTCAAAATTCAGAAACAAAAAAACCGCAATTAAGCGGTTTTTTTGTTGGGAAAAGCAGTTAGCGCTACATCTCCCTGGATCCTACTTTCGTGAATATCGCGAAAGCCAGCACTCCAATAGCGGCGATATTATACCCAATTTAGTCCCACGACAAATACTGACTATGCAGATTCAATGGCTGAATTTGTCAAGGGTAGCGCCAGCTTTACTCACCCAAAAACAGCTCCAGCAGTGAATTCAGGAACAGTTTGCCTTTGCGGGTGATCTGCCAGTTCGTTTCGGTTTCCAGCAGATATTCTTTGCTGATGGCTTCATCGAGCTGCGCGCGGATAACCGATTCATCCAGCCCGGTATACAACCCAAACTCTTCGCGTGGTGCGGCTTCGAGCAGACGGAAACGGTTCATGAAGAATTCAAACGGCAAATCTTCTGTTTCCACCGGATGCTGTTTGTCCATGTAACGTCCCTGCATATAACCACGCGGATGCTTGGTTTTGACCGTGCGCAGGATTTGCCCGTCGGGCTGTGTCAGCTTGCCGTGCGCACCGCAACCGATGCCGAGATAATCCCCGAAGCGCCAGTAGTTGAGATTATGCTGGCACTGATAGCCGGGTTTAGCATAGGCAGACGTTTCATATTGCTGATAACCGGCGGCCGTCAGCAGCTGATCGCCTTGCTCAAAGATATCCCACAGCGCGTCTTCATCCGGCAACGTTGGCGGACGTGAGGCGTACATTGTATTAGGCTCGATGGTCAGTTGATACCACGATAAATGCGGCGGATTCAGTGCGATGGCCTGACGCAAATCGTCCAGCGCTTCTTCGAGTGTCTGATCCGGTAAACCGTGCATCAGATCCAGATTAAAACTGCGCAAATTCAGGCCGGTCGCCAGATGGGCGGCGCGTTTTGCTTCTTCCGGCCCGTGAATACGGCCCAGACGCTCCAGTTTTTGCGCATCGAAACTTTGCACACCAATTGAAATGCGGTTCACACCGGCGCGCTGATAGCCGCTGAAGCGGTCTGCTTCGACGGTGCCCGGATTGGCTTCCATGGTGATTTCTGCATTTGCATCAAGAGGCAAACGCGCGCGTACGCCGTCGAGCAGGTTTTGCATTGCTTCGCTGCTCAGCAGGCTTGGGGTTCCGCCGCCGATAAAAATTGTCCCTACGCTTCGGCCAGCGGCCAGATGCAAATCTGCATCCAAATCGGCCAGCAGGTGCGCGACATAGTCGTCGTGCGGCACTTCACCCTTTAACGCATGCGAGTTGAAATCGCAGTAAGGGCATTTTTGCACGCACCACGGAATATGAATGTAGAGACTCAGCGGCGGCAACTTACGCATTCTTCTGTACAGCCTCTTTCATCGCCGCCAGCAGCAGTTTCAGCGCCTGACCACGGTGCGATACCGTACTTTTTTCTTCACGCGTCAGCTCTGCGGCTGTTTTGCCCAGTTCCGGAACGAAGAAAATCGGGTCGTAACCAAAACCGCCTTCACCGGCTTCTGCAAAGGCAATTTCACCCGGCCAGCTGCCGTGACACACCAGCGGCGTCGGGTCTTCTGCGTGGCGCATGTAAACCAGAACGCAATGGAATTGTGCGCTGCGCTTGCCCTGCGGCACGTTTTTCAACGCGACGAGCAGTTTGTCGAGATTTTGCTGATCGCTGGCATCAACACCTGCATAACGCGCGGAATAAATCCCCGGCGCGCCGCCCAGAAAATCAACGGCCAGGCCGGAGTCATCGGCCACAGCCGGTAAACCGGTTTCTGCCGCCGCGTGGCGGGCTTTGAGGATGGCGTTCTCAATGAACGTCAGGCCGGTTTCTTCAGCGGATTCAACGCCGAGTTCGGTTTGCGCGACGACGTCCAGCCCGAAATCGGCCAGAAGATGTGCGAGTTCACGGACTTTACCGGCGTTGCCGGTAGCCAATACGACTTTTTGCATAAAATAACGTCCTGAAGACCATCTGAAATGAGTTTATTCAGCGAGCAGTACCGCGACCTCGGTCGGGATATTTTGCGGATTCGTAATGCGGACTTGTTTATGGCGGCCCAGCTCGCCCTTTTCAATGCTTACCTGACTTTTGGCGACTTTAAACTGTTTGGCGAGAAATTTCACCAGATGTGTGTTGGCCTGACCGTCCACCGGGGGCGCGGTGATGGCGACTTTGAATTCGTCGCCATGCAAACCGACCAGGCTGTCGCGGCTGGCTTTGGGCTGAATAATCAACCGCAAAACCAGCGCATCGGATTGCCAGCTCACCGGATTTACGGCAACTGCCATAATGTGCCGATGTAATTTAAGTTCGCGAAGAAATTATCGAGAATATAAAGAATAATCACGATAATCATGCCTGAAAAATCGATGCCACCCAGCGCAGGTAAGATGCGGCGAATCGGCCCCATCAGCGGTTCGGTTAACTGCATCAGCAGATAATCCATCGGCCCACGGCCCTGAGTCACCCAGCTCAGCAGGGAGCGGATAATCACCACCCAGAAAATCAGCGAGCCAGCGGTTTTAATCAACGAAACCAGACCTGCCAGCAAATTCACCAGGCTCAGTGAAATCCCGCCGCTGATAATCAACTCCATCAGCGGGTATTTGAGGGTCAGCAGCAAAAATGCAATCAGCAATGACGCGCTGTCAATCGGCCCCAGCGGCGGGATCACTCGGCGAAGCGGACGGATAACCGGCTGCGTCACCTTCACGACAAACTGCGATAGCGGATTATAAAAATCGGTACGCGCCCATTGCATCCAGATGCGCAGAAGCAAAATCATTGCGTAAGTATTAATTACCATGACTAACAAATTGGTCAGCATAAATTGCCTTATCTAAGTATGTTAAAACTGTTTTTCCATTTCCTGTGCGCGGGTAATGGCGGCCTGCATGGCTTCGGAGACAATCTCCGGTAATTTACGATCGGTGAAAACTTTCAGTGCTTCAAATGTCGTGCCGCCTTTGGACGTCACATTCTCACGAAGTTGTGACAATGGCGTGTCCGGGCTGGCGGCGACCAGCGCAGTCGCCCCGCTTGCAGCCTGTTCCACCAGCATCCGCGCCGCTTCTGCACTAAAACCCAGACGCTGCGCTTCGGCCTGCATCGCTTCCATAAACAGGAAGAAATACGCCGGTGCACTGCCCGCGGCAGCAATAATATGGTTGATGCCTTCTTCGGTATCGACCCAGCACACTTTGCCGACGGCGGTCATCAGCTCGCCGCTGTAATCGCGGTCAGCCTGTGAAACCTGTTCTGGCGCGAACAAACCGCTCATGCCTTTTCCGACCAGAGACGGCGTGTTCGGCATAATACGCACAATGTTCAGATTATCGCCCAGCAGCTCGCAGAAACGCGCCACGCTGACGCCTGCGGCAATCGACAGTACCAGCTTGCCGCTAAAATCCACGTCTTTTTGCAGTGTTTTACATACATCGGCCATCATTTGAGGTTTTACAGAAAGCACCACCACATCAGCGTCTTTTGCGCAGCCGCTGTTATCGCTGCTGCTTATCACGCCATATTTTTCAGCCAGCGCGTCGCGGTGCGTGGTGGAAGGGGCACAAACGCTGACCAGATTTGCCGGATAGCCGCTTTCGACCAGACCCGCAATAATCGCGCCTGCCATGTTACCGGCGCCGATAAAACAGAGTTTACGATGTTGCATTGGTGCTCCTTGCTGTCAGAACAGGGGATAAGTAAGTCATTTATTGATGATTTAAAACAGTTTACTGCATCGCAGCGGTTACTGTTTGGCGCTGTAATCGCGGGCACCAAAAATCGCCGTCCCGATACGCACCATGGTGCTGCCCGCCGCAATGGCTGCCGGCATATCGTCGGTCATGCCCATTGAAAGCGTATCTGCCTGCGGGCAAATGACCTGCAATGCCTTCAGAGCGTCGCGCATCTGGCTGAAAACGTCCAGCTGGCGTGTGTAATCGGTTTCTGCCGCCGGAATTGCCATCAGGCCGCGCAGATTCAGGTTAGGCATCGCCATGATTTGCGCCGCCAGCTCCGAAACTTCTTCCAGCGCAATACCGGATTTGCTGGCTTCATCGCTGATATTCACCTGAATCAAAACCTGCAATGGCGCCAGATCAGCCGGACGTTGTTCATTGAGACGTTGGGCAATTTTCAGACGATCAATCGTATGGCACCAGTCGAAATTCTCAGCAACGAGACGGCTTTTGTTTGATTGTAATGGCCCGATGAAATGCCAGGTGAGCACAGGCAGATGCCCGGCAAAGTGGGCAATTTTATCCACGCCTTCCTGCACGTAGTTTTCACCGAAGGCAAACTGTCCGGCAGCGATAGCTTCTTCGACAGCGCTCGCAGGTTTTGTTTTGCTGACTGCAAGCAAAGTAACTTCTTCTGGAGACCTGCCGCAAAGCTGTGCAGCGGCTGCGATTTTCTCGCGGACATTCTGTAAGTTCTGCTCAATAGCGTTTTGCTGACTCAGGCTCATAAGGACTCGGGAGGATTTCAACATGGATATTGATGGATTAGTGGGGCGTAGTGTAAAGCAAAATGCCTCAGATCTGCACCTTTGTACCGGCTATCCGCCAATGTTACGCATTGATGGCGAATTATGCCGCTGCGAAGACCTGCCGGTTGTGAAGGCGTCGGTGATGCAGGCCCTCAGCCAGAAGTGGCTGGATACCGCGCAACTCGCCTGTTTGCATCAGGCAGGACAGGTGGATAAAGCGCTGACGCTGGGCGCGGGTGTGCGGATGCGGCTCAACATTTTTCAGCAATGGTACGGGCTTTCCGCAGCGCTGCGGCCCATTCCGGTGCAGTGCCCGGACCTGGCCTCACTTCGTGCGCCGGATATTTTACAGCAACTGATCATGCAGGAAGATGGTTTGATTCTGGTCACCGGTGCGACCGGCAGCGGGAAATCCACCACGCTGGCGGCGCTGATTGATCATCTCAACCGGCATACGGCGCGTCACATCATTACGCTTGAGGATCCTATTGAGCTGATTCATACCAGCCGTAGTTGTCTGATCCAGCAGCGTGAACTGGGGCAGCATACGCGCTCTTTCTCTGAGGCCGTGCGCGGTGCTCTGCGTGAGGATCCGGATGTGTTGCTGCTGGGTGAACTGCGTGATACCGAAAGTATCCGACTGGCGCTGACCGCGGCAGAAACCGGGCATCTGGTGCTGGCAACCTTGCATACGCGCAATGCCACGCAGGCGATTGACCGGCTGGTCGATGTTTTTCCCGCAGAAGAAAAGGCATTTGTCCGGGCGCAGCTGGCAGGCAGTTTGCGGGCGGTGATTGCTCAAAAGCTGACGGTAACGAAAGCGACGGAGGAACAGCAGGGCGGAAGGGTGGCATTGTTTGAAGTGCTGACATCAACGCCGGGTGTGTGCAATCTGATCCGCGAGGGGAAAACACATCAGCTGGCGGATGTGCTGCAAACCGGTGCACTGGCCGGAATGCAGACATTTGCGCAGAGCCGCCATCAGCGGCAAAGCGCCGGGCTACTGGCTGCGGATCAGGACTGACTCCATTGTTTCTCGAACCAGCTTTCCAGAATGATGACCGCCGAAGCCGCGTCCACGCTGCCTTTATCCAGTGCGCGAAAACCGCCACGGTCAAACAAATCCGCGCGGGCTTCAACGGTGCTCAGACGTTCATCATGCAGCTCCACCTGAACGCCAAAACGGCCATGCAGACGGTTGGCAAACTTACGCGCACGCGCCGTCAGCGGCTGTTCTGTGCCATCCATGTTCAGCGGCAGGCCAACCACAACCAGATCCGGAAGCCATTCTTTCAGCAGCTTTTCGATCTTCTGCCAGTCCGGCGTGCCGTCCTGTGCTTTAAACGACGTCAGCGGGCGCGCCGTGCCGGTGACTTCCTGGCCGATCGCCAGACCGATGCTTTTGGTGCCGAAGTCGAAGGCGAAGACTGTGCGGTTACCCATTATGCGTGCCCTGCGTGGGTAGCAAGCTGGCTGACATCCACGCCGATCATTTTCGCGGCTTCACGCCAGCGGTCTGCAATCGGAGTGTGGAACAGAATGTCGCTGCTCGCTTCAATGGTCAGCCATGAGTTTTCCAGCAATTCCTGCTCCAGCTGCCCCTGTTCCCAGGCCGCATACCCGAGCGCCACCAGCACATTTTTCGGCTGGTCAGGCGTGCCCAGCGTTTCGAGAACGTCTTTGGACGTGGTGATCATGGTGCAGTCTGAAATCCGGATACTGGAACCAAAACCTTCACGCGGTGTATGCAAAATAAAACCACGATCGTCTGCCAGAGGGCCGCCGGAAAAGACCGGACGGTCGAGGCGGATCGCCGGATCGCGTGGCTCAGGGCTGATATCGAGTTTATCGAGCACATTTTCGACGGTGAAATCTTCGACCAGTTTATTAATCACCAGACCCATTGCGCCGTCTTCATTATGTTCGCAGATATACACGACCGAACGTTTGAACTGGGGTTCGTCCAGTCCGGGCATCGCAATAAGAAAGTGATGTTGTAGATTCATGGTAAGTAGGATGTTTAACCTCAAAATAGAAACAAAATCAGACAAGCCAGTTTATTACGGCAGCGTCATCAAAAAAAGCGGGCTATCCGGCAGAGCGGATAACCCGTTAATGACGGTATTGCGTGATTAGCGTGCAGCCAGACGTTTTTCGATAGCGTCCATCAGCATACCGGTGATGGAAATCGGGAATGCTGCTTCAATTTCACGCGCACAGGTCGGGCTGGTGACGTTAATTTCGGTCAGGCGATCGCCGATGATATCCAGACCGACAAAAATCAGGCCTTTTTGCTTAAGGATTGGTGCCACGGTGCGGGCAATCGCCCAGTCGCTTTCGCTCAGCGGACGTGCTTCACCGCGACCACCTGCAGCCAGATTGCCGCGGGTTTCGCCTTGTGCAGGAATACGCGCCAGGCAGTAAGGCACCGGCTCGCCGTCAACAACCAGAACGCGTTTGTCGCCGTCTTTAATAGCAGGCAGATAGTTCTGCGCCATACAGAAACGGCTGCCGTGCTCGGTCAGCGTTTCGATGACAACGGAAACGTTCGCGTCTTCCGGTTTCAGGCGGAAGATTGATGCGCCGCCCATGCCGTCGAGCGGCTTGAGGATCACATCGGTATGTTCTTTATGGAACGCTTTCAGCTGCGCCGCGTTACGAGTTACCAGCGTGTCCGGCGTCAGTTCCGGGAACCAGGCGGTGAACAGCTTTTCGTTACAGTCGCGCAGGCTTTGCGGTTTGTTGACGATCAGCGTGCCTTTTTCTTCGGCGCGTTCAAGGATGTAAGTGGCATAAATAAATTCGGTATCGAACGGCGGATCTTTACGCATCAGGATCACGTCGAGCTCTTGCAGGGCGATATCCTGTTCGGTGCCGAATTCATACCAGCCATCGTAATCTTGCTTCACGCTGAGCTTTTTGGTGGTCGCACGGCCTTCGCCGCCGCGCAGATACAGGGAATTCATTTCCATGTAATGCAGCTCGTAGCCACGACTCTGTGCTTCGAGCAACATGGCGAAACTGGTGTCTTTTTTGATGTTGATGGAAGAAATCGGGTCCATCACGATGCCAAGCTTGATCATTTGGTCTCCTCTTAACCCAGATCGCCGAAACGAACCTGTAAGGCCGTTATCGCGGTGAGTGCTGTAGTTTCTGTACGCAGAACACGGGGTCCCAGCAGGATATCAGTAAATCCGTAACCGGAGGTCATTGCAATTTCGTCGGCGGATAAACCGCCTTCCGGGCCGATCAGCAGGCGAACATGATTCACCGGCAGCGGCAGGGTATTGATGCTGTGGCTGGCGCGCGGATGCAGGTTCAGCTTCAGGCTGTCGTCCTGCTCGGCGCACCAGGCTTCTAGGTGCATGACCGGACGAATTTCCGGAATGCGGTTTCGGCCACACTGCTCGCAGGCTGCAATGGCGATTTTCTGCCACTGCTGCAATTTCTTTTCCAGACGCTCACCGTCCAGTTTCACGCCACAGCGTTCGGAAAACAGTGGCGTAATAGTATTCACGCCCAGCTCGATGGATTTCTGGATGGTGAATTCCATCTTCTCGCCGCGTGAAATCACCTGGCCGAGATGCAGATTCAGTGGCGATTCATTGTCTGACAGCACGCCTTCGCCCAGGCTGACGCGCACGTTCTTCTTATCCACCTGCGTAATGCTGGCGTCGAAGATCTGATTACTGCCGTCAAAAAGCTGAATGACCTGACCAGGCTGCATGCGCAGAACGCGCCCGACGTGATTCGCGGCATCTTCACTGAGCGCAATTTCGCTGTGCGCGGTTAACGGTTCAGGGTGATAAATGCGAGGTATGCGCATGTGAGGCTGCTGTCCTTAAAGTCTTGAGAGGGGTTATTTTGGCGACATTAGTCCGCATTGTCGCGAACTAATGTGCTCTGATGATGAGTTTAATACTAAGTTAGCTTTTTCTTTTCGCGCAAGCCTGCTGAACGTACGGATTATGATTTCCCTGCACATTCGCAATGCGGTTGTCGCGTTCGCATTCCCAGGCAGTGACCGGATACTGCCGATCCCAGGCGGTAAACAGCTGAGTTTGCTGGCGTGACAGATTCAGTTTGTACTGGTCGCGCATGTAGAAATAGGTGCGGGCGATGGCGCCGCGCGCACGGGCTGGCGGTTCGGCGGCTTTGGCTTTGAAGTCGATTTTCATCCCGCATTTGCCGTACTGGCCTTCACCGCCGTTCCACTGGCTGTACATGAAGTTGTTGCGGTCGCCGTTCACTTCGCCAATAGCCGGTTCAAGGTTGTGCAAATCCGTTTCTATCTGGCGATAGTCGGCGCTTTTCGCACAGTTTTTACGTCCGCCGTCCTGCCAGCATTGCATCTGGTGGCCAAACTGCCAGGCGGGCACAACGTGTTCCCATTCAATACGGTTGGCGCGTTGCTCGCTTTTGCGGACTTCATAGCCGCAGGATTTCAGATCCGGTGTCCCTTTTTTCCCCTGCCAGCTAATGTCACAGCCGCAGTAGAACGTCGGCGCGCCCTGATTGATTTTGACCGCTGCCGCTTTGGCCTGAGTGAAATTATTGATGGCGTTGCCAGACTGGCTGAAAGCGCTCAGCGGTGCCAGAGCACCGATAAACAGAAAGGATAAAAGTGTTTTACGAAACATGTTTCCGAATAGCCCGAGTGTAAAAGGTCGCAAGGGTAACGGATGCGAAGCGGTGTGACAATCAGACAATATAGCTATTTAGTGATTGAAAAATCAGCAGTTAGAGGTGCCTTTAGCGTTAAAACGTAACAGCTCGCCGCAATGCCGGCAGCGGTATTCCGACTCTTTACGCATTACCTTATTGTGGCGGCGAACCGTCAGCTGATGGTCACGGCAGGCGCACAGATACGGGTACGTTTTACTTTGCACGGAGGCGACTTCGAACTTGTGCGTCCGGCTGGCCGAAACGCCCAGCACGTGCTCCATCATCCAGCGCCATTCTTTACCGTGCGGAGCCGGTGCCCGCCCGAAACGCCGGTAAACCAGCAAATGTGCCAGCTCGTGCGGAACCACTTCATCAATAAAAGGTTGCTGGTTTTCCATCAGCAAGACGGAGTTAAGACGGATTTGCCAGTGCTGGAGGTACGCGCTGCCCGCGCTGGTGCCGCGTTGCTGATACGTGATTTCCGGCTCCGCGTAATCGGTGCCAAAAAACTGATTTGCCATCTGGAGTTTTTCCCGCAGGCAGCGCATGACGGCTTGTTGCAGGGCGATGGGAAGGCGTGAAGTTTTCATCAGGCGAAGGATAAATCTGTGGGAAGTGAGATGCAATATTGAATTCCTCCCCTTTGCAGGGGAGGAATGGCGTGCTTACTTACCGATGTCGCGCAGTGCTTCACCTTTCATCAGGTTGCGTTCGATGTGTTCCAGAGAAACGTTTTTGGTCTCTGGGATCAGCGCAATGGTGATAAAGATGAACACGACGTTCAGCGCGGCGTACACCCAGAAGGTGTTGGCGTTGCCGAGGCTGTCGAGCATGGTCAGGAAGGTTGCGCCGACGATCATGTTGGCAATCCAGTTGGTTGTGGTGGAAACGGTGATACCGAAGTCACGGCCTTTCAGCGGCTGGATTTCAGAACACAGAACCCAAATCAGCGGACCCGCACTCATCGCAAAACCAACGATGAACATCAGCAGCATCGCGATAGAAAAGTATTTCGCGGCATCGGATTCCACGCCGATGTGCAGCATCGTTCCGAGTACACCCATACCAATGGCCATAACGAGGAAGCCCAGTTTCAGCGTAGGTTTACGGCCCCAGCGGTCAACCAGACCGATGGCAATGAAGGTCGCCAGAACGTTCACAAGACCGACAATGACCGTGCCCCACATTTGCTGAGAGGTGCTGGCGAAACCGGCGATACCGAAGATTTTCGGTGCATAATACATGATGACGTTCATGCCCGTGAACTGTTGCATGACCTGCAACAGGATGCCGAGATAAACCGCACGACGGAAGTTTTTGTTGTTAGTGAACAGACCCCAGCCGCTTTGTTTTACTTTCAGGCTTTCACGGATTTCGTCCAGCTCACGTTTTGCCTGTTCGCTGGAATCACGCAGTTTTTCCAGAACACGGCGGGCTTTCCCATCGTCACCGCGTGCGGCCAGCCAGCGCGGGCTGTCCGGCAGGAAAAACACGCCAATCAGCAGTAACAGGGCGGGGATGGTAATAACGCCCAGCATCCAGCGCCATGCGCCGGTGTAGCTGAATGCGGTATCAGACAGGTACGCCGCCAGAATACCGATGGTGATCATCAGCTGGTACATGGAAATCATGCTGCCGCGGATTTTTTCCGGTGCAATTTCTGACAGGTAGATTGGCGCAGTGTAGGAGGCTACGCCGACTGCCAGGCCTAGCAGGACACGGGCAATAATCAGGATTTCTGTATTTGGCGCGAAGGCGGAGCACAGGGAACCGGCAACGAAGAGGATCGCGCCAATCATCAGGCTGTACTTACGGCCAATACGGAAGTTCATCCAGCCACTGCCAACAGCACCGACAGCGGCACCAAACATCATGGAGCTGACCACCCATTCCTGCTGGTGGCTGGTGATTTGAAAATCATGGCTGATAAATGGAAGGGCACCAGCGATGACGCCGATATCTAAACCGAACAACAGTCCGGCCAGTGCAGCGAGAAAACACACAAAGAAAGTGACGCTTTTGTTCGAGCGTTTTCCTTTGGTCGAAGTTGAGTTGTTCATCCGGTCTCCAAAATAATGCAATCGTTTTGAGTTTGTAATAATGCTTAGGCTGTTATGTTATTTACCCTGTACACAGCTTAACGTGAACCCGGTCACAGTGTTGTAATCGTTTACACTTATAGGTGTCATCGGGAATGTTGTTCGGTAAGGGTTTCAAGGAGATATGCAGCAGGGAAGGGGCTTTAATGCAGAGTAATAGCCCATAAATTGATTTATATCAATCAAAATTATGTGACACAATTTCAATCATTAAAATAATCTATTAATTTATAACAAGTTATTATCTGTAACCGTTTTCACTGGTATTTAAAAATCAGATACCATCCCTATTCATTCCGCGCTAATCCTCTAAAAACAGGCAATAAAAAACCCCGCCGCAAGGGCAGGGTTTCAGTGCAGAACAGTCTGAAAAGCTTATTTCAGGCCGGCAGCTTCGCGCAGTTGAGCCGCTTTGTCGGTTTTTTCCCACGGGAAATGTTCGCGACCAAAGTGACCGTATGCAGCGGTTTCTTTGTAGATCGGGTGCAGCAGATCCATCATCTGAATCAGGCCATATGGACGCAGGTCAAAGAACTCGCGAACCAGCAGGGTCAGTTGTTCGTTAGAAACTTTACCGGTGCCGAAGGTTTCCACCATGATGGAAGTCGGTTCAGCCACGCCGATGGCGTAAGACACCTGGATTTCACAACGGTCAGCCAGACCGGCTGCCACGATGTTTTTCGCCACATAACGTGCAGCGTAAGCGGCAGAACGGTCAACTTTAGACGGATCTTTACCTGAGAACGCACCGCCGCCGTGACGGGCCATGCCGCCGTAGGTATCAACGATGATTTTACGTCCGGTCAGACCGCAGTCGCCCATCGGGCCACCGATGACGAAACGGCCAGTCGGGTTGATGTGGTATTTGGTGCTGGCGTTCAGCCATTCTGCTGGCAGTACAGGTTTGATGATTTCTTCCATCACCGCTTCCTGCAAATCTTTCAGCGCAATGTCTTCAGCGTGCTGAGTGGACAGCACAACGGCATCGATGCCGACGATTTTGCCTTCGTCATACTGGAAAGTGACCTGGCTTTTCGCATCAGGACGTAGCCATGGCAGGGTGCCTGATTTACGAACTTCAGCCTGACGCTGCACCAGACGGTGTGCGTAAGTGATCGGCGCTGGCATCAGAACGCTGGTTTCGTTGGTGGCATAACCAAACATCAGACCCTGGTCGCCCGCGCCTTGTTCCAGCGGGTCAGTACGGTCAACGCCCTGATTGATGTCCGGAGATTGCTTACCAATAGCGCTCAGAACGGCACAAGAGTTGGCATCGAAACCCATGTCAGAATGGATATAGCCAATTTCGCGAACGGTCTGACGCGTGATTTCTTCAACGTCTACCCATGCGCTGGTGGTGATTTCACCACCAACCAGGACCATGCCGGTTTTGACATAAGTTTCACATGCAACACGTGCTTTCGGGTCTTGCTCTAAAATTGCGTCCAGTACTGCGTCAGAAATCTGGTCTGCAATTTTATCTGGATGTCCTTCTGAAACAGATTCGGACGTGAAGAGGTGTTTAGCCATTATGTTCTTTACCTTACATACGACGGGTTAGATATCACTGCATAGCACCGGGGAGACGGGCAGATGAGGAGCACAGCTCGTCATTGTCACAATGCGTCCTGCATGTCCCCATTAGGCAAAGCCTTAAAGCAGTTTGCGCATTAATCCCTAAAATTGCTACGGACGGATTAACATCTGGACGGCTATTTTAGGATAGCACCCGTGCTGAAAGCCAGTCATTTTTGTGACGAACATGGGGTTATTGTGCGGGTTTGCAGTGATATTCACGCATAGAAACAATCCTGACGTCATTTTCATTTTGCAATTTCAGCAGGTTGCCGGTATAAACGGCGCGCGCTGTACATATTTATAGAGACTGTAGATCCCAGCGTATTCCAGTGATTACTGTTTTCTCAGCTCGAATGCCCGCGGGTGATGCGTGGCACGTGTGGAGGTGGTTAGGTTAATGACCCACTTTTTACCGGTTGTTACATTTCAACAGCATCCCCTGCAGCCTTTAATGCGCCTTGCAGCACTTCTTTCAGCGGACCTTCTTTCAGAGAAATGTCTGCCCACTCTGCGATGTTACAGACAGCCTGACTACAGACAGGTCAGTCGCCGACATCTGTACGCTACTCAGTAAAACCGGGTTTCTGAACATCGCATTCCCGACATATAACTGATGTAGCCTGCGACCTCCGGGGTAATTTCCCCTGATTTCTTCCGACTCGTTACACGGAGTCTAAAAACGTGTTTTACAATGATATGAGTGAAAAACAGTCCCATGGCTGTGGCTCGCAGGGTTTTATCCTGTCTGAAAGCCAGCCTTGCGGGTTGTTCTCACCTGTTGTTACTGCGATAGTGGCTGGCCATGTTGTCAGTATAGAAAGAGGATTTACCTATGTCTGATGACATCCAGTCCCACCGTCCGTCACAACCGGGCGATACTGTTTCTTTGCGCTCCATGCAGGAGGTTGCCGTGAACGATCGTGATGCCAGCAAAATGCTGCGCACTTACAACGTTGCCTATTGGGGTAACAACTATTTTGACGTCAATGAACTGGGCCACATCAGTGTTTGCCCGGATCCAGACGAGCCTTCTGCCCGTGTCGATCTGGCGCAACTGGTAAAAGACATGCGCGAACAGGACGGTCAGCGTCTGCCTGCGTTGTTCTGTTTCCCACAAATTCTTCAACACCGTCTGCGTTCGATTAACGCCGCGTTCAAACGTGCGCGTGAATCGTTCGGTTATGAGGGTGATTATTTCCTGGTTTATCCGATCAAGGTTAACCAGCATCGCCGCGTGATTGAATCTCTGGTCGAGTCCGGCGAACCTTTGGGCCTTGAAGCCGGTTCAAAAGCGGAACTGATGGCGGTTCTGGCTCACGCCGGAATGACCCGTTCCGTGATCGTCTGCAACGGTTATAAAGACCGCGAATACATTCGTCTGGCGCTGATCGGTGAGAAACTCGGTCACAAGGTTTATCTGGTTATCGAGAAAATGACCGAGATTAAACTGGTGCTGGAAGAAGCTGAACGTCTGAACGTCATCCCGCGTCTGGGCGTGCGTGCGCGTCTGTCTTCGCAGGGTTCCGGCAAATGGCAGTCCAGCGGCGGCGAAAAGTCCAAGTTTGGTCTGGCGGCTTCTCAGGTTCTGCAACTGGTCGAAATGCTGCGTGAAGCAGGGCGTCTGGAAAGCCTGCAACTTCTGCATTTCCACCTCGGGTCACAGCTGGCGAATATCCGTGACATCTCAACCGGTGTGCGTGAATCTGCGCGTTTCTACGTTGAGCTGCACAAACTGGGCGTCAATATTCAGTGCTTCGACGTGGGCGGTGGTCTGGGCGTGGATTACGAAGGAACGCGTTCCCAGTCCGATTGCTCCGTGAACTACGGCCTGAACGAATACGCCAACAACGTCATCTGGGGCATTGGTGATGCTTGTAATGAGCACGGTCTTCCGCACCCGACGGTGATCACGGAATCAGGTCGCGCTGTCACGGCTCACCACACCGTGCTGGTTTCCAACGTGATTGGCGTTGAACGCAACGAATTCAAAGAGCCGGTTGCGCCGGAAGATGATGCACCCCGTGCGCTTGGCAGCATGTGGGATACCTGGAATGAAATGCACGATCCGGAAAACCGCCGCTCACTGCGCGAATGGCTGCACGACAGCCAGATGGATCTGCACGACGTCCATTCAGCCTATGCACACGGTATTCTGGATCTGACTCAGCGTGCCTGGGCGGAAGATATTTACCTGAATATCTGTAATAAAATCCAGGATCAGCTGGATCCAAGCAACCGCGCGCACCGCCCGATCATCGACGAACTGCAGGAGCGTATGGCCGATAAGCTGTACGTAAACTTCTCACTGTTCCAGTCCATGCCGGATGCGTGGGGTATCGATCAGCTGTTCCCGGTTCTGCCGCTGGAAGGGCTTGACAAACCGCCGGTTGGACGCGCTGTATTGCTGGATATTACCTGTGATTCTGACGGCTCTATCGATCACTATATCGACGGTGACGGCGTGGCGACCACGATGCCAATGCCTCCGTATGATCCTGAGAACCCGCCGGTGCTGGGCTTCTTCATGGTGGGCGCGTATCAGGAAATTCTCGGCAACATGCACAACCTGTTCGGCGATACCGCGGCAGTCGATGTGTTTGTGTTCCCTGACGGCAGCATTGAAGTGCAGCAGTCGGACGAAGGCGACACCGTGGCCGATATGCTCGAATACGTGCAGCTTGACCCGAATGTGTTGCTGACCCGTTTCCGCGATCAGGTAAAAGAAACCGATCTGGATGCGGAACTGCAGGCGCAGTTTGTGGAAGAGTTTGAATCCGGTTTATACGGTTATACGTATCTGGAAGAAGACGAATAAGGGCCGCCGGTTTTCAGCCCTGAATGACAGATAAAATAAAGGCACCTTCGGGTGCCTTTATTATTTAGGTTATGAATGTTCTATTTTTGGGAATATAAATAACGAATTTATTTCGCGATTATTTATCTTCGGCGATACGTTTTTTAATATTATCTGCGCGCTCCTGAGAAGGCGGGTGAGAGCTGAATAAACTTTTCTCACTGCCACCGCTCATTTTTGCCAGTTTCTCAAAGGCAGTGACCAGCCCTTTGGTCGGAAGGCCGCGTTTTTTCAGCAGGTCGTAGGAATAATCGTCCGCGTCGGATTCCTGTTTCTGCGAGAACTGTGCATTAACCAGCTCTTCACCCAAATCGGCCAACTGCGTACTGGAAAGTTGCCCGGCAATGCCACCGGCCGCGCCTGCGGCACTGTGCGCGGCGGAAGCGCTGTACGCCACCTGCATGGCTTTTTTGCTGTGGCCCAGTGCGACGTGGCCCATTTCGTGGCCCAGAACGCCTTCGACTTCATCGTCGGTCATCATGTCCATCAGTCCGCTGTAGACGCGGATACAGCCGTTAGCCATCGCCCATGCGTTGACGTCGCTGGTGAGATAGACTTTATAGTTAGCCGGTCTGCCATTGATGTCGTTACCGAGGTTTTTGGCAATTTTATTCAGGCGTTTTGAGTATTTGCTTTTTGATGAAGCAATTTTAGATTCGGCATCCAGCGCTTTACAGGAACCTTCCGTCATATTGATGACATCCTGATCGGTCAGCGTGGCCGCTTTGTAAGCATCTGAGCCGGATTTCATTAATGCGTCTGTATTGAGTGCGCCATTCTGACAACCGCTTAATAATACGGTGATCCCTAACGCAATTGCAGTTATGCGAAAATTCATAATCCATCTTCCTTTGATAGTTAAATTAAATAAAAAACGCAGGAAGAATAACCAAACGTTTTTACTTAGCGAGGAAAAGTCTTCATGGAAGGTTATTTTCAGAATTTGTGCGATATTTAGTTCTGAAAAATGGATTTTTAATAAAATTAGGAAGCTTCACTTATACCGATAATAAAAGATGCGCCCTTTAGCGGGCGCATCTGTATGAAGGAATTAATTACCGGCAGCTATGCGATCGCGGATATGTTTGGCACGCGCTTCGGACGACGGGTGATCGTCAAACCAGCCAATGCTGCTTCCCTGATCCAGTTTTGCCAGTTTTTCAAAACTGGTCGCCAGCCCGGTCGGATCTATTCCGCGTTTCTTCAGCAGATCGAACGAGTAATCGTCGGCTTCGGATTCCTGTTTCTGCGAGAACTGCGCGTTAACGTATTTCTCACCGAGATCGGCCAGCTGCGATTGCGAAAGCGTGGTGCTGACGCCGCCCAGTGACGCCACCGCCGTTCGCGCTGCTGTGGCGCTGTATGCAACCTGCATCGCTTTGCGGGTGTGTCCCAGTGCGACGTGGCCCATTTCGTGGCCGAGTACGCCTTCGACCTCGTTGTCGTTCATCATATCCATCAGGCCGCTGTACACGCGGATACAGCCATTCGCCATCGCCCAGGCGTTGACGTCTTTCGTCAGGTACACCTTATAGTTGGCTGGCGTGCCGTTGATGTTGTCCCCAAGTGCGGCCGAGATTTTTTTCAGACGTTGCGCATATTCGCTGCTTTCTGGTGCAATTTGCGCTTTTTTATCCATTTCTTCGCAGGACTGGACGCTCAGTGTTTTCACATCGGCGTCGCTCAGTGTATAAGCCTGATAGGCCTGCGCGCCGGACTGCATCAGGGTATCGGTGTTAATGGTTGAACAACCGCTGACCAGTGCGGCCGCGCAAAGACTCAGCAAAACGGGGTGGAATTTCATCAGTTTGGGTTCCCGGAGAACGTTAATAAAAAAGTCAGTACGGCCTGAAAAAGGCCCTGATTGTAAGAATAGCGTTAAGATAGGTTTTTGGGATCGCCCGATCTATAGTGTAAGTCTGAAAAAACACACTGATTTAAAAGCGAATTCTGTGAACTTAATCACGAGAGTGATTAAGGATTGCCGTTTTAATGCCGAGTCTGAGAAAATGACTTTCTTGACTGCTTTTTTAATCCGACCTGGAGTAGAACATGTCCTCTCGTAAAGAGCTTGCGAACGCTATCCGCGCACTTAGTATGGACGCCGTGCAGAAAGCGAATTCCGGCCACCCTGGCGCCCCTATGGGCATGGCAGACATTGCCGAAGTCTTGTGGCGTGATTACCTGAATCATAACCCGTCAAACCCGAACTGGGCTGACCGCGACCGCTTCGTGCTGTCCAATGGCCACGGTTCCATGCTGATTTATAGTCTGCTGCACCTCACAGGTTATGACCTGCCAATCAGCGAACTGGCGAACTTCCGTCAGTTACATTCCAAAACTCCGGGTCACCCGGAATACGGTTATACCCCTGGCGTAGAAACCACCACTGGCCCGCTGGGTCAGGGCATTGCGAACGCAGTGGGTATGGCGATTGCTGAACGTACACTGGGCGCGCAGTTTAACAAACCAGGTCACGACATCGTTGATCACCAGACTTACGCATTCCTGGGCGACGGCTGCATGATGGAAGGCATTTCTCACGAAGTGTGTTCTCTGGCCGGTACCATGAAACTTGGCAAACTGACCGCGTTTTATGATGACAACGGCATCTCTATCGACGGCCACGTAGAAGGCTGGTTCACCGATGATACCGCTGCCCGTTTCGAAGCTTACGGCTGGCACGTTGTGCGTCACGTTGATGGTCACAACCCTGATTCCATCAAAGCGGCTATCGAAGAAGCGCACAAAGTCACCGACAAACCTTCCCTGCTGATGTGCAAAACCGTGATCGGTTTCGGTTCTCCGAACAAAGCCGGTACTCACGATGTGCACGGCGCAGCGCTGGGCGCAGCCGAAGTGGCCGCCACCCGCGAAGCACTGGGCTGGAAATATGCTGCGTTTGAAATCCCGCAAGACATTTATGCACAGTGGGATGCTAAAGAAGCGGGCAAAGCGAAAGAGTCTGCATGGGATGAGAAATTCGCCGCTTACGCGAAAGCGCACCCTGAACTGGCAAAAGAGTTCAAACGTCGTATCAACGGCGAATTGCCTGCTAACTGGGAAAACGACGCACAGAAATTTATCGAAGAGTTGCAGGCAAAACCTGCCAACATAGCCAGCCGTAAAGCGTCTCAGAACGCGCTGGAAGCTTTCGGTAAAGTGTTACCAGAATTCCTGGGCGGCTCCGCTGACCTGGCACCAAGCAACCTGACCATGTGGTCCGGTTCTAAGTCTATCGGCGACGATCAGGCGGGTAACTACATCCATTACGGTGTGCGCGAATTCGGTATGACCGCGATCACCAACGGTATCGCGCTGCACGGTGGTTTCCTACCGTACTCCGCAACCTTCCTGATGTTCGTCGAATACGCACGTAACGCCGTGCGTATGGCAGCACTGATGAAGATCCGTAATGTGTTCGTTTACACCCATGACTCTATCGGTCTGGGCGAAGACGGCCCGACGCACCAGCCGGTTGAGCAAATCGCCAGCCTGCGCGTAACGCCAAACATGAGCACATGGCGTCCGGCTGACCAGGTCGAATCTGCGGTGGCATGGAAATACGCCATCGAACGTAACGATGGCCCGGTTACCCTGATCTTCTCCCGTCAGAACCTGACCCAACAACCGCGTACTGCTGAGCAACTGGCGAACGTGGCACGTGGGGGTTATGTCCTGAAAGATTGCGACGGCACGCCAGAAGTGATTTTGATTGCGACCGGTTCTGAAGTAGGGATCACCGTTGAAGCCGCAGACAAACTGGCTGCAGCCGGCACCAAAGTGCGCGTAGTTTCCATGCCGTCTACTGACGCCTTCGACAAACAGGACGCGGCTTACCGTGAATCTGTATTGCCGAAAGCCGTTTCTGCACGCGTGGCAGTTGAAGCGGGTATCGCTGATTACTGGTTCAAATACGTTGGCCTGAACGGCGCTATCGTGGGCATGCACAGCTTCGGCGAATCTGCTCCGGCAGAGCTGCTGTTCAAAGAGTTCGGCTTCACGGTTGATAACGTTGTGGCTCAGGCACAAGCATTACTGAAGTAATCTGCCCCTGATGTCATCTTAAAAAAGCACCTGCGGGTGCTTTTTTTTCGCCCTGAATTCGGGCTCTGTTCTGATTTTCGCGTGAGATGACGCAGGTCAAACCCTTTTGCGGCACTCTCCGCTACACTCCTGCATTCCGAAACTGTTTCATTCCGTCAGTTTTTGCGAAAAATCACTGTCGAAAAGGTGATGAAAAAGTAAAATCACTGTGAACACACGGAATTTGCTGGTGTTTTTTTCAGCGATCAGCGCGATTAACGCGTCGAAATTCCGGGAATTATTCCTTTTGTTCATAGTTTGGTTTATTCTCAGCTGAACCGTTTCAGTCAGGCTATTTGAGCTTAACATCGTCACCAGGTTGTTAACGTGCCGCAAACTGAAATTTTTCTACTGCACTGAACGTGCGGGCAGATGACGATGGTGATTCACCGTAAACGCACGCTGCATTACTATAGGTGTTACTGATATTAAGTAACACCCGTGTAACAGGGAGATGTATGCCAATACGTATTGCAATTAATGGCTTTGGTCGCATTGGCCGTAGCGTATTGCGCGCGTTATACGAATCCGGGCGTCGGGCGGAAATTTCCGTCATTGCCATCAATGAAATCGCCAGCCCGGAAGGCATGGCTCATCTGCTCAAGTACGACTCCAGCCACGGGCGCTTTGCCTGGGATGTCCGCCAGGAAGGTGAAAACCTTTACGTCGGCGATGACTCCATCCGTTTACTCCATCAGCCTGATGCCAGCCAGTTGCCCTGGGGCGAACTGAGCATTGACGTGGTGCTCGACT
This sequence comes from Rahnella selenatireducens, assembly GCF_046449555.1. Taxonomy (NCBI): domain Bacteria; kingdom Pseudomonadati; phylum Pseudomonadota; class Gammaproteobacteria; order Enterobacterales; family Yersiniaceae; genus Rahnella; species Rahnella selenatireducens. Next base: position 100,829 of record NZ_JBKEZJ010000012.1, read on the forward strand.
GCACCGGCGTTCACGGCAGCCGTGCAGACGGTGAAACGCAGCTTGCGGCGGGAGCCAAAAAGATTCTGTTCGCGCATCCGGGCGGTCATGATTTAGACGCCACAGTGGTTTATGGTGTGAACCACGAGTTGCTCGAACGCCAGCACCGCATTGTGTCCAATGCGTCCTGCACCACCAACTGTATTATCCCTGTGATTAAGCTGCTCGACGATGCCTTTGGCATTGAATCCGGCACGGTAACGACCATCCATTCTTCAATGAATGATCAGCCGGTTATCGACGCCTATCATGCGGATTTACGCCGCACGCGCGCCGCCAGCCAGTCCATTATTCCGGTCGATACCAAACTTGCCGCAGGGATCACGCGGATCATGCCGAAGTTCTGCGATCGCTTTGAAGCGATCTCCGTGCGGGTGCCAACCATCAATGTCACAGCCATTGATCTGAGCGTGTTTGTCGAGGGTTCTGTGACGGTAGACGAGGTGAACCAGCTGCTGCAAAAGGCCGCAACAGGCGCTTTTCGTGGTATAGTTGACTATACCGAACTACCATTAGTCTCGACAGATTTTAACCATGATCCCCACAGCGCCATCGTAGATGGAACGCAGACGCGGGTAAGTGGACAGCACCTAATAAAAACACTGGTCTGGTGCGATAACGAGTGGGGTTTTGCCAACCGAATGTTGGATACAACATTGGCAATGTCCACGAGCGGTTTCTAGTACGGCTGTTCCGGCCTTCTGGCCGAAATTGCCTTCAAGCAACTTTAAAGAGAATCAACGAGAGGATTCACCATGTCTGTTATTAAGATGAGCGATCTGGATTTAGCGGGTAAACGCGTACTGATCCGTGCCGATCTGAACGTGCCAGTTAAAGATGGCAAAGTAACTTCAGATGCACGTATCCGCGCTTCTTTGCCAACCATCGAAATTGCCCTGAAACAAGGCGCACGCGTGATGGTTACCTCGCATCTGGGTCGTCCGACTGAAGGCGAATATAACGAAGAGTTTTCTCTGCTACCAGTTGTTAACTACCTGAAAGACAAACTGTCTTCTCCTGTACGTCTGGCTAAAGACTATCTGGATGGCGTTGAAGTTGCCGAAGGCGAGCTGGTTGTTCTGGAAAATGTTCGCTTCAACAAAGGCGAAAAGAAAGACGACGAAGCTCTGTCCAAAAAATATGCTGCCCTGTGTGACATCTATGTGATGGACGCATTCGGTACTGCGCACCGCGCGCAAGCTTCTACCCACGGCGTAGGCAAATTTGCTCCTATCGCGTGTGCCGGTCCGCTGCTGTCTGCAGAACTGGAAGCACTGGGTAAAGCACTGGGTAACCCGGCTCGTCCGATGGTTGCTATCGTGGGTGGCTCTAAAGTTTCAACCAAACTGACTGTGCTGGATTCCCTGTCCAAAATCGCTGACCAGCTGATCGTTGGCGGTGGTATTGCGAACACTTTCGTTGCAGCACAAGGCAATAACGTCGGTAAATCTCTGTACGAAGCAGACCTGGTGGGTACCGCAAGCAAACTGCTGGAAACCTGCGACATTCCAGTCCCAACTGACGTTCGCGTTGCGACTGAGTTCTCTGAAACTGCGGTTGCTACCGTGAAGTCTGTTAAAGACATCAAAGATGACGAACAAATTCTCGACATGGGCGATGAGTCTGCAAACCGTCTGGCTGAGATCATTAAAAACGCTAAAACCATTCTGTGGAATGGTCCTGTAGGCGTGTTCGAGTTCCCTAACTTCCGTAAAGGGACCGAAATTGTGGCGCAGGCGATTGCTGACAGCGAAGCATTCTCTATCGCAGGCGGCGGCGACACTCTGGCAGCTATCGACCTGTTCGGTATCGCTGACAAAATTTCCTATATCTCCACTGGCGGTGGCGCATTCCTGGAATTCGTTGAAGGGAAAGCACTGCCAGCGGTTGTGATGCTGGAAGAGCGTGCTAAGAAGTAATGAACCCTGAATGAGCAGCAGTAAGGCTGCTCGTTCTTCTTTGCCGCGCGAGGGGCTGCACAGTGGAACTCGCGCGACATAGCAAACCGATTCAATCCATCTACGGCCGAAGAATACAGGACAAAGAACTATGTCTAAAATTTTTGATTTCGTAAAACCAGGCGTTATCACTGGTGATGATGTACAGAAAGTTTTCGCTATCGCTAAAGAAAACAAATTTGCACTGCCAGCGGTTAACTGCGTAGGCACCGACTCAATCAACGCCGTTCTCGAAGCTGCTGCGAAAGTCCGTTCACCGGTTATCGTTCAGTTCTCTAACGGTGGCGCTGCGTTCATCGCAGGTAAAGGCCTGAAAACTGACGTGCCACAAGGCGCGGCAATCCTGGGTGCAATCTCTGGCGCACACCACGTACATCAGATGGCAGAACATTACGGCGTGCCAGTCATCCTGCATACCGACCACTGCGCGAAAAAACTGCTGCCATGGATCGACGGTCTGCTGGATGCGGGTGAAGCTCACTTTGCGAAAACCGGTAAACCACTGTTCTCTTCTCACATGATCGACCTGTCTGAAGAATCTCTGGAAGAAAACATCGAAATTTGCAGCAAGTATTTAGCCCGCATGGCAAAACTCGATATGACTCTGGAAATCGAACTGGGTTGTACTGGTGGTGAAGAAGATGGCGTGGACAACAGCCATATGGACGCATCTGCACTGTATACTCAGCCACAAGACGTTGATTACGCATACGAAAAACTGAACGCAATCAGCCCGCGTTTCACTATCGCTGCGTCATTCGGTAACGTACACGGCGTGTACAAACCAGGTAACGTTAAACTGACTCCAACGATCCTGCGTGATTCTCAGGAATACGTTTGCAAGAAACACAACCTGCCACACAACAGCCTGAACTTCGTATTCCACGGCGGTTCCGGTTCTACTGCAGCAGAAATCAAAGAATCTGTAGGCTACGGTGTTATCAAAATGAACATCGATACCGACACACAATGGGCAAACTGGGACGGCATTCTGCAATTCTACAAGAAAAATGAAGCTTACCTGCAAGGTCAGTTGGGTAACCCGGAAGGCGCGGACAAACCTAACAAGAAATTCTATGACCCGCGCGTATGGCTGCGTTCTGCACAGTCTTCCATGGTGACTCGCCTGGAACTGGCATTCAAAGAACTGAACGCAATCGACGTACTGTAATCCTTACCCTTCCGGTGCTTGACTACCGGAATGTAAGGAGAATCGTCAAAGGGGCTTCGGCCCCTTTTTTATCGCCCGTTTTCCAGACACAATAGCCCGTTACGTATTTCCGACCGCCCCCTAAGAGAGAGCCATGAAGCCAAAATCTGTCACCCTCGATGACGTCGCGCGCCAGGCGGGTGTTTCTTATCAGACCGTATCACGCGTGCTGAATCAGGCGGCGCACGTCTCGGCAAAGACGCGGGAAAAAGTCGAGCAGGCCATGGCGGCGCTGAACTACGTGCCGAATCGCGTTGCCCAGCAGCTGGCCGGGAAACAAAGTTATACGCTGGGGCTGGCGACCACTGAACTCGCGCTCCATGCGCCGTCACAAATTGCTTCCGCAATGAAAACCCGCGCCAATCAGTTAGGCTTTAACGTCGTTATCTCGATGATTGATAATCTGAGCCTTCCGGCCTGCCGCACGGCGGTGAACGAACTGATGTCGCAGCGGGTTGATGGCGTGCTGATCAACGTGCCGCTCTCGAATGATGATGCCGGTGCGATTGCGCAACTGTGTGGCGATTTGCCGGCGCTGTTTCTGGATGTCGATCCGCAGACGGACGTCTTTAAAATTCTGTTCGATCCGCATTGCGGGGCAGAGCAGGGCGTTGAACATCTTCTGGCGCTGGGGCATCAGAAAATTGCGGTGCTGACCGGCCCGCTGGAATCTATCTCTGCACGACTGCGCTACGAAGGCTGGCTAAGTACGCTGGCAAAGCACCAGATTACGCCCTGTGCTGTACAACATGGCGACTGGAGCGCTGCTTCCGGCTATCAGCAGGCATTATTGCTGCTCAACCAGCCGGTGCGCCCTACGGCGATCCTGATTGCCAATGATCAGATGGCACTCGGAGTGCTGCGTGCGGTGCATGAATTTGGCCTGCGTGTGCCGGAGCAAATTTCTATTATCGGATACGATGACACGGAAGACAGTGCGTTTTTCTTCCCGCCGCTGACCACCATTAAGCAGGATTTCCGCCTGCTCGGGCACGAAAGCGTCAACCGGCTGGTTGCCCATCTGCATCATCATGGCGATAAGCAGCAATCGTCGCTATTATTGCCGACTTCTCTGGTGGAGCGCCACACGACGTCGAAACCCGGTGAGTCGGCTGTTTCACAGGAAGCGATGTCTCAGGAACTTCTACGTATCGCCCGTCAGCTCAGCCCGCGCTGATTCACTTTTTTGCTTTTCTGACGCGGAATTTGTGATCCGCGTCCCTTTCCCGTACTCCCTTGCTTTACTTAATCGTTCCCGTTACGCATGTTTATCTTATTGTGAGCGCATAACAATTTTGCAGGGGAATCATTATGACATTATCAGCGGATGAAAAACTGTCGTCACTCGCCACCGTTCTGGGGCGTCGTGACTGGGAAAAACCGTCATCGACGCAGTACAACCGTCTGGCGGCACACCCGCCTTTTAACAGCTGGCGTGAAAGTGAAAATGCAAGATTTAACAAGGATTCTGCCAATGTAATTTCCCTGAACGGGGAGTGGCACTTCAGCTATTTTAGCCGGCCGGAAGCCGTACCCGAACAATGGCTGGAAAACGATCTTGCCGATGCAGATAAAGTTCTGGTGCCGTCAAACTGGCAGCTTGCGGGCTACGATGCACCGATTTATACCAACGTTCAGTATCCGATCCCGGTTAATCCGCCGTTTGTGCCGGAAGAAAACCCTACCGGTTGTTACTCGCTCACAGTTAGTGTGGATAAAGACTGGCTGTGCAGCGGCCAGACGCGCATTGTGTTCAATGGCGTAAATTCCGCCTTCTATTTATGGTGCAACGGCAAATGGATCGGTTATTCCCAAGACAGCCGTTTACCGGCGGAATTCGATCTCAGCGACGTGCTGCATGCAGGTGAAAACCGGCTCGCGGTGATGGTGCTGCGCTGGAGCGACGGCAGCTATCTGGAAGATCAGGACATGTGGCGTATGAGCGGGATTTTCCGCGACGTCACTTTGCTGCACAAACCGGCGGAACAAATCACGGATTATCAGGTTCGCACGCATTTGTTCCACGGTTTCACGCAGGCTGAACTGGAAGTGCAGGTCAGCGCCGCTGTGCCGCAGGAAAGTGCTGCGAATTATCAGGTTCGCGTTCAGCTCTGGCAGGGTGATAAGTTCGTTGCAGAATACCAGCAGCCGCTGGGCAGTGAAATTATTGATGAACGCGGCAATGCGTTTGATAAAACCACGCTGCGGTTGCCGGTCAGCCAGCCGGATTTGTGGAGCGCCGAACAGCCTTCGCTCTACCGCGTGGTTATTTCCCTCATCTCTGCGCAAGGCCAGCTGATTGAAGCCGAAGCCTGCGACGTCGGATTCCGTCAGGTGGAAATCAGCAACGGGCTGCTGAAAGTTAACGGCCAGCCGGTATTGATCCGCGGAACCAACCGGCACGAACATCACCCGGAAAACGGTCAGGTGATGGATGAAGCGACCATGCGCCGCGACATAGTGCTGATGAAACAACACAACTTCAACGCGGTGCGGTGCTCGCATTATCCGAACCATCCGTTGTGGTACACACTTTGCGATCAGTACGGTCTGTACGTGGTCGATGAAGCCAATATCGAAACCCACGGCATGCAGCCGATGAACCGGTTATCGGACGATCCGGTCTGGCTCAATGCGTTCAGCGAACGCGTCACCCGCATGGTTCAGCGCGATCGCAACCATCCGTGCATCATCATCTGGTCGCTGGGCAATGAATCCGGCCACGGTGCGAATCACGATGCGATGTACCGCTGGATCAAATCCGTCGATCCGACGCGTCCGGTGCAGTACGAAGGCGGCGGCGCCAACAGCGCGGCGACCGATATTATCTGCCCGATGTATTCCCGCGTGGAGCAGGATCAGCCATTCCCGGCGGTACCGAAATGGTCCATCAAAAAGTGGATCAGCATGCCGGATGAAACGCGTCCGCTGATCCTCTGCGAATATGCCCACGCGATGGGCAACAGCTTTGGTGGCTTTGACAAATACTGGAAAGCCTTCCGTCAGTTCCCGCGCTTGCAGGGCGGTTTTGTCTGGGACTGGGTTGACCAGAGCCTGCTGAAAACGGGCGAAAACGGCGAGCGCCATATGGCGTACGGCGGTGATTTTGGCGATACGCCGAATGATCGCCAGTTCTGCATGAATGGCCTGGTCTTTGCCGACCGCACGCCGCATCCGTCACTGTTTGAAGCGCAGCGCGCCCAGCAGTTTTTCCAGTTTTCACTGGCCAGCACATCGCCTCTGACGCTGGAAATTCAAAGCGAATACCTGTTCCGCCGCAGCGATAACGAACAGCTGGTCTGGCGTATCGAACGCGATGGTGAAGTGATTGCGCAGGGTGAAGCGACGCTGGATATTGCGCCGAACGGCGTGCAAAAACTCGAACTGGGAGCGATGCCGAAAACTGACGGCGATTTGTGGCTGAATATTGCCGTTCATCAGCCGCAGGCGACGGCGTGGTCGCAAGCGGGTCACCGCAGCGCATGGGATCAGTGGCAGTTACCGCAGGCGCTGAGCCTGCCGGAGCCGGAAAAAGCTTCTGCCGCCGCGCCGGTTCTGGATATTCAGGGCGGAAATATTTCCGTGGTTCACGGCGCACAACGCTGGCAGTTCTGCCAGAAGAGCGGCCTGCTGGAACAGTGGTTTGATGGCAAAACGCCACGCCTGCTTTCGGCGCTTCGCGACCAGTTTGTCCGCGCCCCGGTTGATAACGATATCGGCGTCAGCGAAACCACGCGCATCGATCCGAATGCGTGGGTGGAACGCTGGAAAGCGGCCGGAATGTATCAGCTTGAATCGCAGTTAATCAGCATCAGCGCCGGGCAGATTCAAGACGGCGTAATCATCAACACCTCGCATGCGTATCTGGCTGGCGGAGAAACCCGCTTGCTGAGCCGTAAAACTTACCGTATCGACAATCAGGGCGAACTGCATATCAGCGCGAATGTTCGCGTGGCGTCAAATGTGCCGTCGCCGGGGCGCATCGGCATGACCTGCCAGCTGGCAGATACCGCTGAGAATGTCCGCTGGCTGGGACTGGGACCGCACGAAAATTATCCGGATCGCCGCCTGGCTGCACAGCATGGGCGCTGGACATTGCCGCTTCGTGAACTGTATACGCCGTACGTTTTCCCGACTGAAAACGGTTTGCGCGGTGAGACGCGTGAACTGGAATTCGCCGGATGGACGCTGCAGGGTAATTTCCACTTTGGCCTGAGCCGTTACAGCCTGCAACAGCTGATGGACACCAGCCACCGCCATTTATTGCGTGAAGAAGAAGGGACATGGCTGAACATCGACGGCTTCCATATGGGCGTCGGCGGTGATGATTCCTGGAGTCCGAGCGTCAGCCCAGATTTCCTGCTGACCTCAACCCACTATCACTACGCTTTCACCTGGAAACGTGCCTGACGCGCCGTGGCGTTAACCCGCTGCGGCGCAGCGTTCAGTCGTAAGGAAACTGCTTATGTATTACCTGAAAAATACTAACTTTTGGATGTTCGGGCTGTTCTTCTTCTTCTATTTTTTCATCATGGGGGCGTATTTTCCGTTCTTCCCTATCTGGCTGCACGACATCAATCAGATCAGTAAAAGTGACACCGGCATAATATTTGCCAGCATTTCGCTGTTCTCCCTGCTCTTCCAGCCGGTCTTTGGGTTGCTGGCCGATAAGCTGGGGCTGAAAAAGCATTTGCTCTGGGTGATCACCGGCATGCTGGTTCTCTTCGCGCCGTTCTTTATTTACGTGTTCGGCCCGCTGCTGAAAATTAATATCTATCTCGGTTCGGTGGTCGGCGGGATTTATCTCGGCCTGATTTACAACGCCGGTGCGCCTGCGATTGAAGCGTATATCGAAAAAGTCAGCCGCCGCAGCAGCTTTGAATTTGGCCGCGCGCGGATGTTCGGTTGTGTCGGCTGGGCGCTTTGCGCGTCGGTGGTCGGCATCATGTTCACCATCAACAACGAATTTGTTTTCTGGCTCGGTTCAGGGTGTGCGGTCATTCTGGCAATCCTTTTACTGATTGCCAAACCGGAAGTCACGCCTACCGCGCGGGTAGTAAATGAACTGGGCGCGAACACCAAACCGTTCAGCCTGAAGATTGCCCTTGAGCTGCTCAAAGACCGCAAACTCTGGTTTCTGGCGCTATATGTGATCGGCGTGTCCTGCACCTACGACGTCTTCGACCAGCAGTTCGCCAACTTCTTTACCTCGTTCTTTGATTCGTCATCCGAAGGCACGCGTGTGTTCGGTTACGTCACCACCATGGGCGAGCTGCTGAACGCCTGCATCATGTTCTTCGCACCGCTTATCGTGAACCGTATTGGTGGAAAAAATGCGCTGCTGTTAGCCGGGACGATTATGTCGATCCGCATCATTGGCTCGTCGTTTGCCTCATCGCCGCTGGAAGTCGTGGTGCTCAAAACGCTGCACATGTTTGAGGTGCCGTTCCTGATTGTCGGCTGCTTCAAATACATCACTTCAGTGTTTGAGGTGCGCTTCTCCGCGACGATTTATCTGGTGACATTCTGCTTCTTCAAACAGGTGGCGATCATGTTTATGTCCGTCTTCGCCGGGAATATGTATGACCGTATCGGCTTCCACGGCACGTACCTGATCCTGGGATTAGTGGCGCTGACATTCACGGTGATCTCAGCTTTCACGCTGAGCGGAAGAGGGCCGTTGCAGGCATTCAAAACGCCCGAAACGCTTAAGAACAGCCGCGTAAATTCCTAATCTGATAGCCTTTCTCATCGGGCGATTGGCACTTCATCGCATTGTTCGTTAACCTTAAAGAGCACTTGCTGCCCGTTGTATCGGGCAGCTTTGGTTTCTTTCAGCCCGACAGGGTTTTATTTTGGGGTACGCTAAATGGATGATTTAAACGTTGTGGACGGTATTAATAGTGCCGGCAACTGGTTGGTGAGAAACCAGGCTTTACTGCTTCATTATGCTGTGAATATTGTGGCCGCCATCTTTATTCTGATTGTGGGCCTGATTGTTGCCCGTATTGTCTCGGGTGCCGTCAGCCGTGTGCTGAAAATTCGTGGTATTGACCTGACCGTTTCCGATTTCCTCTCCGCCATGGTGCGTTACGCGATTATCGCCTTCACGCTGATTGCGGTTCTGGGGCGAATCGGCGTACAAACCACGTCGGTGATTGCTGTTATCGGTGCAGCAGGTTTGGCCGTCGGTTTAGCATTACAAGGTTCGTTGTCCAACTTTGCCGCAGGCGTCCTGCTGGTGATCTTCCGTCCGTTCCGCGCGGGCGAGTATGTGGATCTGGGGGGCGTGGCGGGTACTGTCACGCAGGTGCAGATTTTCTCCACTACGCTGTTAACCCCGGATGACAAAATGATCGTCGTACCGAACGGTAAAATCATCGCCGGTAACATCATCAATACCTCACGTGAGCCGAATCGTCGTACCGAAATCATCGTGGGCGTTGGCTATGATTCCGATATTGATGTCGTGAAGAAAGTGCTGGGCGATATTATTGCCGCTGACAAGCGCATTCAGCATGAGCGAGGGGTGACCATTCGTCTGAACGAAATGGCCGCATCAACACTGAATTTTGTGGTGCGCGTCTGGAGCACCAACGGCGATGCTCAGGAAGTTTACTGGGATTTGCTGGAAGCGTTTAAACGCGCACTCGACGAGAACAAAATCAATATCGCGTACCCGCAACTGGATGTGCATTTGCACCGTGTGGCCGATGCCAGCCAAGAGGCAGAACAGCGGGCGTGATAGAATAAACCGCATTACAGATTTTTACTGTTCGGGCGCCTGCGGGCGCCTTTTTTGTGTCTTAAAATCGGGCTTCTCACAAATAAGCCAGGCTAATGACCGATTAGAAATATCCATTTCCTCTTATGACACCAAAGCCCTTACACTGCGCGCAATCTCTGTTATTACTCTTTAAGGATACTCACGTGCTGGCTATTTTCCTGCAAGGACTGGCGATGAGCGCCGCAATGATTTTACCCCTCGGGCCGCAGAATGCGTTTGTGATGAATCAGGGCATTCGCCGTCAGTATCATCTGATGATTGCGTCTTTATGCGCGCTGAGCGATATCGTGCTGATTTGCGGCGGGATATTTGGCGGCAGCGCGCTGCTGAGTAAATCGCCGTTGTTGCTGGCTCTGGTGAGCTGGGGCGGCGTGGCATTTCTGCTGTGGTATGGCTGGGGTGCGTTCCGTACGGCGTTCAGCAAAAATCCTGAACTGGCGCAGGCCGAAGTGGCGAAGCAAAGCCGCTGGAAAATTGTCGTCAGCATGCTGGCGGTGACCTGGCTCAATCCGCATGTTTATCTCGATACGTTCGTCGTATTGGGCAGCCTGGGCGGAAGCCTGAGCCACGATGAACGTTCGTGGTTTGCGCTCGGCGCGGTCAGTGCTTCTGTGCTGTGGTTCTTCGGGCTGGCTATTCTCGCTGCATTACTCGCGCCCTGGTTAAACACCGGCAAAGTGCAGCGCGTCATCAACTTTATCGTCGGCACCATCATGTGGGGGATCGCGATTCAACTCGCGCGTCAGACCGGCGTATTTTGAGTTTTTGCCCGAAAACAGGTTTTTGTCACTAATCTTAGTTTCTGTTGTAACGGTTTGTGCTACGGTTTTGCGGATTGAATGAATTAACTATTGCCAGATCTTTGATGATTAATGGAGGCACTGTGAAACTGAAAGCATTGGCTGTAGCAGCGATGTTGGGATTAGGGACTTTACCTTTGGCGTTGCACGCGGCAGAAGTTCCTGCCGGGCCGCACGTGGTGACATCAGGTACGGCAAGCGTTGACGCCACACCGGATATCGCGACGCTGGCGATTGAAGTGAGCGTATCGGCAAAAGATTCCGCGAGCGCCAAGAAACAGGCCGACGATCGTGTGGCGGAGTATTTTGGTTTCCTGCAGAAAAACGGAATTGAAAAGAAAGACATCAATGCCGCGAATCTCAGCACGCAGCCGGAATATAACTACCTGAAAGACGGCAGTTCAGAGCTGAAAGGCTACCGTGCGGTGCGTCAGGTTCAGGTGACATTGCGTCAGCTGGATAAACTGAACGATTTGCTGGATGGCGCGTTAAAATCCGGCCTGAATGAAATCCGTTCTATCGAACTGGGTGTGGCAAATCCTGATCGTTTCCGTGACGAAGCGCGTCAGAAAGCCATTGATAACGCCACACAGCAGGCAAAATCTTTGGCAGAAGGTTTCCACACCAAGCTGGGGCCGGTTTACAGCATTCGTTATCACGTCGCTAACTACCAGCCAATGCCGGTTGCGCGGATGTTTAAAGCTGCCGCCGCACCAACGCAAAATGATGCCGCTGAAACCTATGAACAGCAAAGCATTCACTTTGATGATCAGGTGGATGTGGTGTTCGAACTCCAGCGTTAATATCTTTCATACTTCGAGCGGCAGATGCGTTCAGTCACCTTCCAGCAACTCGAATTATTTCAGATATTCAGAGACAGACGTCCATGTAAAAACCCGCCTCGGCGGGTTTTTTGTTTTGTATAGCGGGGGAATCAGTCCTGACGCAACACCTGATGGCCGTGTGCCAGCAGGGCGTCGGTGACTTTACGCATCATGCGGCTTTCCGGTGCGAAGCGGTGCCAGTAGAGCATACGGCGCTGGAACAGGCCCGGCGTCAGGTCGATAAGCTCGCCGCTTTCCAGTTCTTTCTCGATTTGCAGATGCGGGATCATACAACAGGTCGTGCCCTGACGGGCCAGCTGCACGAAGGCTTCCGACGAGTTAACGATATGACATGGCACGCTGCCCGGTGACAAATCGAAGTTTTGTTGCAGGAACGCCTGATGCATATCGTCGAGATGGTCAAACGCAACCGCCGGCGCTTTCAGCAGCGCGGAACGGGTGACGCCGTTCGGGAAATACCGATCGGCAAATGGTTTGGAAGCGACAAACAGGTAATCCAGTGCGCCAAGTTGATCGACCAGACAGCTCGGAAGCGGCTGCGGCTGAATACTCACCGCGCCGACCACTTCACCGCGGCGCAGACGTTCCTGCGTCCGGGTTTCATCTTCAACCTGTAAATTCAGGCGGATAGGTGAATCGACCAGCACAGATTTCAGCGCCGGTAACAACCAGGTTGCCAGGCTGTCGGCGTTGACCGCCAGCGAAAGCAGCAGCGGCGTATCATTACTGTCGCTGTTACTGTCACTGCCGAGCCACTCTTCTTCAAGCAATTCCACCTGATGCAACAAGGCCAGTAATTTCTGCCCCTGTTCTGTCGGACGAGGCGGCACGGTGCGCACCAGCAGAGGCTGGCCGAACAAATTTTCCAGTTGTTTAATGCGCTGAGAGACCGCCGATTGGGTGATGCAAAGCTTTTGTGCGGCGCGCTCAAAACCGCGCTCACGGATCACCGCGTCCAGTGCCTGTAGCGTTCTATAGTCCGGGCGTTTCATCGGAGTTCTGTCCCTTGGATTTAATTTTATCCGAACACTATGCCACAGATTGTCAGGTTTTGTGGTGAGGAAAATCGGGGCGTTTACAACCCAATTGCACTTAATAAGTGTGATCTGGTCACGCTCTTGTCTGCCCAATCTGCCGGCACATGCTTTATAATCACCGACACTTTTCCGTATTCACGCCACTTACGTTATCAGACAGAGAAGCCATTATGACGCAGGAAGAATTGAAAAAAGCAGTCGGCTGGGCCGCACTGGATTACGTGACCCCGGGCACCATCGTCGGTGTCGGAACCGGATCCACCGCCGCCCATTTCATCGATGCACTGGGTTCGATCAAAGGTCAGATTGAAGGCGCCGTTTCCAGTTCTGACGCTTCAACGGCAAAATTGAAAAGCTTAGGCATTCACGTTTTCGACAGCAACGAAGTGGACTCTCTGGACGTTTACGTTGACGGCGCGGATGAAATCAACGGTTTCATGCAGATGATCAAAGGCGGCGGCGCTGCGCTGACCCGTGAAAAAATCATTGCCGCGATCGCCAAAAAATTCGTCTGTATTGTGGATGCTTCCAAGCAAGTCGATGTGCTGGGTAAATTCCCGCTGCCGGTAGAAGTCATCCCGATGGCGCGTTCTTACGTTGCGCGTGAACTGGTGAAACTCGGTGGTCTGCCGGAATACCGCCAGAACGTTCTGACTGACAACGGCAATATCATTCTCGACGTCCATAATCTGAGCATTCTGGATGCAGTCGCGATGGAAAATAAGATCAACGGAATTGCGGGCGTGGTGACAGTAGGGCTGTTCGCTAACCGTGGTGCTGACGTTGCGCTGGTCGGGACTTCTGAAGGCGTAAAAACTGTCACACTGAAGTAACCTATCAATAAGCAGAAGATCTGGCTGCTTTTGCTGAAAGCAGCCAGTCATCTCCCTGTCATAACACAATGTTATGAAGATGATAATTTTCTGACTGAATCATCTTTTCTTCAAAAGCCTTAATTTGGTGACTTATGTCACATTTCTCACTAACGCCTCCTGAACGTCTTGCTCTGTAAAATTTAACCAGCAGGAAATGCTGAAAACCAACAGGCGCGATGAGCCTTCTGCTGTCAGGCAGGCAATCGTTTGTATTGATGATGGCGTATTTTTTGTTATGTTGACTGTGAGCAGTCACCTAGCAGTTCGAATTCAGCCAGAAAAAATATAGGGTCGGGAAATGGCAAAAGTATCACTTGAGAAAGACAAGATTAAATTTTTGTTAGTGGAAGGCGTCCACCAAAGTGCGGTTGATACACTCCGTGCCGCGGGTTACACCAATATTGAATTTCACAAAGGTGCTTTAGATACGGAATCGCTGAAAGAATCGATCCGTGATGCGCACTTTGTTGGACTCCGATCGCGTACTCAGCTGACCGAAGAAGTGTTCCAGGCAGCAGAAAAACTGGTGGCTGTAGGGTGTTTCTGTATCGGTACCAATCAGGTTGACCTGAAAGCGGCAACCCGTCGCGGTATTCCGGTCTTTAATGCACCGTTCTCCAATACCCGTTCTGTCGCCGAAATGGTGCTGGGCGAAATGTTGCTGATGATGCGCGGCATTCCTGAGGCCAACGCCAAAGCGCACCGCGGGATCTGGAACAAACTGGCCGTCGGCTCTTTTGAAGCGCGCGGTAAACGTCTGGGTATTGTCGGCTACGGCCACATCGGTACACAGCTGGGTATTCTGGCGGAAAGCCTGGGGATGCGCGTCTTCTATTACGACATCGAAAGCAAATTGCCGTTGGGTAATGCGCAGCCGATTGCGACTCTGGAAGAATTGCTCAGCACCAGCGACGTCGTGACCCTGCACGTTCCTGAAACACCAGGCACCAAAAACATGATTTCCGAAGTGCAGCTGGCACAAATCAAGCCGGGCGCATTGCTGATCAACGCCTCACGCGGCACGGTGATCGACATTCCTGCCCTGTGCAATGCGCTGCGCAGTAAACATCTGTCCGGTGCGGCTATCGACGTCTTCCCGGAAGAACCGGCGACCAACAGCGATCCGTTCAACTCTCCGCTGTGTGAATTCGACAACGTTCTGCTGACGCCACACATCGGCGGTTCTACCATGGAAGCGCAGGAAGGCATTGGCCTGGAAGTGGCAGGTAAACTGGCGAAATACTCTGACAACGGTTCAACCTTGTCTGCGGTTAACTTCCCGGAAGCCTCTCTGCCAGCGCATACCGAGAAAGCCAGCCGTTTGCTGCATATCCACGAAAACCGTCCGGGCGTGCTGACCAGCATCAACCAGATTTTCGCGGAGCAGGGCATCAACATTGCGGCGCAGTATCTTCAAACCAGCCCGGAAGTCGGTTATGTGGTTATCGATGCTGAAACGGATGTCACAACGCTGAACACCGCGCTGCAACTGATGAAAGCAATTCCGGGCACGATCCGTGCTCGCTTGCTTTACTGACAGACCTGCGCAGCAACAGAACATAAACCGCCGAAAGGCGGTTTTTTTGTGCCATTTCCCGCAGACGGGAAGATCTTACCGGATGAGTCGTTTGCCAGATTGCTCAAGGCGTTGAGCCGATGACGGGCGCCATCTCAGGGCACTTCACGAAAATGTCAGAAGTAAAAGAACAGGCTGACCAGACCACAAACGATCAGTGAAGACAGGGTGATTTCGAACTGGAAGCGGCGCAGCATCATCCGGAGTACCTCAGGATAAAAACTGGAGAAAAAAACACCCGGCGAACCGGGTGTAAATTTAGCAGTCCTGGTAATTGCGAGTTAACACCTCACAAAGACTTCTTGGTGACTTCTTATGCTGCTGGTGTTGCTTTTACAGCTGGAGCAGCTTTCTTAGCATGTTTCACGTGTTTTTTAGCAGCCTGCGCTTTCTGAGCTACCGGAGCAGCTTTCTTAGCGTGTTTCACGTGTTTCTTAGCAGCCTGCGCTTTCTGGGCTACCGGAGCAGCTTTCTTAGCGTGTTTCACGTGTTTTTTAGCAGCTTGCGCTTTCTGGGCTACCGGAGCAGCTTTCTTAGCGGCTTTTTTGTGTTTTTTAGCAGCCTGCGCTTTCTGGGCAACTTTCTTATGTGTCTTGTGTTTGGTTACGTGCTTGGCAGCAGGCGCAGCGGTAGTAGTTGCAGCAGGTGCCGGTGTTGCGGTTGTTTCGGCAGCGAAAGCGACAGAAGACAGACCCATTGCAGCGGCTACAACCAGAGCTAATACTTTTTTCATGTTTAATTCCTCAGAGATATCGGTTTATGTGTCTGCCCCACTGCGGGGCCGTTGAGAAGATAATAGACATGACGGATTTTATTGTCCGTGAGGGATTGGTTTCGGCGTGTAACGGTATGTATAAGGGGAATTTTCTGAGGGGGAGTATTATCTGAGAGAAGTATTAACAGCCAGCCGGCCTTCACCACGTCCACACTTTGCCCGGCGTTATCACTTGCGGTAAAGGCACATCCCAGTGTTCAACCGGCAAGGTATCCACCTGCTGGCAATCATGCGCTAAGCCAATCGGATACGGCCCGTCATCCTGCCAGTGCTCCAGCGTACGGTCGTAAAACCCGCCACCCATACCCAAACGTTGTCCGTGGCGGTCAAACGCGACCAACGGCGTCAGGATGATATCCAGCTGAGATAATGGCAAAACCTGTGTGACATCGAGTTGTGGTTCGAGGATTTTAAGACGATTGAGTACCAACGGCGTTTCAGGCGTATAGCGCAGGAATAACAGATGGTGAGGGGAAAACGGATGCAGCACAGGCAGACAAAGCTCTTTTCCTTCCTGCCACAGGCGCTGAATCAGCGGCGTGGTATCTAGCTCTCCGTCGAAGGACAGAAAAACTGAAATCGTGCTGGCAGACTTAATTTTAGGGTGTGCGGCAACTTGATCGGCCGCCTGAAGGGCAAACAGTGTTTGCTGACCGTCAGTCAGATTTTTTCTACGCTGGCGAATTTCAGTACGGATATTTTGTCGGGCAAAAGCAAAAAGAGGAGTGTGCGACATAGATACAAACACCAGAAAGGGATGTACCAAAAAGAAAGGGGAATCTCCGAGATGCCGTCGCAGGCTGTAACCCTTGAACCCATGGTTCAAGGTGAACGTGCTGTCGCAATCTTTAGGCTTCTCGGACGGACCGAGCATGCGCACCGATTACGGATCATCACATTCTGTTGGTACTAATTATCGGCTCAGGGGACGGGCCCGCTGGCGAACATCTCAGAGAAATTTTTTACCGCTTCTGACTGACCTGTGACGAGCCACATCAGCAACGTGTGTTATTCGAAAGGCGCCCCTTCACGTTCAGAGATCCGGCCTTGTTCGAGCAATGCCTGCTCGATGGTTTGTTGCAGCATCCGGATACGTTGTTCCATATTGGATGCGTAATCGCGCGTTTTCAACCTTTCCTGAGCAAGTTCGTGACATACGTTCAATGCCGCGATGAAAACCAGTTGCTCTGTATTGGTGACTCTAGTGCGAACTTTAAGATCTTGCAACCGCTGATTAAGATCTTCAGCTGCCAGATTCAGTGCTTCCTGTTGTTCTGGCGGACAATTCACCCGTAACGAGCGACCAAAAATTTGAATATCTACCGGTTGTGCAGACATGCCACCTTCCTGCTGATTTATTCGTCCGCCCCAACGTGACCACTACGACCTGGCGCAGGATGTTGGAAGCGGGCGCCACTATAACTATCTCAATACCAGGTTACAACCCCTTGACCGGCTGACTGCTGCCCGATTGTTCAGGGTGTGCCATTCAGGCCAAAGTGAGCCTGATTGCGGGCTGCTAATCTGGTACTACGACAGACCTTGGTGGTAGCATAACACGAACTTAACCTGCCAACGATGGCGAATGCGCATGTCTATTGAGAATACTTACCCTACTTACGATTCGTTGGATCAAAACCTGAAACAACAATCGGTTGCTTTGACCGCAGCAGAAATGCACGGTCTGATCAGTGGCTTACTGTGTGGCGGCAACCGCGACGGCAGCTGGCTGACGATGGTTCATGATTTGACCAATGAAGGTTTGGCCTTCCCGCATACGCTGGCGGATTTGCTGCAACAGCTACGTAAAGTCACCTCCGATACGCTGGAAGATGACAGCTTCGAATTTAAAATGATGATGCCCGATGATGACAAAAGCGTCTTCGAACGTGCCGATGCGCTCGCCGGTTGGGTCAACCATTTCCTGCTCGGCCTTGGCATGATGCAGCCTAAACTTGCGAAAGTGAAAGGCGAAGTCGGCGAAGCCATCGATGATTTGCGTAGCATCGCGCAACTTGGCTACGACGAAGATGAAGATCAGGAACAACTGGCGCAATCTTTAGAGGAAGTGGTGGAGTACGTCCGTGTGGCAGCCATTTTGTGCTTTGGCGAATTTGGCCACAGCCTGCCGTCTGCACCGGAAAACACCCGCACGTTGCACTGATTATTTGAGAACACATTTAATAATAACGAACTAAAACGATTTCAGGAGAAAGTGATGACTCAGCAAGAGATCGAGAACCGTCGCCAGGCTCTGTTAGCGAAAATGGTACCGGGAAGTGCTGCGATAATTTTTGCGGCCCCCGAAGCCCCGCGCAGCGCCGACAGTGAATACCCGTATCGTCAGAACAGTGACTTCTGGTATTTCACCGGTTTCAACGAACCGGAAGCCGTGCTGATTCTGGTCAAAAGTGATGAAAATCATAACCACAGCGTGCTGTTTAACCGCGTGCGTGATCTCACCGCTGAAATCTGGTTCGGGCGTCGTCTGGGGCAGGAAGCGGCACCGGCTAAGCTGGGTGTGACCAAAGCCTTGCCTTTCGGCGACATCAACGACCAGCTTCATCTACTGCTCAACGGCCTTGATGTGGTCTATCACGCGCAGGGCGAATATGCCTATGCCGATGAAATCGTTAATCTTGCGATGGAAAAACTGCGTAAAGGTTTTCGTCAGAACTTCGCCGCGCCCGCGACCATCACTGACTGGCGTCCGTGGGTTCACGATATGCGTCTGTTCAAATCCGCCGAAGAAATCGCGGTTATGCGCCGTGCCGGGCAAATCACCGCGCTGGCACACACCCGCGCCATGGAAAAATGCCGTCCGGGGATGTTCGAATATCAGCTCGAAGGCGAAATTCATCACGAATTCAACCGCCACGGCGCGCGTTTTCCTTCCTACAACACGATTGTCGGCAGCGGTGAAAATGGCTGCATTCTGCATTACACCGAAAACGAATGTGAGATGCGTGACGGCGATTTAGTGCTGATCGACGCAGGTTGCGAATATAAAGGCTATGCGGGCGATATCACCCGTACCTTCCCGGTGAACGGCAAATTCAGCAAAGCGCAGCGCGAAATCTACGACATCGTGCTGGCGTCAGAATACAAAGCGCTGGACGTTTTAAAGCCGGGCAGCAGCATCCAGGCGGCGACCGAAGCGGCCGTGCGTGTGATGATTGAAGGTCTGCTGAAACTTGGCGTGATGAAAGGCGATGTCGACACGCTGTATGCCGAACAGGCGCACCGTCAGTTCTTCATGCACGGCCTGTCTCACTGGCTGGGTCTGGACGTTCATGACGTCGGCCATTATGGCTCGTCAGATCGCAGCCGTACGCTGGAACCGGGCATGGTGCTGACCGTTGAACCGGGTCTGTACATCGCGCCGGACGCCGACGTTCCGGAAGCGTATCGCGGCATCGGTATTCGCATCGAAGACGACATTCTGATCACCGCGACCGGCATCGAAATTCTGACCGGCGACGTGGTGAAAGAAGCCGATGATATCGAAGCCTTAATGGCGGCGGCACGTAAATAATATGAGCATTGTTTCTCTATGAGCATAGTGATTGTTGGCGGCGGAATGACCGGTGCCACGCTGGCGCTGGCGATTTCCTCGCTGACGCAAGGGCGTCTGCCGGTGCATCTGGTGGAAGCCACCGCGCCGCAAGAGCACGGACATCCGGGTTTTGATGCCCGTTCGATTGCGCTCGCGCAGGGAACCTGCCAGCAACTGGCGCGCGTCGGGATCTGGCCCGCACTGGCAAAAATCGCGACGCCTATCCGTGATATTCACGTCAGCGATCGCGGTCATGCGGCTTTTGTTAATCTCACTGCAGCACATTACGGTGTTGAAGCGCTCGGTCACGTTGTTGAGCTGCATGAAGTCGGTAACCGTCTGTTTGCCATGCTCAGCAAGGCGCCTGGTGTGACGGTGCATTGCCCGGCAAAAGTGGTTGATGTTCAAAGACAAATCGACAGCGCGAGTGTCACGCTCGACAGTGGCGAAATGCTTACCGCGCAGTTGCTGGTCGCCGCTGACGGTTCCCATTCGTCTCTTGCGAAAGCCTGCAATATCAGCTGGCAGCGTGAGGATTACGGGCAGATTGCCGTCATTGCTAACATCGCCACCAGTGAACCGCATAACGGCCGGGCGTTCGAACGCTTCACCCAAAACGGACCGCTGGCTTTATTGCCGATGTCCGACGGGCGCAGTTCGCTGGTCTGGTGCCACCCCCGCGAAGCCCGTGAAGAAATCGATCACTGGAGCGAGGCGACGTTCCTCAGCGAACTGCAAAAGGCCTTTGGCTGGCGTCTGGGCACCCTGAAACAGGCCGGTAAACGCTTCAGTTATCCGCTGCAATTACAAAAAGCCAACAGCCATATCAGCCATCGTCTGGCGCTGGTGGGCAACGCGGCGCAAACGCTGCATCCGATTGCCGGTCAGGGATTTAACCTCGGCCTGCGCGATGTGATGACGCTGGCGGAAACGCTGGCAGGTGCCGAAAAGCAGGGCAACGACGTCGGCAGTTATCGCGTACTTTGCGATTATCAGAACCGCCGTCAGCCCGATCAGCAGGCGACCATCGGCGTTACCGACGGCCTGATCCACCTCTTTGCCAACCGTTATCTGCCGTTAATGGTCGGCCGCAATCTGGGTTTACTGGCGATGGAAGGCATCACGCCGTTGCGAGATGCGTTTACCCGACGGACGCTCGGCTGGGTTGACCGTTAATTCCGTTCCGGGCCTTACAGGAAAAATTATGCAATCTTTTGATGTGGTTATCGCCGGTGGCGGAATGGTTGGTCTGGCGCTGGCATGCGGATTACAGGGCAGCGGCCTGCGCGTTGCCGTGCTGGAAAACCAGCTGCCAGATCTCGATTCACCTTTGCCGGAGCAGCCGGGCCTGCGCGTTTCTGCAATCAATGCCGCCAGCGAGCGCCTGCTCAAATATATCGGCGTCTGGGACAACATCATCGCTCAGCGCGCGAATGCGTATCAGGGAATGGAAGTCTGGGATCGTGACAGCTTCGGTAAAATTGCCTTTCGTGGCGAAGAATACGGGTTCAGTCATCTTGGCCATATCATCGAAAATCAGGTGATTCACCGTGCCCTGTGGCAGCGGGCAGAAAATGCTTCTGACATCACGCTGCTCGCACCTGCGACGCTGAAAAATGTCGCGTGGGGCGAAAACGATGCGTTCGTGACTCTCAGCGATGACCGCCAGCTCAGCGCGCGTTTAGTGGTCGGCGCTGACGGCGCACAGTCGTGGCTGCGTCAGCATGCCGATATCCCGCTGACGTTCTGGGATTACCGCCATCATGCACTGGTTGCGACCATTCGCACCGAAGAGCCGCACCAGTCTGTTGCACGACAGGTTTTCCACGGTGAAGGTATTCTGGCGTTTCTGCCGCTGGCGGATGCCCATTTGTCTTCTATCGTCTGGTCGGTTTCGCCGGATGAAGCGCAGCGTCTGAGCGCCCTGGCACCGGAAGAATTCAATAAAATCCTTGCCAGCACGTTTGACCTGCGTCTGGGGGTTTGCGCTGTCGAGAGCGAACGCGTGACCTTCCCGCTGACTGGCCGCTATGCCCGCAGTTTCGCCGCGCCGCGCCTGGCGCTGGTGGGCGATGCGGCGCACACCGTGCATCCGCTGGCCGGGCAGGGCGTTAACTTAGGCTTTATGGACGCCGCCGAGTTGGCTTCTGAAATCAAACGTCTGCAAAAAGAAGGCAAAGATTTCGGTCAGCACATGTATTTGCGCCGTTACGAGCGCCGCCGTAAACACAGCGCGGCGCTGATGCTGGCGGGAATGCAGGGCTTCCGCGAACTGTTTGCCGGGGATAATCCGGCGAAGAAATTATTGCGTGATATCGGCCTGACGCTGGCGGATTCCTTGCCGGGTGTAAAACCGCAACTGGTCCGTCAGGCGATGGGTCTCAACGATCTTCCTGAATGGTTACAGGACGATTCAATTCGATTGAAATAATCTAATTTCAGCTCAGTTTTACCATTACTTTTTCTAATTCGAGTCCGGATTCCCCATTCTGAAAAGGGTGAGAAATCCGGCCTCACCGTTATATAACATCGATACTTTTGGTGTTTATTTGTAGATTTTGCGCCACAAACCCCAGTTTACCAGTCAAAAACTCTGCACAATGCCCCTGAGAAATTACTGACATTCGTTCTGCTCCACATATTTTATCTTATGGTTAGCAGGGGGATTCAGTGGTAAGTTCAAATAAAGGGTATCGTTTGCGCTCCCTGTCATTTTTACATTTTCAGGCAGCCTTTTCGTCATGAGGAATAAGATGGTTAAGCAGACTCAGCTTTATGAACAACACGTGGCGTGCGGTGCGCGTATGGTCGATTTCCACGGCTGGATGATGCCTTTGCATTACGGCTCGCAGCTGGATGAGCACCACATTGTGCGTCAGGACGCCGGTATGTTTGACGTCTCGCACATGACCATCGTTGACCTTCACGGCGCACGGACCCGCGAATTCCTCCGTTACCTTCTGGCGAATGACGTCGCCAAACTCACCGTCCCGGGCAAAGCCCTTTATACCGGCATGCTCAATGCGTCCGGCGGCGTGATCGACGACCTGATTGTTTATTTCCTCACTGAAGATTATTTCCGCCTGGTGGTGAATTCCGCGACCCGCGAAAAGGATCTGGCATGGATTTCGCAGCATGCAGAACCGTACGGCATCGAACTGACCGTGCGTGATGACTTAGCGCTGGTTGCTGTTCAGGGGCCGCAGGCGAAAGAAAAAGCCGAAACGCTGTTCAACGCAGAACAAAAGCAAGCCGTCGCTGGCATGAAACCGTTCTTCGGCGTGCAGGCGGGCGACCTCTTTATTGCCACGACCGGCTACACCGGCGAAGCCGGTTATGAAATCGCACTGCCGCAAGAGCAGGTTGCTGATTTCTGGCTGAAATTACTGGCCGCGGGCGTTAAACCTGCCGGGCTCGGCGCGCGTGACACGCTGCGTCTGGAAGCCGGCATGAACCTTTACGGTCAGGAAATGGATGAAGGCGTTTCACCGCTGGCGGCCAATATGGGCTGGACCATCGCGTGGGCGCCTGAAGATCGCAGCTTTATTGGCCGTGACGCACTGGAAAGACAGCGCGAGCAGGGCACTGAACGGCTTGTCGGTTTATTGATGACAGAGAAAGGCGTACTGCGTAACGAATTGCCGGTGCGATTTACCGACGGTGCGGGTAATACGCTGGAAGGCGTGATCACCAGCGGCTCATTCTCCCCGACTCTCGGCTACAGTATTGCTCTGGCGCGCGTTCCGGCGGGCATTGGCGAAAACGCTATTGTCCAAATCCGTAACCGCGAAATGCCGGTAAAAGTCACCAAGCCAGGCTTTGTTCGTAACGGCAAACCGCTGGTGCAGTAACCCATTCGATTAGCTGACATATAAAAATTTAAAACGTTTTCAGGAGATTAAGATGAGCAATGTCCCGGCAGATTTGAAATACGCGTCTTCCCACGAGTGGGTACGTTCAGAAGGTAATGGCGTTTACACCGTAGGGATAACCGAACACGCGCAGGAATTACTGGGCGATATGGTCTTTGTAGACCTGCCAGAAGTCGGCCGTGAAGTTGCCGCAGGCGAAGATTGCGCGGTCGCGGAATCCGTTAAAGCGGCGTCCGATATTTACTCCCCAATCAGCGGCGAAATCGTTGCCGTCAACGGCGATCTGGAAGGTTCTCCTGAGCTGGTGAACAGCGAGCCGTATGGCGAAGGTTTCCTGTTCCAGATTAAAGCCTCAGACGAAGCCGAACTGGCTAACCTGCTGGACGCCGAAGCCTATTCAGCTTCAATCGAAGAGTAATTAAGACTGCAATACCCGCCCTGCAACCTGTTTGTGGGGCGAATTCAAGACCCGTAGCTTTTGTCAGTATCCCAAGACACCTCCAGCAGATTTCAGGAATGCGTAGCAAATGACTCAGACTCTCAGCCAACTCGAAAACAACGAAGCCTTTATCGGCCGTCACATTGGTCCGTCTTCTCAGCAGCAGCAACAGATGCTGGAAACGGTCGGTGCAGACTCGTTAAACGCGCTGATCCAGCAGATCGTTCCGGTCGATATTCAGCTGCCGGGGCCTCCGGCCGTCGGCGATGCCGTGACAGAACATCAGGCGCTGGCTGAGCTGAAAGCCATTGCCAGCCAGAACCAGTGTTATAAATCCTACATTGGTATGGGTTACAGCGCGGTACTGACGCCGCCGGTTATCCTGCGAAACATGCTGGAAAATCCGGGCTGGTACACCGCGTACACGCCATATCAGCCGGAAGTGTCTCAGGGCCGACTCGAAGCACTGCTTAACTTCCAGCAACTGACGCTGGATCTGACCGGCCTGGATCTGGCTTCTGCGTCGTTGCTCGATGAAGCAACCGCTGCCGCCGAAGCTATGGCGCTGGCGAAACGCGCCAGCAAACTGAAAGATGCTAACCGTTTCTTCGTGGCGGATGACGTTCATCCGCAAACGCTGGACGTTGTGCGCACCCGTGCGGAAACTTTCGGCTTTGACGTTATCGTTGATAAAGCAGAAAAAGTGCTCGATCTGGAAGGCGTGTTCGGCGTGCTTTTACAACAGGTCGGCACCACCGGTGAAGTTCACGATTACACATCGCTGCTGGGCGAACTGAAATCCCGCAAAATTGTGACCAGCGTCGCCGCTGATATTATGGCGCTGGTTCTGCTGGCCGCGCCGGGCAAACAGGGCGCTGACGTGGTCTTCGGTTCCGCGCAACGCTTTGGTGTGCCGATGGGTTACGGCGGCCCGCACGCCGCGTTCTTTGCCTGCCGCGACGAGTTCAAACGCTCGATGCCGGGCCGTATTATTGGTGTTTCCCGCGATGCAGCCGGGAAAACCGCACTGCGTATGGCGATGCAGACCCGCGAGCAACATATCCGCCGCGAAAAAGCCAACTCCAACATCTGTACCTCGCAGGTTTTACTGGCGAATATTGCCAGCCTGTATGCGGTATTCCACGGCCCTGAAGGCCTGAAACGCATTGCGTCACGCATTCACCGTCTGACCGACATTCTGGCTTCTGGCCTGAAACAGGGCGGCCTGACCCTGCGCCACAACACCTGGTTCGACACGCTGACCGTTGAAGTCAGAGACAAAGCTGCCGTGCTGGAACGCGCGCTGAGCTTTGGTCTGAACCTGCGCACCGACATTCACGGTGCCGTAGGCGTAACGCTCGACGAGGCGACATCCCGTGAAGACGTGCAGATCCTGTTTGCCGCCCTGCTGGGTGACGACAACGGTCTGGACATCGACAAACTGGATAAAGCCGCATCGACTGACAGCAACTCGATTCCTGCCGCGATGCTGCGTGTGGATCCGATCCTGACGCATCCGGTCTTCAATCAGTACCACAGCGAAACCGAGATGATGCGTTACATGCACCGTCTGGAGAAAAAGGATCTGGCCCTGAATCAGGCGATGATCCCGCTGGGCTCCTGCACCATGAAACTGAATGCTGCTGCTGAAATGATCCCAATCACCTGGCCTGAATTTGCTGAACTGCACCCGTTCTGCCCGACAGAACAGGCCGCCGGTTATCAGCAAATGATTGGTCAGTTGTCACAATGGCTGGTACAGCTGACCGGTTACGACGCGGTGTGCATGCAGCCGAACTCCGGTGCGCAGGGCGAATATGCGGGTCTGCTGGCTATCCGTCGTTACCATGAAAGCCGTAACGAAAGCAGCCGCCACATCTGCCTGATCCCAAGTTCAGCGCACGGCACTAACCCGGCTTCCGCCCAGATGGCGAGCATGACGGTGGTGGTAGTGGCCTGTGACAAACAGGGCAACATTGATCTGAGCGATCTGCGTGAGAAGGCGGCGCAGGCGGGCGATGCGCTGTCCTGCATCATGGTCACTTACCCGTCAACGCACGGCGTTTACGAAGAAACCATCCGCGAAGTTTGCCAGATTGTGCATCAGTACGGCGGTCAGGTTTATCTTGATGGCGCAAACATGAATGCACAGGTAGGCATCACCACGCCGGGTTACATCGGCGCGGACGTTTCGCACCTTAACCTGCATAAAACCTTCTGCATCCCGCACGGCGGTGGCGGTCCGGGTATGGGCCCGATCGGTGTGAAAGCGCATCTGGCACCGTTTGTTCCGGGCCACAGCGTCGTGCAGATTGACGGCGTGCTGACGCAAAACGGCGCAGTTTCTGCGGCACCGTTCGGCAGCGCGTCGATCCTGCCAATCAGCTGGATGTACATCCGCATGATGGGCGCGGAAGGCCTGAAACAAGCCAGCCAGGTCGCGATCCTGAATGCGAACTACATCGCTACCCGTCTGAAAGACGCGTATCCGGTGCTTTACACTGGCCGCGATGGTCGCGTGGCGCACGAATGTATTCTGGATATCCGTCCGCTGAAAGAGACCGTTGGGATCAGCGAAATGGATATTGCCAAACGTCTGATCGACTACGGTTTCCACGCGCCAACCATGTCGTTCCCGGTTGCGGGTACGCTGATGGTTGAACCGACCGAATCCGAAAGCAAAGTGGAGCTGGATCGCTTTATCGATGCGCTGCTGGCAATCCGCAGTGAAATCGACCGTGTCGCGAAAGGCGAATGGCCGCTGGCCGATAACCCGCTGGTGAACGCACCGCATGTACAAAATGAGCTGGTGAACGAGTGGAACCATCCGTACACCCGCGAAGTGGCGGTGTTCCCGGCAGGTGATGAGAATAAATACTGGCCGACCGTGAAGCGTCTGGATGACGTTTACGGAGACAGGAACTTGTTCTGTTCATGTGTGCCGATGAGTGATTACGAGTAATCTCTGATAGCGTAAATTTCGGTTTTTCATGTGCGGTGATTACTTAACTTATCGCGCCTAAACCGACCAAGAGAGGGAAGTGCTTTCCCTCTCTTGGAGCTCTCCCCGCTTTTTCAAACAAGCGCTACCGCTTGCTAAGCATATTTCAGCCACTCCAGCTGTTGCCGCAAAATCCCGCCGCTGCGCGGTACCCTCCGTTCGGGTTACAAACCTCGCAAAAACACGCTCGTTTTTCCACCACTCCTCCGGCGCGATTTTTGAAAGCGGCCAATGGCTTATCTAAATTCAAAATCGGGTCGGTGTGGGCCCACGACCCTTGAATTTGAATTTATCTCCCCTACACTTTTCTCACTTTCCCAAAAGGAGTTTCCCTAATGATCAGCGTAGCCCTCGTCACCGGCGGTAGCCGCGGTATCGGCCGTGCAACCGCGATCCTTCTCGCGCAGCAAGGTTACGCCGTCGGCATCAACTATCTGAATAACGAAACTGCCGCACAATCCGTCGTCAATGAAATTCAACAGGCCGGTGGCAAAGCCGTCGCGCTTCAGGCTGATATTGCCGACGAAACTCAGGTGGTCGCGATGTTTAAACGCCTGGGCGAAGAACTCGGGATCATCACCGCGCTGGTTAATAATGCCGGAATTCTGTTCCAGCAGACGACAATTGAAAACCTCTCGGCGGAGCGGATTAACAAAGTGCTGTCCACCAACGTGACGGGGTATTTCCTGTGCTGCCGCGAGGCGGTGAAAATCATGTCGCACCGGCACGGCGGAAAGGGCGGGACGATTGTGAATGTCTCCTCGGCGGCTGCCCGTCTGGGTGCGCCGGGTGAATATGTCGATTACGCCGCGTCAAAAGGGGCAGTGGATACCCTGACCATCGGTCTGGCGCTGGAAGTGGCGGCCTACGGTATTCGCGTTAACTGCGTACGGCCCGGTCTGATTTACACCGAAATGCACGCCAGCGGCGGTGAGCCGGGGCGGGTCGATCGCGTAAAGGCCAATCTGCCGATGCAGCGCGGTGGCCAGCCGGAGGAAGTCGCGCAGGCGATTTACTGGCTGCTCTCCAATTCCTCCTCTTACGTCACCGGCAGTTTTCTCGATCTGGCGGGCGGCAGATAAAATTTTCTTCGAATGCACAAGCGCCTGAGGGCGCTTTTTTTATGTCCAAACGGTCAACTCCACATAAACGGTCATAACTGGTCATTAGAAACCACGAGGAATTGTGACCGTTTGCAAAACTGTTGCTGTCTTGTTGCAACGCAAATGACGATTTAATGCCGCTCCCGCCACAGATCCAAACTTTAACATTTCATCTTTTCTCAGCTTTTCGTGACAACTATCACATGACGGCGGTGGCAAAAAATCTGCACAGCCGCGTTTGAGGCACTGCGCATTCCACAATCACCGGGCTGCGTATCCTGTTTGACATCGGGAAAGAGGAATCACCACATGCTGCCAGTAGAGCGACATCGTTTTATTACCGAAATTCTCACCCAGCGCGGACGCATTCTGGTGCAGGAAGTGGCGCAGTTATGCCGTATCTCGCTGGAAACGGCGCGGCGGGATCTGGCGCTGCTGGAAAAGCGTGGTGTGCTGTTACGCAGCCACGGCGGCGCGGTCTTTACGGAACATTCGGCGGGCGAAAAAACCTATGTGCCATCGCAGATTGAACAGGGCGAATCGTTTCGTGACCGCAGCAATCAGTCGCCGGACAGCAAAACGCGCATCGCCAAACGCGCATTGCAGCTGATTAATCCGGGGGATTGTCTGCTGCTCGACAGCAGTTCGACCAGCTGGTATCTGGCGCGCCAGTTGCCCGATATTCAGCTGGTGGTACTGACAAACTCAGTGCAGATCATCCAGACGCTGTCGGTGAAAGCCAATGTGCGCACCATCGGTTTAGGCGGTGAATATTCGGCGAAATACGAAGATTTCGTCGGCGTGCTGGCCGAGCAAATGCTGAAAGAGTTCGTCATCAACAAACTGTTTTTCTCCTGTCACGGCATCAGCCACGAAGGTGGGATCCGTGAAAGCAACGAGCATCACGCGCGGCTGAAACAGCAAATGCTGCTTTCCTCCGAGCACAAAATTTTGCTGGCTGACGCCAGCAAATTCGGCCGCCGCTCTTTTGCGCGGATCTGCCACTACCGGGAAATCGACACACTGATAACAGACCATCTGGAGGATGAGGAATTCCGCCAGGAACTGGCCTGGAGCAACGTTAACGTGATTGAAGTTTCTCCGTCACCCCTACAGAAAAAAACTAAAAACAACCGCAACGGCCCGTTTGCTGCGGTAAATAACTGACCTCCCAGGAGAGTAAACATGATCAAGAAATCCGTTCTTGCCTGCCTGTTCGCTACAGCCATGTTGTCCCTGTCAGCACACGCCGCTGACAAAATTCGCATGGGCGTGGTGGTGAAAGTCGGCGGTAACGCCTGGTTCAACGCGATGGAAGCCGGGATCAAAAGCGAAGCGGCGAAACGCGGGATCGACGCATGGCAGGTCGGCCCGACCAGCGCCGATCCGGCGTTGCAGGTGCGTGCGATTGAAGATCTGATCGCCCAGAAAGTAGATGTGATCGGCGTGGTGCCCAACGATGCCCGCGTGCTGGAGCCGGTGCTGAAACGCGCACACGACGCCGGGATCAAAGTCATCGTGCATGAATCGCCGGATCAGAAATACGCCGACTGGGATTTCGAAATGGTCGACGCCACGCAACACGGCATTACCCACATGGTCGCCCTCGCACAATGTATGAAAGAAAAAGGCGATTACGCGGTGTACGTCGGCAGCCTGACCGTGCCTCTGCATCAGAAATGGGCCGACGCGGCCATTAATTATCAGAAAGAACATTATCCGAACATGCATCTGGTCGGCGACAAATTTGGTGTCGGCGAATCACTTGATGACAGTATCCGTACCACCAACGACCTGATGTCTAAAGACGCCAATCTGAAAGGTATTCTGGCGATCGGTTCACAAGGCCCGATCGGCGCAGGCCGCGCGGTGCTTAACCGCGGCAAAACCGATGATGTTTGCGTCTTCGGGCCATTCAGTCCAGGTCAGGGCGCAAGCCTGGTGAAAGCCGGTGCCATCAAAGGCGGCTTTATCTGGAACCCAATGGTGGCCGGTGAAGTCTTCGTGCGCATCGCCGATAAGCTGGAAAAAGGCGAAAAAATCACTGACGGCATGACCATCGAAGGCATGGGTAAAGTGAAAGTCGATGAAGCCACGCGCACCATTCTGGGCAACGAAACCGAAAGTCTGGATAAAGCGAACTTGCCGAAACTGGTCAAAATGGGGCTGTAATTATGGCAATCTCCGAGATCATTCAAACAGA
Source organism: Rahnella selenatireducens (assembly GCF_046449555.1). Taxonomy (NCBI): domain Bacteria; kingdom Pseudomonadati; phylum Pseudomonadota; class Gammaproteobacteria; order Enterobacterales; family Yersiniaceae; genus Rahnella; species Rahnella selenatireducens. Next base: position 130,905 of record NZ_JBKEZJ010000012.1, read on the forward strand.
CAACACGCCGCTGATTGATGTAAAGAATCTGTCGGTGACCTTTGGCGGACAGCGCGCGCTTAACGACATTTCCCTGCGGTTGATGCCGGGGGAAGTTCACTGCCTGGCGGGCACCAACGGCTGTGGTAAAAGTACGTTGATCAAAGTGATCTCGGGGGTTTATCAGCCGGATAACGGTTGCCGGATCACGCTGGGTTCTGCCAGGCAGGGGCTGCAGACGTTCAGCAAACTCAGCCCGGATCAGGCGCGGCAGTTTGGCGTTCAGGTGATCTATCAGGATCTGTCGCTGTTTCCGAACCTGAGCGTGTTTGAAAACATTGCGTTTGACCACAACCTGCAAGGGTTGATGGGTTGGTATCGCCCGTCACGCCTGCGCGACACTGCGCAGCGCATCCTGACTGAACTCAATTACACCTTAGATCTCGACAGCAAAGTGTCAGCGCTGCCGATTGCCCAGCGCCAGCAGGTGGCAATTTGCCGCGCGCTGGTCGCCGATGCGCGGTTAGTCATTATGGATGAACCAACCGCCTCACTGACCCGCACCGAAGTGAATCAGCTGCTGCGCACCGTGCATTACCTGAAAAACAAAGGCATCAGCGTGGTGTTCGTCAGCCATCGTCTCGATGAAGTGCTGGAGATTTCCGACAGCGTCACGGTCATTCGTGACGGCAAAAAAGTCGGCACCTTCCCGGCATCTGAGGTCAGCAGCGAACGCCTGACCGAGCTGATGACCGGCCTCAGACTCGATTACCGCCTGAAAGCCGCCAACATGAATGACGAACGCATCATGCTGGAAGCCGACAAACTCACCCGCGAAGGCCAGTACCACGACGTCAGTTTTAAACTGCACGCCGGTGAAGTGCTTGGCCTGTGCGGCCTGCTCGGTTCCGGGCGCACCGAACTGGCGCTCAGCCTGTTTGGTATGACCAAACCGGACAGCGGCAAGATTTACCTCGACAGCAAACCGGTGCGTTTTCGCAGCCACGAAGACGCGATCAAATCCGGTATCGGTTATGTCTCGGAAGACAGGCTGACGCTGGGACTGATCCAGCAGCAATCGGTCGGCGACAACACCGTGCTGGCGATCATGGATCAGCTGCGCAGCCGTTTTCATCTGATCGACGAATACCGCAAAAACAAGATCATCCAGCAGTGGATCGAAAAACTCGGCGTCAAAGTCGCCAATCCGGATCAGGCGATTTCCACGCTGTCCGGCGGCAATCAGCAAAAAATCGTGCTCGCGAAATGGGTGCTGACGCAGCCGAAAATCCTGATCCTCGATTCACCGACCGTCGGCGTGGATGTCGGCGCGAAAGCCAGTATTTATCAGCTGGTGCATCAGCTGGCGGAAGAAGGCATTTCGATCCTGCTGATTTCCGACGAAGTGCCGGAAGTGTATTTCAACTGCGACCGCGTGCTGCATTTCTCCGAAGGCACGGTGAAGGGCGAATATCTTCCGGCCGCGATTACTCAGCAACAGCTTGCGGAGGCGGTCAATGCTTAAGCTCAGCCGGTTACGCCCGTCCAGCAACGAAGGTTATTTAGCCTGGGTTTTGCTGGTGGTTATCGTCACGTTTTCCCTGCTCACTAACCAGTTTCTGACGCTTCAGAATCTGCTCGATCTGACCGAAAGCTACGCTGTGAGTGGCATTTTTGCCCTCGGCTTATTTGTGGTGCTGGTCACCGGCGGCATTGATATTTCCTTCGCGGCGGTCGCTTCCGTCGTGCAGTACCTCATTGCCACGCTGGCCATTCATTACGGCCTGAGCAGCCCGACCGGCAGCATTTTACTGGCGATCGCGATCGGCACCGTCCTCGGAATGATCAACGCCATTCTGATCTACTGCCTGCGCATCGTCTCGATCATCGTCACCATCAGCATGCAGTCGCTGCTGTTCGGCATGCTGATGTGGCTGACCAACGGCACCAGCCTCTACGACTTGCCGGACTGGCTGACTACGCCGATCCGCGTCCTGCCGTTCAGCGTTGGCGAGCAGCATTACCAAATTGGCCTGCCGGTTGTCGTGATGCTGGCGGTGGCAGCGCTGAGCTGGATTTTACTCAACAAAACGCATCTGGGCCGTCAGTTGTTTGCGGTCGGCGGTGATCAGGAGTCCGCGCGCCGCATTGGCATCCGCGTCGGCCTGCTGCACCTGTTTGCCTATGGCTATCTTGGCGCGATGGCGGCGATTGGCGGGCTGGTTCAGGTTTACCGCGTCGGCGAAGTGGTGCCGAATGCGCTGGTCGGCGGCGAGCTGGATGTTCTGGCCGCCGCGGTGCTCGGCGGCGCCAGCCTTAACGGCGGCAAAGGCAGCGTGGTCGGCACACTGATGGGCGTGTTCCTGATTGGCGTGCTGAAAAACGGCCTCAACCTGGTTGGCGTCTCCAGCTACTTCATGAATATCGTCATCGGCGTGGTGATTGTCGCGGCCATCACCGTCACCCATTACAAGAAACGCAAAGAAACCGAAGTCGGCTTCGCCTGAGGAAAACCGCTATGTTCGCGAAAAGCAGAAATGTGAATCTTAAAGCCCGGCCACGGCTGAAAATTGCTTCCCTGAAAATAGACAACACCACACTGGGATTATCGCTGTTGCTGCTGGTGGTCATTATCGGTTTCAGCCTGGCTATGCCGGGGCGATTCTTCAGTGACGCCACCTTTATGAGTGTCGCGTTTCAGTTGCCGGAACTCGGCTTGCTGACGCTGGCGATGTTTATCCCGATCCTCAGCGGCGGCCTGAACCTGTGCATTATCGCCACCGCTAACCTGACCAGCCTGCTGATGGCGTGGGTGTTTCTGACGTGGCTGCCGCCCGATGCCAGCATGGCGATGCAGGCGGTCTGGCTGACGGTGGCGCTGGTCGGCGCAATGATTCTGGCGCTGGTCATCGGCATGCTGACCGGTGCGCTGGTGGCCTACGTCGGGGCGCATCCGATTCTGGTCACGCTCGCTACCATGACGATGGTCAACGGCGTCGGCATCTATCTTTCACGCGGTGCGGCCATTAGCGGTATGCCCGACATCGTGCGCTTTATCGGCGCAGAAACGCTGCTCGGCGTGCCGGTTCCGCTGATTATCTTCCTGCTGACGGCGGTATTCATTGCGGTGTTTCTCGAACGCACGCGCCTTGGCAAATACATCTACATGAGCGGCAGCAACATCAACGCCACCCATTTCAGCGGCGTTAACACGCACCGTGTCCTCATCGCAATTTACGTGATTTCCAGCATGTTATGCGTGATTGCCGGGCTGGTGATGATGGCGCGCTTCAACTCGGCGCGCATGGGCTACGGCGATTCTTACCTGCTACTGACCGTGCTGGCGATCATTTTAGGCGGCACCGACCCGAACGGCGGATTCGGCAAAGTGGCGGGCGTGGTGCTCTCGCTGATTGTCCTCCAGGTGATTTCCACCGGCCTGAACCTGTTGAACGTCAGCCCGCATTTCAGTCTGGCGATGTGGGGCGCGGTACTGATTGTGGTGCTGGCGCTGAAATTCTTCCGTGCCCGTTTCCTGCAAAAACGCGCAGGACGCATGAGCGCCGCCAAAGCGCGGGCTGCACAACCTTAACCCTTATTTTAAAGCTTATTTTCATAGCCTCTGACCTTAGGAAAACATCATGGAATACAAAATTTCTCCATCGCTGATGTGCATGAGCCTGATAGACATCAAACAGCAACTGGAGGTGCTGAACCGCCGCGCCGACATGCTGCACATCGACATCATGGACGGGCATTACGTCAAAAACATCACGCTGTCGCCGTTCTTCATCGAACAGATCCGCCCGCATACGCCGCTGGTTCTGGACGTGCATATGATGGTGGAAAATCCGTCCGACTTTATCGAACCGATAGCCAGAGCCGGCGCCGATTTTATTTGCCCGCACGCCGAAACCATCAACCGCGACGCTTTCCGCATCATCAACCAGATCCGTTCTCTGGGTAAAAAAGTCGGTGTGGTACTCAACCCCGCGACGCCGGTGGAATACATCCAGCACTACATTCATCTGCTGGATAAAATTACCGTCATGACCGTCGATCCGGGCTATGCCGGGCAGCCGTTCATCCCGGAAATGCTGGGGAAAATTGCCCAGTTGCGCGATCTTAAACAGCAAAAAGGCTACCGCTATCTGATCGAAATCGACGGATCCTGCAACCTGCGGACATATCAGGACCTGATGTCTGCGGGCGCGGAAGTGTTGATCGTCGGCAGTTCTGGCCTGTTCACACTCGACAGCGATCTGGATATTGCCTGGGACAAAATGCTCGATCAGATGCGTCAGGCGCGTCACGCAGCCTGAGGGCAGGAGAACCGTATGCCGCATTTTCTTGGAGTGGACGTCGGGGGCACCAATACCCGTTTAATGCTGATGGACAGCCAGCAAAATTTTCGCGGCTACCACAAGACCCCGACGCAAAGTTGGGCTGGACAACGTGATCCGCTGAGCGGGCTGGAAGCACTGATCCGCGGGTATCTGGATGTGCAGGATCCGCATCATCAGGTGACACAGGCGATGCTCGGTTTGCCGGGGATCTTGTCCCGCGACCGGCAAACCGTGTTATCGCTGCCGTTTATTTCCGCGCTGGATAATCAGCCGGTAGCGGATCAGCTTGCGCAGCGGCTGCATCTGCCGGTGACGATGGATAAAGACGTTAACCATCTGATGTGGTGGGATTTACTTCAGCACGACGCGCTGCCGGACGTCGCCGTCGGCCTGTATCTGGGCACCGGTTTGGGCAACAGTTTGTGGATCAACGGTGATTTTTATCACGGCGCGCACGGCGGCGCGGGAGAACTCGGGCACATTCCGCTGGCAGGCAATCCGCTGCTCTGTCCTTGCGGTAAAACCGGGTGCGTCGAAACGCTGACGTCCGGCAACTGGCTGACCGGCTGGGCGCGGCAGCACGCGCCGCAAACGCCTTTCGCCGAACTGTTTGTGCGTCACGCAGAACATGTGGATTTAACCGAATTTGTGGCGCGTCTGGCACGCACGGTCGCCAGCGAAATGAACATTCTGGATCCGGAATATCTGGTGCTCGGCGGCGGCGTGCTGGCGATGGATAATTTCCCGCTGGCGCAGCTCGAACAGCAGTTGCGCAGCCATCTGCGCAGCCCGTATCCGGCGAACGGACTGAAGATCCACTTCAGCGCCGTCACCGATGAGACCGGCTGCCGCGGCGCCTGTTTGGCCGCACAACGCGTTTTTCAGTCGCAGTCACGACCGTTTTCTTTCAGGAGAGAGGCATGAAAAAAGGCAAGGTATGCGTATTTGGTTCTTTCAACCTCGACATCGTCGCTGGCATGGCGCGTTTCCCCAAACCGGGAGAATCCCTGATTGCGCGCAACAGCATGATGGGCGCGGGCGGTAAAGGTGCGAATCAGGCGGTCGCAGCATTGCGCGCCGGTGCGCGGGTGCATTACATCGGGAAAGTCGGGCGCGATGACTTCGGTATGTTCGCCCGCCGCCATCTCGACAACGCCGGTTTCGACGCCGTCACGCTGTTTTCCACCACCGAATGCCCGACCGGTAATGCGCTGATTTACGTCGCCGGTGCGGACGCGGAAAACATGATAGCGGTCGATCCGGGCGCGAACCTGACGGTCACCGAGGAAGAAGTCGAACAATGCCGCCCGGCGGTAGCCGCCGCCGATATTCTGCTGACGCAGCTGGAAAATAATCTTCCGGCTATTGAAAAGCTGATCAACATCGCCAGGGAAAACGGGACGTACATTATTCTCAACCCCGCGCCGTTCCAGCCGGTTTCCGACCACCTGCTGGCGCAGGTCGATTTGCTCACGCCCAACGCTACCGAGTGCACATTGCTGACCGGCATTGAGGTTCACGATATTCCTTCCGCTAAACGCGCCGCCCACGCGCTGCACGCCAAAGGGATTCAGGCACTGATCGTCACGCTCGGCACGCAGGGCGCACTGCTTTCCGTGAACGGCGAAACGCAGATCATCGCCGCCTGCCCGGCCACGCCGGTCGATACCACCGGCGCAGGCGATGCCTTCAACGGCGCACTGGCCTCGCAACTCGCCGCCGGTTCCACGCTCTCCGAAGCCGCACAATTTGCCTCCGCCTACGCATCAGTTTGTGTGGAAAGAGCAGGGGCTGCGGCATCAATGCCAACCTATGAAGAGGCGCGGGAAAGGATGGGTGTTGGTGTGGTTTGATATTTCACTGAAAATGCTGTTTTTTCTCCTTCCCCTGCTGAGCGGAATACAGAGCTTCTTTCTCCTCCCCCTGCGAAGGGGGAGGCCGGGAGGGGGTTTAGCAAGTGAATACACTGCCTGATCAGCTCGCACAAACCTCAACTTTCGAATTCGCCATTAATACCCCACCCCAACCCTCCCCTTCGCGGGGGAGGGAGCGGCCCCCATTCTTGCGAGACGCCTTCCAAATATCAAAGTAACTTCCTGTAAATCCATACAGTCTATTTCATTGGCAAAATCATCGGAATATAGTCACCTCGCTGCGGCAAAATCCGTAGCCGGACTTGGAACTCCGAATATCTGGAACTGAAAAAACTTGTTTTTTTTCAGCGGCTACGTGCACACTTCAATTCGTGGCTTAGGCAGGGCAATCTTTATGATTGGCCGGTCGCTAGATCCGGAGTTCCAAACCTGTCTGAGTCACTCCTTTAGTTTGGAACCTGAAGGCGTGATGAAACTTAAATCTAGTAAAGGAATGATCATCATGACAACAACCGAAACCCAGCACCCTGAAAACTCCATTACCGCTTTTCGCACTTTGATTTCTGATATGGATCTCAGCAACTTCACCGAACCCCAGCTTTATGATCTTGGCGCTGTCGCCTCTGAATCTGCCGAAGGCCTTTGCCACGGTTTGCTGTGTCTGAGCGAAGGGCTAGAAAGCGGGGAGCTGTTGCCGCCGGAAGGTGTGGCGCAGGTGAGCGCGTACATCAAAGCTACGGCGCATGTTTTGCCTGCTTTGTTTGAGTTGTCGGAAAAAGCCGGGAACGCGCTGGCGAGGTCAGGAGTTCAGGGTTAACGATTTAAGGCCGGCAATACGCCGGTCTTTTCAGCCCATTTGTTCAGTAACATTCGCTTGATTTTCATTCAAATAACCATCACATAACCGCCATGTAACTGACACACATTCCCGACAGGATAGGCACCTTATTTGGCTGACCGGTATCCTGTAATGCGCCGTTTGTTGTTTCCTTATCTTGTTCTGCTGCCGACGCTGATTTTTCTGTTTCTGTTCACCTATTACCCTTTATTCCAGTCAGCGATGGACAGCCTCTTTGACAGCCGTCTGTCGTCGTACGCGCCGCCGTTTGTGGGTCTGCAAAACTATCTGCGTCTGGTTCAGGACTCCGTTTTCTGGCGCGCACTGCTCAATAACCTGGCTTACATCCTGATGACTGTGATCCCCGGTATTGTGCTGGCGCTGCTGCTGGCCGTTGCGTTGTGGGAAAACACCTCGCTTAACCGCTGGCTGCGTACCGCGTTTTTCTTCCCGATGATCATTCCCCTGGTCAGCGCCGCCACCCTATGGCTGTTCATTTTTATGCCCGGCATGGGGCTGCTTGATTACTATTTAGCGAAAATGTTCGGGCCGATGAATAACAACTATCTCGGTATGAGCAACAGTGCGCTGATTGCCCTGAGCGTTATCGGTGTATGGAAATTTGCCGGGTATTACATGCTGTTTTTCCTCGCCGGATTGCAGTCGATTCCCGCTTCTGCCCGTGAAGCGGCGCTGATGGAAGGGGCGTCGCGCCCGCAGGTTTTCTTCTATATCACGCTGCCGCTGCTGCGCCCGACCATCAGTTTTGTGGTCACGATTGCGCTGATTTACTCGATTACCCAAATTGATCACGTCGCCGTGATGACGCAGGGCGGGCCGAATAACGCCACCACCGTGCTGCTGTATTACATCCAAAGCCTCGCCAATGACACGCACGATTTAGGCAAAGCGTCAGCGGCGACTTTCCTGACGCTGGTGCTGTTGTTTGGTTTTTCGATGCTGAATCTGCGCGTACTGGAAAGAGGGGCTCACTATGAGCGTTGAAACATTGGTGACTCAAAAATCGCGCGCCGTGCCGCGACCTTCCGGGCTGCTGCTGCGCGGTGCCCGCCGTTCGACATTGCCGGTTCTGCTGCTCTGTGCCGCGTTTTTGTGGATGGCACCGTTCCTGTGGATGCTGTCGTCAGCGTTCAGTGAAAGCAGTTTCGGGTCGGACATGGCGTCGCTGTTGCCCCGTTTCCCGCTGACGCTGCAAAACTTCCGTGATGCGTGGGATAGCGCCGACTGGCTGCGGCTTTACGCCAACACCATTTTCTTCTCGTTCGGCACGTTTCTGGTTCAGCTGGTGACGATCACCACAGCCGGTTACGTCTTCGCGTATCACGAGTTTCGCGGCAAACAGACGCTGTTCTACCTGCTGCTCATCCAGCTGATGATCATGCCGGTCATCATGATGGTGCCGAACATGATGATCCTCAAACAGTTCGGGCTGCTCAACACATTGACCGGCGTGATGATGCCGTACTTCGCGTCGGCGTTTGGCGTGTTCCTGATGCGTCAGGCGTTTCTCAGTATCCCGCGTGAAATTGAAGAAGCCGCGCTGATGGAAGGCTGCCGCTGGTGGCAGGTGGTGTTCCGCGTGCTGATCCCGATGTCATGGCCCGCCATTCTCGCTTTCGCGACCGTCAGCATTACCTATCACTGGAACGAATATCTCTGGCCACTGATGGTACTTAACGATCCGGATAAACAGGTGTTGACCGTCGGGCTGGTGTCCTTCGCGATGGGGGCAGAATCGGGCGGCCAGTGGGGATTAATTACTGCCGGGACGCTGATGGTGTGCCTGCCACTGATGCTGGCGTTCATTATTTTTCAGAAACAGTTCCTGAAAAGCTTCGGTTTTTCGGGGATTAAATAAAGGAGTCTTCCATGTTTTTAGCTCAGATCTCTGACATGCACTTTCGCAGCCACGGCCGCAAACTTTATGACTTTATCGACGTGAACGGCTGTAACGCCGAAGTGGTCAGCCAGCTGAATGCGCTGGAAGAACAACCGGATGCGGTGGTGATCACCGGTGATATCGTTAACTGTGGTCTGCCGCAGGAATACGAGGTAGCGCGCCGCACGCTGGGCAATCTGCGTTATCCTCTGTTTATCATTCCGGGTAATCACGATGACAAAGCGCAGTTTCTGGAAGCGCTGCATCCGCTGTGCCCGCAGCTCGGAAACGACCCGCAAAACATGCGTTACGCCATCGACGATTTCCCGATGCGTTTGCTGTTTGTGGATTCCAGCCTGGCCGGTGAGTCAAAAGGTTTTCTGACACTGGAAACGCTGGCGTGGCTGGAAGGCCAGCTGGAGCAGGGCGGTGATAAACCGACGGCGGTGTTTATGCACCATCCGCCGGTCAAAGTCGGTTCCGCGCAAATGGACGCGATTTCCTGTGAAAATGGTGACCAGTTGCTTGCGCTGATTGACCGTTTCCCGTCGCTGGTTCGCGTGTTCTGCGGCCATACGCACCGCCTGATTTTCACCCAGTACAAACAGGCGATCATCACCACGATTCCCGGCACCGTGCATCAGGTTCCCTACTATCACCACAATCCGGCACCGTTCTATAACCTCGAACCGGCGGCCTGCGTGATGCACCGTCTGGTGGATAACACCGGGCTGGTCAGTTATCTGCATCCGCTGTCGCAATACCCGGGTCCGTATCTTTACGACGCGCAAATCAGTTGCCCGGTGGATGATCAATGATGTCTGGTATTCGTCTGGAAAATATTACCAAGCAGTTTGAGGGCAGTACGGCGGTGAACCAGCTTTCGCTGGAGATTGCCGACGGCGAGTTTCTGGTGCTGGTCGGGCCGTCGGGATGTGGCAAAAGTACCTTGCTGCGCCTGCTGGCGGGTCTGGAAGACGTCAGCGACGGCCGCATTTTACTCGACGGTGCTGACATCACCGCGCAGGCACCGCGTGAACGTAATTTCTCAATGATCTTCCAGAACTACGCGCTGTTTCCGCACATGACCGTTGAGCAGAACATCACGTTCGGCATGCGGATGCGCAATGAGCCGAAAGATCAGCATCAGGCGCGGGTCGATCGCGTAGCCGGATTATTGCAGCTGGAACCGCTGCTGAAGCGCAAACCGGGTAAATTGTCCGGCGGACAGCGCCAGCGCGTGGCGATGGCGCGGGCGATAGTGCGCGATCCGAAGTTATTTCTGATGGATGAACCGCTGTCGAATCTCGATGCCCGCCTGCGTACCGAAGTGCGCGATGGCATTATGCAACTGCATCAGCAACTGAAAACCAGCACCGTTTACGTCACGCACGATCAGATGGAAGCCATGACCATGGCCGACCGGATTGCGGTACTCGATAAAGGCCATCTGCAACAGATCGGCGCGCCGGAAACGCTTTACGCGCACCCGGCCAACCTGTTTGTCGCCGGTTTTATTGGCACGCCGTCGATGAACCTGTTTTTACTGCCGTGCGCCGCTGGCGTGCTGACCGTCGAAAATCAGACGGTGCTTTTACCGCAAACTGACCACGCGCAGGCCCTCACGGATGTGTATCTGGGCATCAGACCCGAACACATCAGCGACCAGCCGGTGGACGGCGAAAGCCTGAAATTGCAGGCCACGCTGACCTATCGCGAACTGCTCGGCGCGGAGTATCTGTGCCACGCCGACACCGCTCTCGGCAAGATCCGTTATGTCCGTAAAAATCAGCTGCGGGAAAATACCGGGGATATTCCACAACCCGGTGACCGCATCACTTTGCACTTCTCTTTGCACGACCTTCATCTTTTTTCAGGCCAAAACCAGCAAAACCTGCACCGGGAGAATTTTTTATGAGCAAACGCATGAATACCACAATGCGTAAAATAAACGCGCTGGCGCTCGCCATCGGCTTCATTGCCGCAGGCACGGCGTCCGCGAAAGAAAACATCGATTTCATGTTCCCCGCGCCGGTTGACGGCAAACTGACCATGGAAATGACCCGCGTTATCAAAGAGTTCAACCAGTCACAAAATGATGTCGAAGTGCGCGGGATTTTCACCGGCAACTACGACACCACCAAAGTGAAAGCCGAAGCCGCCGCGAAATCCGGGCAGCCCCCGGCGCTGGTGATCATGTCGGCCAACTTTACGGCGGATCTGGCAATCAAAAATGAAATCCTGCCGATGGACGAACTGTTCAAATTCGGCGACCAGAAAGCGACACCATTTTTGACGCAAAACTTCTGGCCCGCCATGCGCCAGAACGCCCAGCTGAACGGCGTGACTTACGCCATTCCATTCCATAATTCGACGCCCATTCTCTATTATAACAAAGACATGTTTGCCAAAGCCGGGATCACCGCGCCGCCAAAAGACTGGGACGAGCTGCTGGAAGATTCGAAAAAGCTGACCGATTCGGCTAAAGGCCAGTGGGGCATCATGTTGCCATCGACTAATGACGATTACGGCGCCTGGATCTTATCGGCGCTGGTGCGCGCCAACGGCGGCCAGTATTACAACGCGGATTATCCGGGCGAAGTGTATTACAACAAACCGTCCACGCTGGGCGCACTGCACTTCTGGCAGAACCTGGTTTATCGCGACAAAGTGATGCCTTCCGGCGTGCTGAACTCCAAACAAATCAGCGCAGCGTTCTTCTCAGGCAAACTGGGGATGGCGATGCTGAGCACCGGCGCGCTGGGCTTTATGCGTGAAAACACCAAAGATTTTGAACTGGGTGTGGCGATGATGCCTTCCAAAATCCGCAACGGCGTGACCATCGGTGGCGCAAGTCTGGTGAGCTTTAAAGGGATTTCCGACGATCAGAAAAAAGCGGCATACCAGTTCCTGCAATACCTGGTCAGCCCGAAAGTGAACGGTGCCTGGAGCCGCTTTACCGGCTATTTTTCACCGCGTATGGCGTCTTATGACACACCGGAAATGAAAGATTATCTGGCGAAAGATCCGCGTGCGGCGATTGCGCTGGAACAGCTGAAATATGCGTACCCGTGGTATTCCACTTACGAAACCGTTGCGGTTCGTCAGGCAATGGAAAACCAGCTGGCCGCTCTGGTGAACGACGAAAAAGTCACCCCGGAAGCCGCCGCCGCTCAGGCGCAGAAAGATGCCGATACCCTCATGAAACCGTATGTTGATTCGACGGCGTTGACAGTGCCGAAGTAATTGATTTGGCTCCCTCCCCTGCGAAGGGGAGGTTTTTTTTACTTCAACCACCCCTGCTGGTGGGCGTTATCCAGATGGCCGCGGATATGCAGCCACAATTCCGGGTGGATCTCGGCGATAAAGGCATTACGCGCCAGAACCTGTTCCAGACGAATGTTATTTTCTACCCAGCTCTGCCCCTGATTATTCAGGTTCATGACCATCGGCATGACGCGGTCAATCACCAGTGCAAAGCGCGCTTCCGGCGTTTCTCCGGCTTCGTACTCGTTCCACAAATCCAGAAATTGTGTGCTCAGCGGCGCAGGCAGCAGGCCGAACAGGCGTTTGGCGGCGATCACTTCCTGATCGTGGACGGCAGCGCGGGCAGCGAGGTCATAAACGATGACGTCACCGGCGTCGATTTCGACGATGTCATGGATTAATGCGATGCGGATGACTTTATTGATATCCACGCCTTCGGGTGCAAAAGGCGCCAGAGACAGGGCTGCAACGGCGAAATGCCAGCTGTGTTCCGCAGAGTTTTCCTGACGTTCGGTGCCCAGCACTTTTGTGCGGCGTTGCACGCTTTTCAGCTTGTCGATTTCCATCAGGAACTGAAAAACTTCGGTCATTGCGCCAAAATTCAGCGGGGAAGTTGCTACGGACATGATCAAACCTTAGTCAAATTGACAGCATTATGAAGAGCATTATCAGAGATTTCCGCTACACCTTAATCGGTTGATGTAAAAAAATCATGTTTTTGGGTGCGGAAAATGGCGCTGTCTTCAGAATGTCATACGGGTAAATTATAAACAAAGTGAATGAATTGAAGGGATTCCAGTCATTCGTGTATTGAAATGATGATCCGGCTAAAAGACTGTTACATCAGGAAATACTCAATTTAAGCGTACAAGTGTACACTGGAATTATTCTCAGTTAATCTGCCTGTCGGCGTAATTTATAAACAGTGCCGGATTAACGTTATTTTATTATTTTGCCTCGAGGGTTCTCATCGTATGGGTAAGTCATCACCACAGGGATATCCGTGGGCTGAAGAAATTGCCAACAGCCTGAGTCACGGCGTCGGGCTGGTGTTTGGGATTGTCGGCCTGGTCTTGTTACTGGTGCAGGCGGTCAGCGTAAACGCTAGCGCAATGGCGATCACCAGTTATAGTTTGTACGGCGGCAGCATGATTTTGCTGTATCTGGCCTCCACGTTGTATCACGCCATTCCGCATCAGAAAGCCAAGTACTGGCTGAAAAAACTCGATCACTGCGCGATTTATCTGCTGATTGCCGGAACCTACACGCCGTTCCTGTTGATCGGGCTGAATTCTCCCCTGGCGAAAGGGCTGATGGCGGTCATCTGGGGGCTGGCGCTGTTTGGCGTAATTTTTAAACTGGCGTTTGCACACCGTTTTGAAGTGCTTTCGCTGATCACCTACCTGACCATGGGCTGGCTGTCGCTGATTGTGATTTATCAGCTGGCGACCAAATTGTCTCTTGGCGGTGTGACCTTACTGGCGGTGGGCGGCGTGGTGTACACGCTGGGCGTTATTTTCTATGCATCAAAACGCTTCCGTTTTGGCCATGCCATCTGGCACGGTTTTGTGCTGGGCGGCAGTGCCTGCCACTTTTTGGCGATCTACTTCTACGTGTAGATTAAACGGTGCGTCAAAAATGAAAGCGGAGCCATGTGCTCCGCTTTTTTGTGCCTGCTATTCGCCGGACCACCACTGCACCAAAGATGGCACAGGGCGCAAATCATAATGCGGTTCGCCCAGCAGATGGTTCAGGATCTTGGCCGAGCGCCATGCGGCTAGCGTCAGCTGACCTTCGGCGCTGCCGTGGCTGTGGATACCGGCATTCACCGCGTAAATCCGGTTCTGCTCCGGGCCGTCCCAACGTAGGTTGAAGTTGGGCAGCAACGGCAAATGCTGTTCGCGATCGTACGGAATTCTGTCGAGCATTGGCGCGAGGTAATCCGGCAAACCGGGGCGATAACCGGTGGCGAGAATGACGATATCGCCGCTGAAATGTTCCTCGCATTTCTCCAGCCCGTGTTTCGCCTGCAAACTGATGTCCCCGGAAGCGTTGCGAACGATATGATCCAGCGTGCGGTGCGGCAGTAAACGCACGTTTCGCGGCTGATGCAACACGTCAAACCGGTGATACAGCTGCTTATAAATATCTTCCAGCGTGTGATAACTGATACCGTCGGAAGGCAGTTTCTGCGTTCTGATCTCCTGCTCGCGCACGTCTTCGGGCAGGGTATAAAAGTAATTCACATACTCGGGCGTGAAATATTCATTAGTGAAAATCGACTCATCCAGCGGCTGAAAATTCGGGCGTCGCGACAACCAGCTCAGCTCCGCGAATTCACCCCAGTGGCCGCCCAGCGCATTGAGAATAATGTCTGCGCCGCTCTGGCCCCCGCCGACTACAATGACGCGTTTGCCGGTGAAATCCGGTTCACGTAATTCAATTTCAGCCGCATGGAAACAGTTTTCCCCCAGCGCCGCGCGTGCCGGTTTGGGGATCCACGGCGCATGGCCGGTGCCGAGGCAAATGTTGCGTGCGCGGTGCTCGCCTTTATCGCCCTGCACCACAAATTCCTGCTTTTTATCATCGAAATCAATACGCTCAATCGGTTCGGAAAAATGCAGACCGGGAATGCGGTCACACGCCCAGCGCAGATAATCTGAGAATTCATCGCGGCTGATGATCAACTGTTCCGTCGCCAGAAAACGGTAAATCTTCTTCTGCTCAACCAGATAGTTGATAAAAGAGAATTCGCTGCGCGGAGCGACCGTCGTCACCAGATCCTGCAAAACGTAGGTCTGCATGGTGGCTGTCGGCAATAACATGCCGGGATGCCAGCTGAATTCCGGGTTGGCATCAAAGAAAGCTGTGTTAAGTTTCGCGGTATCCTTCGCCATGGCGGCCAGACTAAGATTAAACGGGCCGATGCCAATACCAATCAAATCCTTCGCGGGCATTTTTAGGTTCCTTATGGGTTTTAGAAAAGACAGTGAAGTGCTTTAAGCATAGGCCAGCCGCCGCAAGCTGACATTTTTCTCGAAATCTTAAAGAAAACTTCATAGACTCAGTCACTTCGCCCGTTTCTAAAAGATGAACAAAAGGAACAGTTATGACCCGCCTGCGCCGTTTTAAACAAGTTGATGTGTTTACCGCCCAGCCTCTGAAAGGCAATGCACTGGCTGTAATCCTGGACGCCGAAGGGCTGACCGACGCCGAAATGTTCGCCATGGCGCGCTGGACCAATCTTGCGGAAACCGCTTTTGTGCTTAAACCTGCATCGCCAGAAGCCGATTACCGCGTGCGTATTTTTACGACCGACAAAGAGCTGCCGTTTGCCGGACATCCGACACTGGGCACGGCGTACGCGCTGTTGCAGAGCGGGCTGAAGCCTAAAAATCCGGGCCATCTGATACAAGAATGTGGCGTCGGGCTGGTTCAGGTTAATCAGCTGGCCGAAGGCGGGCAGGCGTTTTCTGCACCGCCAGCGGTGATGAAACCACTTGCGGCTGAACACAATGTGTTGCTGGCGACCGCGCTGCGCGGTGGAAAAATTCAGGCAGACGTCACGCCGGTGGCGGCTGACATGGGCATTATCTGGCTGGTGGTGCGTATGGAAAGTGCCCAGGATTGTCTGAATATCACGGCTGACGCAGCAGCTATCAGCGAGTTGCAAACGCGCCTCGGCGTGAACGGCATTGCGGTTTACGGTTTGCACGATAAAAACGGCCCGGCAGATTATGAAGTGCGGGCGCTGATCGACGAAGACGGCGTGCTGAAAGAAGATCCGGTCACGGGCAGCGCGAATGCCTGTCTGGCGCGGGTGCTGAAAGCGGCGGGATTCCCGGACGGCACTCATATGGCCGAAAGTTACCGCGTCCGTCAGGGCACAAAACTTCAGCGCGATGGCCGTGTGACAGTTACTTTCGTGGACGGCGAACCGTGGATCGGCGGCGATACCTGTACGCTGATCGACGGCACGTTAGATCTCTGATCTCAGTTATTTTTCAGTAACTGACGTCCGGCGGCTTCTGTCGCCAGACGCCTTTTTTCTATGAATGACGCTATTTATCGCCCATGACGAGCAAATAGCGGCAAGGCTGCGAACCCGGATTACTGAATGTGATGGGTAAATCGACGCCAAACGTCAGGGCGTCACCGGCGTCCAGCGCATAGTGTTCATCCCCGTAACGAATCTCCAGCGTGCCTTCTATCATCCACAATCGTTGTTTGTAAGCCTGCTGATGCCAGCCGGGATAGTTGACCCGCGCTCCGGCGGGAAGGGTAATTTCCACCAGTTCTGGCGCACCATTCTCTTCATGCGCGGTCACCTGACGGCGCAGATAACCAATATCCGGATCCTGCCAGACTTCCTGCTGTGCCCGTGCTCGCAGCGGGGCGGGCTGCGGGTTTTCCTCTGAAAGCAACTGTGCCAGCGACACGCCGAGGCTTGCGGCAAGACGCCCCAAAATGCTGGCGCTAGGGCTGCTGTCCTGCCGTTCAATTTTCGAAATCATCGCTTTACTGACCCCGGAACTGTTTGCCAACTGTTCGAGGCTCAGTCCCTGAGTTTTTCGTAATGATTGCAGACGTGTGGCGATCAACTGGTCGATTGACATATCAGGCGTTCCGTTGTTTACTTTTGTGGAATTAAATCCACTATAGTGGAAATTGAACCATAACGGAAGCGAAGGAGAACACCTGATGAAACTGATTGCCTGTACTGAACGTCAGCATGCGGTGGCGATTCTGGATATTTTTAATGATGCAATTCTGACTTCAACGGCTCTGTATGATTATAAACCACGCCATATCGACAGTATGACCCCATGGTTTGCCACTAAACTGATGAATAATTTTCCAGTAATCGGCCTTGAGGATGAAGAGGGGACGCTGCTGGGATTTGCGAGCTACGGCACGTTTCGCGCGTGGCCAGCCTATAAATATTCCGCTGAGCATTCTATTTATATTCATAAAGATCATCGCGGAAAAGGGCTGGGGAAAGTGTTGCTCAACGCACTCATCGAAGCGGCCCGCGAGCGTGACGTCCATACGCTGATTGGCGCGATAGATGCTGCGAATGGCGGCAGCATTGCGCTGCATGAGAAGAACGGTTTCACCCACATCGGGACGATTAAACAGGCCGCCTGGAAATTTGACCGCTGGCTGGATCTGGCGTTTTATCAGTTTATCCTCGATACGCCATCGACGCCGGTTGGAGGCTGATAACGGCGGGTGGAATGAGAAAGCAAGCGCCGGAGGGCGCAAGGTGATCCCGCAGCATAAACTGTGAGTCATCCAGTCGGGAAATGTGAGGCAGACCATGTCAGGTAAAACACAAGTTCGTCATGAAGTGGTAACGGGAAGTGCAGAATGTAATGAGGCGCTGGATCCACGCTGGCAGGCGGTCGTCAGCTGTGATGTGAAAGCCGACGGCCAGTTTGTCTATGCGGTTAAAACGACCGGCATTTACTGTGCGCCTTCCTGCCGGTCACGCCAGCCCAACCCGGGAAATATCGTATATTACGACACTGCCGAAGACGCCGAGCAGGCCGGATTCCGTGCGTGCAAACGTTGCAGGCAGGGGCTTATCTCGCTGGCACAGTTTCACGCTCAGCGCGTTGCGCAGGCCTGCCGCCTGCTTGAACAGTCTGCCGAAATGCTCACGCTGAACCAGCTGGCGGCACAAGTCGGCATCAGCGCCTATCATTTTCATCGTATTTTTAAAGCCCAAACCGGCGTGACGCCGAAAGAATATCAGCAGGCGCAGCGCACGCGCCGCGTTCGTGAGACGCTGGCCGATGCGGCAACAGTGACAGAAGCCGTTCACTCCGCCGGATATTCATCCGATGGCCGGTTTTATGAAACCTCAGGCACGGTACTTGGCATGACGCCGCAGTCATTCCGCTCCGGTGGCCGTGATGTCCGCGTGTGGTTTGCCATAGGGCACTCTTCGCTGGGCGAGATTTTAGTGGCTGAAAGCCAGCGTGGGATTTGCGCCATTTTGCTGGGCGATGATCCCGAAAAACTGATCGTTGAACTGCAAAACAGTTTCCCGCTGGCTGAACTGGTGGGCGGCGATCCTGATTTCGAGCAGCGTATTGCGGTGATCGTCGGTTTTGTCGAACAGCCACAAATTGGGCTGGATTTGCCGCTGGATATTCGCGGTACGGCTTTTCAGCAGCGCGTCTGGCAGGCATTATGCGCTATTCCCGCCGGAACCACCGCCAGCTACGCCGATATCGCCCGTAAAATTGGCTCGCCAAAATCCGTTCGCGCCGTGGCCGGTGCCTGTGCGGCGAATCTGCTGGCCGTTGCCATTCCCTGCCATCGCGTTGTGAAAACAGACGGGAATATTTCCGGCTACCGTTGGGGAGTGGAAAGAAAGCGTTCATTGTTAGCGCGTGAAGAAAAAGTCTGACTATACTCAGCTGACTTTTCTGCCAACGGATTTTTTGATGACGAGGGACGCCGTGCCTGCTTTTTCTTTGCGCGAAGCTGCGCCAGAAGATATTGATGAACTTGCCGGATTGCACGTCGCTATCTGGCGCCAAACCTACCGCGAGCTCGCCCCAGCGGAAGCCTTCGCTGCGCTGGATGTGCCACGCCGTAAAGCTTTCTGGCAGGATAAATTTGATCATCCCGCAGCCGGGCAGGGTATTTTTCTGGCCGAGGTCAACGGAAACCTGGCCGGTTTTTGCCTGACTTCGGCATCATCTAACCCTGATTTTGGCGAGATGGCCGAAATCAAATTCCTGTATGTTTCAGGCGATTTTAAGCGTCAGGGCATCGGTAAACGGTTAATCAGTAAAGCGGCTCAGCATCTTATTGTCGCGGGCTATCGCAGCGTCGGACTTGGCGTAGTGGAAGGCAACGAACCGGCAATCCGGTTTTACAGTGCGCTGGGTGGCCACGAAGCGGGGCGGTATACCGACTCCGGGCCGCTCTGGCGTTCGCGAAATATCATTTATGCGTGGCCAGATATTACGTTGCTGTCTGTCGTGTAAATTCGCTGTTTAAATCAACCAGGCAAAGAAAGTGCCCGCGTCAGTGAATTCCGCGGGCTATTTTTTATTTACGCAGTTCTTCCAGACGCTGCTTCTGCTGACCTTCTGCAGAGAAGTTATCGGCGCTCAGCCAGCGGTCAAATGCCGTTTTCGATTCCGGCCATTCACTGTCGATGACGGAATACCAGCAGGTATCACGGTTGTGGCTACGCAGGACGATAGCCTGACGGAATGTGCCTTCGTATTGAAAACCGAACCGTAATGCCGCCTGTTTAGAGGGTTCATTCAGGCTGTGGCATTTCCATTCGCAGCGGCGGTATTTCAGCGTATCGAACAGATAACGTTGCAGCAGATAAATCGCTTCGGTGCCGAAACGCGTGCGCTTCATCAGCGGAGACCAGTTTACCCAACCAATTTCCGCAACGCCGTTCACCGGGTCGACGCGCATCAGCGATACGCTGCCGACCGCCCCCCCCGTTGCGTTATCTACCACAGCGAAAAATAAAGGATCCTCACTTTTGACCTGCTGTGAAATAAACAGATCGCATTCAGCCTGCGTCGCCGGACGGTCAACGGAAAGGTAGGTCCAGTCACTGCCGTTATCAATGCTGTGCCAGGCGTTAAAGAGATCCTGACTGTGGCGTTCGCAACTCAGCGGCTCCAGACGGCACCAGGTGCCGTTAAGCTGAACGCGAGACGGACGTTCGCGAGGCTGCCAGTCGGGAAGGGCGTCGCCCACAGGCTGGCCAAAGTGGTTGAGGGTTGTCATCATCTTTTCCATTTCACTATCAGAGAGCTTTCCATAAAATCAGAATGGCGATTGGCCTGCAACCGGTGAGATGCCAAAGAGCTGAAAAGCGGAGAAAAACCTCCGCTTTTAATCCATGAAGGCGGTAAACCTCATGCTGGTTATAAACGGCCAGCGCTGCCGCAGACGTTTATCTTTTCCTCCACTACTTTTTGCATAGCCAGCTTTCCGGGAACGATATATTTGCGTGGATCGTTCGCGTCAGGATGCGCTGTAAAATAGTTTTTCACCGCATCGGCAAAGGCTATTTTCAACTCAGTCGCCACATTGACTTTGCAGATCCCCAGCGCAATCGCCTCATGGATCATGTCATCCGGGATCCCAGATGCGCCGTGCAGAACGAGCGGAATATCTACCAGCTGGCGAATCTGTTCAAGACGGCGGAAATCCAGTTTCGGCGTACCCTGATATAAGCCGTGCGCAGAGCCAATAGCGACCGCCAGCGAATCGATACGGGTGGATTCCACAAAGTGCTTTGCGACAACCGGATCAGTAAAGAAGCTGTCGCCTTCTTCAACGACCAGATCGTCTTCCTGCCCACCAAGCCGCCCGAGTTCCGCCTCTACGCTCGCATCAAAGGCATGACAAAAACGCACAGCATCGCGCACCTTTTCTATGTTCTCCGCCAGCGGAAAATGTGAAGCGTCGATCATAACGGATCGGATCCCCGCCCGGACTTTCGTCCCGATGTCTTCCTGTTCTTCATGATGATCAAGATGCAGCGCCAGCGGAATACGGTTTTTGCGTGCCGCTTCCTGGCATAACGAAATCAGGTATCGGGTTCCCGCATAGCTGAATGTGCCGGGCGTTCCGGCGAGTATCACCGGGGAGCCCATCGCAGCGGCCGTTTCGGCCACAACCTGTATCGTTTCCATATTGTGGATATTGAATGCCGGAACCGCATAACCTTCACGCTGAGCCGCCAGCAACATTTCTCTGTTTGAGATCAGATACATGAATTTAGCTCCTTGTTAAATCCAGCAGAATTTTTCCCGCCATAGGTTTGCCCTTAAGGGCGGCAACTTCTCTGGCAAACTCCTGCGGATCGCCCAGACAGCCAATGAGCGGCATCAGATTTATTTTTTGCTCCGCAAAAAGCTGCGTTGCCTGCTGCCATTCACTGCCGGGCCAGGGCGCGGAATAATTCATCCAGCTGCCGAGTAACGTCAGCTCCTTACGCAAGATATGGCTGAAGGTCGCCACATTCAGAGTCAGATCTTTATGAAGTGTACCGACCAACGCGACCTGCGCTTTCGGTCCTGCAATGTCGAGAGCCAGCGCGACGGTTTGCGGCGTGCCAGCGGTTTCGATAATCAGCTGATTAAAGCGACGTTCCTGACTTTGCTGGCGGATTTCATCAGCATTTAGCTGGGCGCTGTTAAAGCTATGGCCCGCGCCGGTTTCCAGAGCAAGCGCAAGCCGCTGCGGATTGATATCAATAGCCGTCACCGACTTTGCACCCAAGGCGCAAGCGGCCTGAATGAGCAACTGGCCGATCGTTCCCGCACCAATCACGACAACTTCTTTTCCTTCACAGCCTCCGGCCAGTTTTAGTGCGTGTAAACCTACAGTGATCGGTTCCAGAAATGCGCCCTGAAGCAACGAAGCGTTTTCCGGCAGCCGGAAGAGGTTCTTTCTCGACGCAACGGCATATTCCGCATGACCGCCATCGCGGCGGGAGCCGATAAACTGATAGTGCTTACATTGTGAGTACGCTTCTTTTTTGCATTCTTGACACTGGAAGCAGGGGAGCAGAGGAACGCACGCCACAGCATCACCTTCCTGTAAATCATGAACTTCATCGCCGGTACTGACCACATAACCACTGAATTCATGGCCGAGCGTGATCGGATAATAATGCGAAGAATTGGCGAAAATACGCGGAATATCTGAACCGCACAGGCCGGAATACGCAACACGAACTAACACATCATCTGGCGCATTCAGCACGGGTTTTTCCCGTTCCTCGACGGTGATTGCTCCGCCCTGGTGTATCACTACAGATTGCATCATTGTTTCCTTAAGGCGGAGGAAATCCTCCGCCTGGATGAGGGTTAAGCGCTGGTCATTGCAGCCGCAGCCAGTTTTTCAGCCCGGGTGAAATTGCGGGCGCGTCGCCAGGTGAGGTATACACCCACGGCGTAAATGACGCCGATGATGCTGAGCCCCGCGATGTTTTTCAGCGTACAAAGTTGGATCAGGAGATAGGTAATCGGAGAGCCGCCCTGATCCATCGATGCCACTCTGCCTCCGGCCGTAAGAGCCCCAGCGTTGGCTGCGAGTTGTGTGTGCAGGTCGATAGTCTGCGTCGCAATCCAGAGGGTAATGCTCATGATGATGCAGCCTGAAATCAGCGTGCGGAACAGATTTCCCTGATGCACAGCCACTGCAATCGCTACAAAGAAACCGATGGTTGCCAGATCACCAAACGGCAGAACCTGATTTCCCGGTACCAGTACCGCAATCAAAATTGTTAACGGAATAAAGATCAGGCTGGCAGAGACGACGGCGGTGTGGCCGAGCAAAAGCGCCGGATCGAGACCTATCAGGAATTCCTGACCGCCAAAACGGGCTTGCAGACGTGTACGTGCATGGCGGGCAATAGGTGTTAACCCATCCATGATCGGTTTAATCACCCGTGGCATCAGCAGCATGACGGCAGCCGTTTTGACGGCCAGCTGCAATACACCTTTGATGTCATATCCGGCGAGATAACCAATAATCAGACCCATGA
Organism: Rahnella selenatireducens; assembly: GCF_046449555.1. Taxonomy (NCBI): domain Bacteria; kingdom Pseudomonadati; phylum Pseudomonadota; class Gammaproteobacteria; order Enterobacterales; family Yersiniaceae; genus Rahnella; species Rahnella selenatireducens. The sequence goes on from NZ_JBKEZJ010000012.1 coordinate 153,655, forward strand.
CAAAGCCCACGGTGACGGGTTCTCCGAACGGGCCAAAGCGTTTCTGGACATCGTCAGCGCTGAAGTGGATTTTGTTCAGGCCCGGGATTTTCTCAATAAGGGTATCGACCAGCACGGCGATCGGGCCGAGATAAGCCGAGGAGCCGTGCGGGATTGCGATGCCTTCAAGGTTGAAGAAATCGCGGGTATCTTTCGCAAACCAGTCGCCCAGTTTGTAGATGAATGCTGCGTGAACCACGACGCCCATGATCCCCAGCCAGTATGATCCGGTTGCCAGGTGCAGCATGGCGCCGGTGAATGTCATGTGCCAGATGTTCCAGATATCGACGTTGACAACGCGTGTCATGCGGGTCAGCAGCATCACGATATTTACTCCGATAGCAATCGGAATGGCGACCAGCGCAATCTGGGAAGCCCAGGTCATCGGTGATGAACCCGGCCAGCCGATATCCACCACTTGTAGGTTGATTTCAAAATGCTCGGCCATCGCTTTTGCGGCAGGCCCGATGGAATCGAGCATAAGGCCAATGACCAGACCAATCCCGACGAAGCCGATGCCAATGTGAATGGCTGATTTAAATGAGTCCCCCAGTTTCATGCCCAGTATCAGGGAGAAAATGATGATGACGCCGGGCAACATGACTGTCGGCCCGAGATCGAGGATGTAGCGCATTATTTCGGTAAACATGGCTTACTCCTGCAACAGGGTCAGTATTTGCTCACGCAGCGCATCCATGCCGACACCGGAAATAAATGGCATCCCATGTACCAGGGGAATATCCCCAAATTTGCGGTCAACCCGGGCCGTGGTGCAAATCAGATGCGCACCGTCCATATAGGTTTCAATCTCGGTGACGCGGCATTGCACGAGATCTACTTCAATGTTGTGCGCTGCGCACAACTCTTTGATTTCTTCTGCAGCCAGGGTGGATGTGGCAACGGCTCCGCCACAGGCGACAATGATTTTTCGCTTCACGGTAAGACTCCTTGGTGCTTTGTTTTAATGTTTGTAAGAAAGGTGTAGAGGTCGCTTCGGGTGGTAAGAGCTTCAGATATAAACGGGAGATATTTTCTCTTCTGTGGGTGAGAAAACATGCTGCTCAAAAATGGAGGTCAGCTGATTTTCTGGCGCGGTGAGCAGTTTTTCTAAAAAGTCCGGTTTCTGTAACTGGCTGAAAAGTTGACGCAACAGTTTCAGTTGTTCCGATGGGTGAGTGACGATGAGTGCCACAATCAGTGACGCCGGAACGGTGCCTTCATCATCAGCCTGAAAAAATTCAACAGGGGCATCAGGACGAATCAGATAGATAGCCGGGCTCCGGGCATGGCTGGCTTCGCAGTGGGGAATAGCCACCGCATGTTCCTCAAGCTGAATGCCTGTCGGGAATTCAGCCTCGCGATTAAGCAGCGCCTGCGGATAGGTGCTTTCAACCACGCCGGCTTTGACCATGCTTTCTCCGATGTGGGCCAGAGCTTCCAGATGATCCGTGAAGGCAATATTTGTTTTGACGAAGATTTCGCAGTTAAGCATTGCAGCAGGCCTCCGCGCTGGCGGGCTGCGGGGAACAGCCGTAATGGTAGGCGCGCAGAACATCCTGAATTTTATCGATAATCAGTTCGTGAGGATCGCTGGTCAGTTTATTCGCCATCACCCGTTCAAATTGCGCGGGAAGGTATTGGCTCAGCAGGCCGAGGGGAATTTCCACCGATTTTAAATTGGCGACCAGCGTTTCCATTGCCTTGTTGATGCGGGCATTTGGCCAGTAATAACGAATGCGGTCTGAAAGGCTGAAATGCAGGTCGATCAGCGAAAGGCTGAATGTCGGGTTGTAGTATTTTTTCCAGTAAACCGGTTCGTCCAGCATGACACCGTCGATCACGGTCAGTATCTGGCTGCGGGATTCGGGGGCGATCAGTACCTGTTCGATATTCGCCAGAGCAAAAATGGCTTCACGAAGGGCAAAGGTTAATGCAGGCCCGACTTTCAGAATGGCAAAGTGATCCTCAACCAGATGACGATAGGATTCACGGGTTTGGTAATCGGTTGAATGAGCTTCGTAAACCAGCGGAGTCGATGTTATATAAGCCGATAATCCTTCAGTGAGCTTTGGCTGATAGTGGATCACGCGGCTGTGGTCAAACTCTACACCTGGCTGCACAACAACGGCGATGATCCGTTCTTTAGCTGCCTCAAGCCCCATTTCGTTGAAAGCCTGATGATGCATTTCGAGTGTGGCTTGCGCGTCTTTCGCCTCGGTCACATGAACGTGCTGAATGGCGGAAGCTTCTCCGCCGGGCACCGGGACTTCGGTGCCAATGACGTAAGTCAGTGAACATTTTTGCTGTGGTGTTGCTACACGTTCGGCCACCTGACACAAGCGCGCTGCTCGCTGAGCGACTACAAAAGGATCAAGCGGAACTGGATCGTCTGCGCATGACATTGAGGCATCCAGATGTATTTTGCTGAAACCGGCTTCAACATATTGCGCTATGAGTACTTCTGCCTTAGACATTGCACTTTCAGCATTTTCATTTTGCCAGCAGTTTGGCCCCAGATGGTCTCCACCCAAAATGAGCCGCTGCATTGGGAATTCCACTTTTTCCGCAATCGCGAGTACGAAATCCCGAAAATCGATTGGCAGCATTCCTGTGTAGCCACCAAACTGATTCACCTGATTAGAGGTTGCTTCAATAAGCACTTTACGATCGGTGTGAAGATCTTCCCGCAGGGCCGCCTCGATCACCAGAGGGTGTGCGGAGCAGACAGAACAAATCCCGTTGCTTTCGCCTTGTTTATGCTTTTCGATAATATCTTTCATTTTGGCCTCCGATTGTTTTCGAAGATAGTCATATCATTTCGAAAGCCAAACAATAGCGTTTTTCAGATTTCGTGACAGCGATCGAAATATTTCGTAAGGTTGTTGCATTCGTTTTCTTTCGACTACAGAGGTGTACCGTAAAGTGTAAATAATCAAAACCTGACAAGCAAAGTGATAAGGCGTTTCACATTGCCGGGATTTTTTTCTCCTCTTGATGACGCCTTTTGTTTACACTGTCGGCAATATGGTCTTTCGGATCCTTAATCATGAATACTTATGATAGACGTAACAAAATCATTGATTTAGTAAATCAAAACGGCAGCGTTATGGTTGCCGACCTTTCGAGTGCTTTCGACGTATCCGAAGTAACAATCCGCTCTGACTTAGGATTGCTGGAACAAAAAGGGTCCCTGACACGCTTTCATGGCGGTGCAGCGAAACGGGTGGCTTCGCCAGCCAACCAGACGGAGTTACCGCAGGATGAAATGATGCTTGAAGAGCGCTATCTGCTGGCCAGTGATCCTAAAAAACGCATCGCTCAGGCGGCGGCAGGGCTGGTGAATCCCGGAGATACCGTCATTCTCGACAGTGGCAGCACAACGATGTTGCTGGCTGAAGAACTGGTGAAAAAAGGCGATATTACTGTCATCACGAACAACTTACCGGCTGCGTTTGTTTTGTCTGAAAACCCAGATATTACGCTGGTGGTGTGCGGTGGAACGTTGCGACATAAAACGCGCTCTTTGCATGGCAACATTACGGAATACGCCTTGCAGGGGATCGTCGCCAATCTGATGTTTGTGGGCGCGGACGGCCTGGATGCCGCGACCGGTATCACCACATTTAATGAGGGCTACAGCATCAGCGGTATTATGGCTGCCGCTGCTCAACGGGTTGTGGTTGTCACCGATTCCACTAAATTTGGCCGCCGCGGATATAATCTGGTGCTACCGATGGAAAAAATTGACACGATTATTACGGACACAGATATCCGTGAAGAAGCGTTGCTGGCACTCAGGCTGACGTCCGCGAATCTCATGCTGGTTTAACCTTTTCAGATAATGTTTATCGGCGAGGCTGACTTTAGGCTGAAAGCTGAATCAGTGAAACGGGCAGGTTTAAGGGTTGCGCAGGCTCACGAAAACAATTTTCTGAATTGCAGTTTCAGACAGGCGGGAATGGAATCTCGCCCGCAAATATTGAGCCGCATGAACGATTACATGCGGCCTGAAGAGTGGGGAATCACGGCTTTTGGGTGTAGACCTCAAACGTGAAGTATTTCTTTTCCAACGTCTGGTAAGTCCCGTTTTTATGGATTTCTGCCAGCGTATTATTGATGAGTGTCAGGTGCGCCTGATCATCCTTACGCAGCCCGATAGCCGTTCCTTCGCCCAGATAACGGGTGTCGTTTAACGGCTCGCCAGCAAAGGCATAATTTTTGCCTTCAGGCGTTTTCAGAAAGCCAGTTTCGGCTGCGGCCGCGTTAGTCAACGTCACGTCGATACGGCCAGAGGCCAGGTCCTGATTCACGAAATCCTGATTCTGATAGGAGACGACGTTAACGCCTTTCTTCTGCCATTCGCCTTGCGCATACGCTTCCTGTGTTGTCCCCTGAGCAACACCAACGGTTATACCTTTCAGCGATTCCGCGGTTGGCTGCAAGCCACTTCCTTTTTTCGCGATCAGCACACTTGGAACGTGATAAAGCATGTTGGAGAAATTGACCTGAGCTTTGCGTTTAGGTGTCATCGACATCGCTGAGAGCACGGCATCAAATTTTTTGGCATTCAGGGCTGGGATAATCCCATCATACGCGGTTTCAACCCACTCACATTTAACCTGAGCCTGCTGACAGATTGCGTTGCCCAGATCGATATCAAAACCGACCAGCTTGCCGTCCGGCGCTTTGGATTCAAAAGGGGGAAACGACGGATCTACGCCAAAACGCAACGTTGTTTCAGCCTGTGCAAAACTGCTGGTAGCCGCCAGCGCCAGAATGGCCAGCAATATGTTTTTCTTCACAAGTAATCTCCTGATGATGCCAAAAAAACAAACCCCCGCGGCTAAAGGCGAGGGTAAAAGTGATGGTTTCTGGTTTCGAATATGACGACTCAGTAAGTCATGGTCAAGCGCCAGCAATCTGCGCAAAACGGGCAATAGCTGAAGATGGCAGCGATCAGAGAACTGGCCGCTATGGAAAACGACTATTCGCCGAAGTGGATGAGGTTAATGTCGTGTTATGGATAAAAAACAAAAAGATAGACTGCGGCGGTTTATCGGAAACGTCGTAATCAAAAAGCCGTATATCCTTGCGGGCTACGGCTTTCTTTGTCTTAGCGACTTTATCGGGTAATAGCCGAAACCTTGTTTGGGGAAATCTGACTATCAGTTTTACTTTTAGACATTTAATTTAGTTTTAATTGCTATCTCTAAACACATGCCAGTCTTTAATTCTTAATCTTGTTCCAGGGCATTTTGGAAAGCAGAGCTGCCATTCCGCACCAACCACTTACCCCAGCAAAAAGCAGGCCTGCACCTATTAATCCCGACAAGAGAAAGAAGCTTTTATCTGCAGCGTATCCCATCGCGACCCCGGCAAGGATCAGTATCCCAGCGACAACCTGAACCTGCCTCATTATTGGAAGAGGATATTTCTTGTCTTCAATGGTAGGATAATTGGCACTTTTCCAGGCATTTATGCCACCAGATAACAATAAAACGGTTTCCGGGTCTGCTGCTTTGATAAGGGCATCTTCATTTTGAACTGTACGGGAACCCGCTAAACAGTGAAAAATGACAGGAGTATTTACGGGCAGACCTTTAATTTTATTTCCCAACAAGAGCTCAGATAATGGAAAGGAGATAGCTTCAGGAATGTGCTCACGAAGAAATTCAGCAGGCTCCCGGATGTCGATCAGAGTGCTGCCTTTTTTCATGAGTTCTTGTGCTTCTGAAGGACTTACGGTTCTTGCGGTCATTTCAAATCCTCTGGGCAAAAAATGTCCTTTAACGTTGCGACAATCTTTCTAATTGATTCATTTTTAATAAAATAATTTCTTCTCTGCTCATCAGCGGAACATTCAATCAAATCTTCTTCCTTCATTCTGGCCAGATGCTGAGATGTTGCGGAAGGGCTTAATCCTGTCAGTTTGCTTAAGCTACCTGCTGAAGTTCCTGGTGAGTCAATGAGCGTACAAAGGATCAGTAGTCGGTTTGCATTGCTCATTGACTTGAGTAGCCTGGTCGCCTGAGCGGCATTTTCTTGCAAAAATTCAATGCCAGTATGTTTCATACATTACTTTAGGTTTGTCTAAGTTAAGTAAATACTAAATCAATTGAAGGCATAGAGCAAAATAGATTTTTAGTACAGTTTTCACGGTGTTGGATTTTATATTTATGGATAATTCTCAGATAATTGAACGGTAATTGTCCTGTTGTAAGCTGCTCATACCTCATCACTTTCGGGTGGCTACATATCTTGTCATATGAAAAAACCGGCCTGAGCCGGTATCTCGTTAAACTTCTCTGATGTCACTCTTTGATTCGCAGTAATTGTTTCATTTCGCGCCGCTGGGTTTCACCAAAAGATAAAGGCAGCTGGCGTCTTGCAAGGTATGCTCTTTATCTTTGCCCCTGGCGGCTTTGATCTGTGAGTTGGTGAGTGATATGGCGGGTCGAGCCATTTTAGCGATACGCTCTGTAGCTATATGAGGGGCATATAACTAGCCGTATATCTAAAATTGATGGTTGCATATGAGGGCTGCCAGCGGATAACCTGCAATAAAAAAGCCGCAAACCCTTCCGGGCTGCGGCTTTCTTTGCGGTAACGGCCTTATCTGGTAATAACCGAAACCTTGTTTGGTGGGCTGGGGGAAGTTGAGGATATTAGCTAACTTAATGTTTTAGCTAGTTAATTACGATTTCAGATTTGTGGTGTATACCTAAACGTATACCAATGCAGATAATCGTGCCTCGTTATGTTCATATTTTGAACGCTTTGAGTAGGGTGCCTCTGACTAGCCTACGCGATACAAAAAGATTTATAGAAAAACTGGTCACAGTGTTCACTTTTATAGAAAACTCTTTTTTTTCAGTTGGTTAATTTTTTTAAGTCATTTCATAGCCTTCACTTCTATTCACGATGATCCCAAAAGGTATTTTTGGTTCATGACTTCGCCTATTATGAAAAAAATTGTTTGTTATCATTTATACACAGTAAAAGCGCTAAACTAATTTAAGGACATAAAATGGGACGTAGATCCGGTTTTGAGGGTTTTTTGAGGGCTTCGGTTAGGGCTGCTGCGGCAATTGACCGTGAAAATAAAAGATCTCTGAGAAGCCATGCCGCTGAAGCTAGGCGTGTAGAAAGGCAGAACAGACAAGAATATGCACAATACGTGCGTGAAGAAAAACAGTTAATTCGTGAGCAAAAGGAGGCAGATAAACTTGCTAAAGTAATGTATTTAGAAGATAGAATAGAGGAGGTTAACGATCTTAATTCTGATTTGCTTGAAACAATCTCTGAATTATCTGGCATTTTAGAACACACTTTAAATCATGATGATTCTATTGATTTTTCAAGTTTAAAAATGGTACCTAGTTTTAAAAAATTTCAGACACCGAGCCATCTTTTACCCGACAGTAGCCCGATAATAGATTTCGTACCTATGCCGATGGGATGGAGAAAGTTAATACCTGGTGCGGGTAAAAAATACAATTCGAAAGTAGAGTTGGCTGAGAAGAAATTAGAAATTGAAATGAAAGAGTATATCTCTAAAGAAAAAGAAAAAAGCCAGAAAATCGAAGAGATGAAAAATGAATATTCACGAGAAAAAAATAGATATCTTGATGAGGTGAATCGGCATAATGAAGATATTGATGAGTTTGAAGTAAGTTATTTTTCTGGAGATGAACTATCCGTTAAAAATTACTGCGAAATGGTTCTTACTCGCTCTGAGTATCCGCAAGATGGATTTCAACAAAATTTCCGTCTTGCCTATACAATTGCAAACAAGGAATTAGTAATAGAGTATTTCATACCTAGTATCGATGTTATCCCAAAGGATTTAGAATACAAATATATTAAGACGCGTGATGCGATAACTTCAAAACTAAGAAAGCCATCTGAAATAAATAAGCTATATCAAGATATTATAGCTGCAATTGCTTTGCGTACATTACATGAGATTTTTGAGGCTGATCAGGCTGGTGCTATATTATCAGTAGTATTCACTGGGGTGCTCGATACGATCGACCCAACTAGTGGGCATGATATCAATGTAAATGTCGTATCTGTTAGAGCTTTCAAAGAAGAGTTTATGGCTATAAAATTAGACCGAATAGATAAGGTAGCTTGCCTTCGTAGTCTTGGTGCTCAAGTATCTAATCATCCTGAAGAGCTTCAAGCAATTAAGCCTATTATAGAATTTAATATGGTAGATAAGAGATTTATTGAGAAGGGTGATGCTTTATCTGGATTGGAATCGCGTCCTAATCTTATGGATTTATCCCCTGGGGAGTTCGAGGTTTTAGTTTCAAATCTTTTTTCGCAGATGGGATTAGATACCAAACTAACCCGAGGTACTAAAGATGGCGGGGTTGATGCAATAGCGTTTGATACAAGACCTATACTTGGTGGGAAAGTTGTCATTCAAGCTAAAAGATATAAAGATACTGTAGGTGTGAGTGCCGTACGAGATCTTTATGGAACCATGATGAATGAAGGTGCAAATAAAGGAATCTTGGTTTGCACTAGTAAATATGGCAAAGATGCTTATAATTTCTGTAAAGATAAACCTATAGAATTAATTGATGGTGGTGGTTTAATTTATCTTTTAAGAGAACATGCTGGAGTTGATGCAAAAATACAGCTCCTGTAGATATGAAATTCTCACCGCCTCATTATCATCTGAGGCGGTGAGAATTAAATTATCTTTCGCACTTCGGCAACCAATCCGCCTCACTGTCATCGTTTAACGTGAGGTTAGTCTGCATTCCCTGATTGGTCTTTCGCTTCATGAATTCAATCTCATATTCTTTCAGCGTTTGCGGTACAGCCCGACCAAAGGCCGTCAGGGTCATAGGGCGTTGATGGCCTCTTGCTTCCATAAAAGATAGGTACGCGTGATAGAGATACTTGCGCGGGTTGGCTGGAATAATGTTGGCGTTCCCAATATAAAGGCCGTTTGGTGTGCTGACTGCCAGCAGGTAACCGCAGAAATCCACTAATGGATCTGCACTGCGCTTTATCTCCAATGCTTCATCGGAATTTTGCTGTGCCTGTAACAACTCGCGTGCGTCACTGGGAACGGCAAAGCGTTGCATCAGGTGGCGAACAATGACGGCTAGCTCCTGAGCTATTTTCTCTATTAGCTGTGGATCCCGTTCATTCGCGGGTATCACCTCCGGAAAAGTGATGATCACCCGCCGGCGCGTTACGCCCCCGCTTCGGTCACTAAACTGCATCGGGTTGTTATTCACCGCCAGGATCACCGCCGGAATATGTGCCGAATAAGCATCACGGTATTTCGGGTCAATCGCTACCGCATCACCGCCAGTGATGGCTTTAATTCCTGCGCCGTCGCCGCTCCATTTCTCCTGGTCGGGTAACACAATCAGTGAGTATCCCACCACAGAAGCACGCTCACGCGCGGATTCCAAAGTCTCGATGCTTGCGGAGGTGGTGTTGTCTTCTCCGGCAAGCATGCGGGCAATGGAAGCCATTACGCTTTTACCGCTGCCGCCTGGCCCTGTCACTTCAAGGAACAGTTGCCAGTCGTAACGGTTTGCCAGCACCATGAAAAGTGCGGCGAGTATGCGCTCTTGTTTTTCACTTTGCTGGTTTGCAGCCCGTGTTAACCATTGCCAGAAGTTAGGGGCATACTCTGCAAGGTTTTCACCGGCTTTAGGTTGTGTGTAATCAACACTGTTTACGGTTCGCAGCCAATTGTTTGGATTGTGAGGACTAAAATGTCCTGTGACGGTATCAAACACCCCATTGCGGAATCCTATCAAACTTCTCGCCGGTTTCCCTGTTTGAGGCACCATCAGCTTCAAGGTATCAATAATTCCGCTAATACCAGGTGCCGAAAAGGGGGCGCGGATCTTTTGAAATAAAGCGGCGATCTCACGGCTGAGAACGCCGTGGGGTAATATCTGCCACGCACCGTTCTCATAGCGGCAGAGATCCTCTCCCACCTGCGGCACAGCTAATCGTTGTTCATAATGGGTTATTAATAGTTCCGCTTTCTCGCTTGCGCTCATGGATTTAAGGTCTGCGTCACTGACCGTTTCAAAAGGGCTCTGCGCAGATGGCTTATTAAAAGCGCGGAGCTGTTCCAGCGTGTAGTCACGACCTTCCTGCATGAATACATCGTTCCAGTCACCTGCGATTAAGGGGAGCACAACCTCTCCGTTGACCAGATTTGCGGCTTCTTTAGCTTTCTTCTGTCCTGTGCCGTTCCGATCATTATCTGCCGCCATAAGCAGCACGGCGTCAGGGTATTTCTCTCGCAGGCACTCAGCCAGATGAGGGAAGTTATTGGCACTCATTGCCACATACACGGTTTCACCCGTCAGCGCATGTATTGTCAGGCCGGTTGCATAGCCTTCTGCCATCCAGATAACGGGGCTGTCTTTACCTTCAAAATGATGAGCTGCGCCGGTAACCTGCCCACCCGCAAGCATGCGTTTTTCCCCCGACCCGTTAATGAGCTGGGCGTTGACCAGTTTGCCCGATAAATCATAAAGCGGAATGACCAGGTCACCCGCCGCGAAATCTACGCCGCCCACTCGCAGGCCGTTACCCTGTAAGGTCAGTACCTCCTTATCCGCCCAGCCTTTTTTCTCCAGATAGGCATTGCCTGAAGCTTTGCGGGCTGCATTTACCAACATTTTCGCCAGCACGGCTGCCTTCTGGCGGGCATCGTCTTTTTGCTGTTGTACAGCGGACTCGTCGTGATGAACCGCAAGAGGCTGAGCCTCTCCCAGAATTTCAGCCACCTTCACGGCGGCTTCTTTCGTGGTGATATCCAGCGTTTTCGCAACCAGATTTAGCCCGTCACCGGCACCGCAGTGGTTACATATCCAGGTGCCTCTTCCTGCCTGATTATCGAAGCGAAAGCGGTCTTTCCCCCCGCAAACGGGGCAGGCTGAATGATGCCCGTGAGGGGCAACGTTTATACCTAGCGCTGGCAGAAGCTGAGGCCAGCGCCCTGTCGCGGCGCTCACGGTGTTTTGAACAATCATTTGTGTCATATGCGCCTCTGTCAGTGCAGCGTGGTTTCAGGAGTGGTGTGAAGACAAGGCCGGAACAGCTCGTCCATCATGGATTCTCCGAGCGGTGTCAGGCGGGGTTTTGCCACCAGAATATCGGGCTGCACCATGTCGCGCAGCATGGCGCAGGCGATGTCCATACCCAGCTTTGCGCCGTGCTGACGGACATAGTAGCTTTCGACCTCTTTTGCGATGGTCATTTGCAGTTCATCTAGCGAGTAGCCGGTTTCAACGCCGTAGGCGGTACAGGCATCGAGATAGGCCTGTGCGAGGGCGCGCCGGTAGAGGGCGGCGAGCACTTCAACCGGCAGGCAGGATTGCTGAGTCGTATTCATTCGTAGACATCCTCCATTTGCGTTTTGATGGCGGTCTCGCAGGTGTCTACTACTTTGCCGAGCTGGTCAGTCAGCAGCGCAACCATTGAGGCCATGGAATTCAGCTGATCGCCGCTGGGCACATGCCCTAACGAGTCCTGGGTATCAAGCATGTCGAGGAACATCACGCCGACGTTGTGCGCGTGTTGCAGGCGCAGGAAATCAGCATGCGGGATAGGGTAATGGGTATTGGGAAAATAGAAGGACGCGAGCTTGTTCATGCGGCCTCCTGAGCGGGCAGGCGACCGGCAAAGCACAGCACATAGTCACGGGCAAACTGGCGACGGGCAGAATGTTCATTGTCGGCGGCGTAACGAAGCATACAAACCGGCGCTTTAGGTTCAGCACGGCGCACGGCGGCGAACAGGAACGTAAATTTAGGATGTGGGGGGGTGAGGGGTGTAGCCATGGTGGCAGCCTCCAATAAGTATTGGTTATTGCTACCACCGAAGTTTCCACGCTTATGGGTGGTAGCCCAGACGGGGGTGGAAATACCGGCCTTATTGGAAACCGGCCTGACCGAGGTCAGCCCCGCCTGAGCCACCATTGCTTGATAAGCACAGCGGTTAAGAAACCACTGAGCAAATAACAGGTGCGCTAAGGCATCGACATAAAAAAACACGCCAGGCGCGTGTTGTGTCGCCAATAAGTAACTCGGGTTTCCACGCCCGGCTGCCGATTTTGCGGCAGCACAAAAACTATAGAGCAGGGGCTCGCCAGAGAAAAGCCTTTTTTGAAGCATTGGCCGTTTCTCCTTAGCAATCGGTCAGGAGTTGATCGGACTGCTGCGGATTTGATCGGAAGTGCGAATCATCCTCAGAGCTAACGCTTTCGGCTGCTACGGATAACATGCCCAGGGTATTGCTGGTAAATGCAGGCAAGGGATTTTTTCTGCCGCAGGCGGCAGCCATCAGGCCTTCAGCCATATAGGCCGCCTCTTGTGTATTGAGCTGGATATTATGATGACCGACAGCCAGAGAAATCATTGCATGGTCTCCTGAGCGCGTGCGGCGATGCGGTCATTCATCCAGCCCTCAATCTCCGAGGCAAGCCAGGCCACGTTCTTACCGCCGAGAGAAATCTGGGCAGGGAATTGCTGACGGCTGATTAAGTCGTAAAGGGTGGAGCGGGAGAGACCGGTGGTGTGGATCACTTCCGGCAGTCGCATAAAGCGATCGCGTGGGTACGCCGGTGGCATCACAGGGGCAGAAGAAGGGGGCGTATTTTGAGCGGTGGAGAGCATGGTGCTACCTCATATTTGTATCCGGCTGGACGCGACCAGTACCGGCTGTTTCGTTAAGGAGCCCCCTATTTTGATAATATTTTTGCGTTTAGCAACAAGCTCTTGCGTTAAAAAACCTTGAAAAAAATGCTTGTTTTTTTAAACAACATCAGGTCACAAAAGCCCAAATGCCTACAGTTGCCTACAAATGCCTACAGTGACATGCAGGTTGTTTACTGAACAATGATTAAGTGGTTTTGGTTATTAATGAACTCAATTTTAATAGGAAAAAATATTAAATTATTTTGGGCTAGCCAGAAAAAGGCTTTTTAAGACAGGGAACAGTCGTGAACAGTGAGTGAATAGCTTTGGGGAAGGTGTTCACTGATTAAATTAATGATTTAATTATATTTTATTTTAAAGTGAACAGTAGTGAATAGTATTTATAGAAATATAAACTCTCTCCATTTTCATGGCTTACGTCCCAGTCCGTTGTACCAGCGCTGAGCGAACGCCATCAGATAGAAATGTTGTGCCAGCCTCCCCACAATATCCTCACATTGACAACACATTGCTGAGGTATGCCATGAAACCCGATTCAACCAAAACCGTCGAAGCCGTTATCCAGGACTTTCTTCAGGTCAAAGCCGGTCACAACGAAAAGCCATCATCAGGAAACGCTGAAGACGCTATCCAACGCTTTGAGCAGGCCAAAGCGGCTTTTGCGCAGGAAAAGCAGGCACTGGATGAAATTGAAAGTTCGATTGCCCGATGCGCCCAGGAAAAAGAAACGGCGAACAGCGAAATCAAAGAAAATGAAGAGAGCTGGCGTTCACGTTTTCGCAAGTCACGCGGAGTTATGACGGACGAGCTCAAGAACGCGCACAGTCAGCGGGCTGTTCAGCAGGGATTAGTTAAAGAGTTCGATGACCTGATTGAGGAATTGAGTGTCGAGAAAGAATCAGCGATGCTGCATTGTGCTAATGCCGGGGATGCGTTGATTAGCGCCCACCGCAGCGCACTGAATGCCTATGCTGACCATCAGTGGCGACTGGCCATCAACAATCTCAGTCCGGCGTTGGTACGCGCTGTGAAACTTAAACTTCTGGCGTTATCCAACGTCAGCTACCAGGAAACACAATCCGGTCATTATGTAGAGCCCGCCAAAATTATCAGCGCTGAAATTGGCAAGGCGCTTGTCGTGGCGGCTCGCATCGGTCAGTTAAACATGGATGCTGAACCTGTGCTGGAGAAAATTGGGACGCATGCTCCTGCGTTGCCTGGTGTCGATGTGGCGCTATTACAAAGCCCGATAAAAAGACAGTTACTGGCACGTAAGCTGACAGAGCGTGCTACTTCAAAAAAGGAGTAACAGCAAATGATGCGCTGCCCGCTTTGCAGCTCTGTTTCTCACATTCGCACAAGCCGTTATATCACCGAACAGACAAAGGAGTCTTATTATCAGTGCACCAGGCTGGAATGCTCATGCGCATTTAAAACAAATGAAAGTGTCAGTAAAATCGTTAAAAGAGAAAATCTAAAGCGGAAAATATAAATTTCAGCTCGTTTCAATTCCCCAAAAAATAACCTCAAGTGTCGCTTTCGAATAAGGCGGCATTTTTCATTAATACGGTGCAAATTCGTCCCTCCTGACAGCCTTTTCTCTGGCTAGCCTGTCCTTGTAAGCTCTGCATGCTTAGGGTGCATGGTTTTGCATGGATCCAGGAGTGCTCAAAATGGCTCTAACCCCTTGCTACACGGGATTTCAGCGGCTTTTATTCATGCATTAAAACCAGTGAGCTAAGTCAGCAGCGGGCAGGCGGGGAGAATTGCGCGCGCAGACTATAAGCAATAATAGTGACTATACTTGCGTGCGCAATTTCGTACTCTAATTATTATTTGTTGACATCAGGAGCGCTTCCGCATGCTTTTTAAAATGCTTTGCATGACTAACAATATCATCTAATAAGTAATGGTGTTTATCATTTAATAGCGTCAATACTAGGTTATTCAACGGCTCATAATGCTTTAACACTTCATTATCAATAAAGTTAGCATAAGAAATACAAGCTCCATCCATTGTCATAGCACTTGCAATATAGCTTTGCTCGAGCGATCTGATAACTGGGCTGTTAAAATTGTTTGTTCTTATACTAATACTTATGTTTTTTAAAAGTTCTGACATTAAAATTTCATCATTTGCAGGGGACATAAAAACCATGTCTCGATCTTTTTTATATATTTGTGACCAACACATTAGTTGGCATAGGTAATACTTTGTGCTATTTTTAATATAGTCGTCAACATCAGTCTCATTCATTGTTTTAATATAGCTTAGTCGTCCAATAACACCATTTGCAGCACTGAGTAAAGTGCTGGACCATCTTCCAATTTCTCTGTTTTTGTTAGCGTTGTACTCATGGTTTTTTTGTATTAGATCAAGTTCTGCTTTTGTTTTTAGTTTAAATGACTCAATCGACCTTTTATCAAGATGGTTAAGTATGAATTTCGATAAAAAAACCATTATTGTCACAGTGGTTCCTGCTGTGAATAATGATTCGATGACTGTGTTTATCATCTTAAAATCTCCTCGACAATTTTCTTTGACTAAAGCCTGGTGGATTATGTTTGATAATATCCCCGGAAATTCTTTTATCTCTGTACTGAGCGTCCCTTAAGCCTTCTATATCTAAAGTGGTGGTTAGTATGCATGTGTTCTCTCCCCCCTTAACATATATTTTGTTAGAAATAGTTGTCATGGTTGGTTGTAATACACATGAACCACCATATTGCGAAGTGTTAGCCTGTGCAATGTAGCAATGAATATCACGCACTGCTGATTCCATTATGTGCTGATAATAGTTAGTATCTTTATTCCAAACGCAAGCAAAAAGAATGTCAATTTGTGATCTAAATAATGCTCTATGCTCAATGTTAGCTAGCTCGAAACAATTATATGTCGAAAAAGAAACACCTCTCCAACTGATTAAATGATATTTTTTATCCTCGTGTTTATCTGAGGAGTTTTTAAGTCTGAAAGATTGCAGCATTTCTAGCTCGCTAGGAGCATAGTGATTTTTTTCTCTCAAAGAAATAAAACTTGAATTGTATTTATCATGAGACTTATAAGGTAGTATCTCTACAATTAGATTATAAGCTATATCATCAATTACCCAGTGTTCTAAACCAAAAATCAGAGCAATTTGCTGTCTACGGGCATGAGAGGCCATAAACGGAAGCCAAGACACAGGGATAGACAGTTCTGGTAAGAGAAGAATATCAGCGTTTTCTTCATTTGCAGCGTTAAGAATTTTATATAAATTTTTCTGCCGTTTATAACTTATATCTGGTTCGCGATCTTTCCGACAAGCAGATTCAATAGAACTTTGATTAATCTGCATATTAGCAAGTGCAACTTTTAATTCTTTTGTTTTCTTTTGGTTTTTAAATTTTATTTTTAATGCTTTTTTATTTTTTATATTCTTTACTGTGCAATAATCTTTGTGGTATTTGTTTTCTTTAGTAAACTTATGAAGTTTCTTGCTATAGAGTGCTTTTATTAAATCGAAAAGCTGATAATCATCAGCATGAATGTAACGAGGTGAATGAAGTATTTTATTATCATTCAAATCGAAATTCAATAAAGAGAAATATGCATTCTCTTTGGTTAAATCGCCAGTGTAATCCGTATAGTTTGCCAGCGGCCATGAAACCAGATAGTGCCTTATTAAGTTACTTTTACGAAATTGTTGCGTAAGTTTTTTTAAATAAGACGAGTTACTCACTATTCCTGAGATTAACTTAATGCTTTTATTACTTGTTTTCTTTTCTCCAAGTATAACCTTCATGTCTAAGAGTGCTAGTGATAGGCTAAATGAGATGTCTATATATTTATCCAAGCCTGATTGAATTTTTATGTTTATATGACTACTGTCATGAGCATTTTTTGATAACCATGTTTTTTTAATGCACTCTTTCACTGAATAATAAAAATCAACTGCAAATTTATTGTTGTCCGTTATTAATGAATAAGAAATTACCTTCTCCCACAATCTACTAAAAATAAGAGCATTTTCGCCTTTAAAAAACAATTCAATTTGTTGTAGTGTTTTCTCACCAGCAGGTAACTTGCAAAGCCTGTGAGCGATAGTATGAGAGGATAAATATTTAGATAACTCTGTTTCATTTTCAACAAGACCAACAATACTTCTAAACTTATTAGCTGAACCATCATAAAGTATATCATACGCAAATGTGTCAAGATCACTCACAATATGCTCATCCGGTAAAAATCTAAAGGCACTGCTTCTATTTTCTAATTCTTTTTTGAAAATTTGCAAACCCGCTAAGCTATGGTTTTTATCAAAATAGTGCAAAATTAGCTTATCTTTTTGAATGGGCAGAGAGTGATATTTTTCAGCTAATAAGTATGACCCCGTGTCTTTTTCACTCTCAACTATCATTCCTCTCAATATATTTGAAATAAAGTCATTGATCGCATTTTTGTTGTTCCCAAACTCTAGTTTAGGTGATTTTAAAACGAAAATCATGTCATCAACATATCTACCATAGTAAGTAGGGTTGATCAGTTCCTCGACATCATTATCAAATTCTTTGAGATACCAATTTGAAAGAATTGCCGAGGAAGTCATACCAATAGGAATTCCACCATTATTATTTTTTTGATGAGTTATGCCAATTGTATTTTCGACAACTGTCTTATATTTTTCATGTATTTTTTTTAAACAATCATTCAGGATTAAAGACAGCTCAATGAGGCTTGGGTTTTGAGTCTCGGTTATAATATTGGATATAGTATTAAAATCTATATCAATATTATAATAAAATCCTTTGAGATCTAAGGAGAAAATAGCCACGTCCTTCTTATCGGTATTAACAACTTCGATAGCTTTATTTATTCCCTGATCTCTCCATTTTGTATAATTTTCAATATATCTTTCGAAAAGATCATTAGAGTTTGATTCGATTGTATTCGGATAACTTTGCCTTATTCTAATTATCGAGTTATGAACTCTGTTGCCATAAGAGTTTTTAGAAAGTGATTCATCAAGAAGAGAACCAACAATAATTGACCACATCGTCTCTATTATATGGATTGGGACCGGTGCAGATATCAAGTAATGAACTTCATTAACTATATATTCATCAGAAATCTTTTGATTACTAAGAAAGAGTGCTTTGTTATCTTGTTCAAGATCATAACTTTTTTTAAATTTTTTAGGTAAAAAATTGACATCTATCTTTTCTAACCATTCAGAAAAGGTGTCCATCTGAACATTGGCACTATTCAAAAATCTCGCAATTCTTAAAATGTTAAGCCTAAATCTTGTATTTTCAAATAAGGCTATGTCGGCTTTCAAAAAAAAATTAAAATTATCATGATATGCATGTGATTTTAAACAATCATAAGCACGAGTAACAATATCTGCATCAACCATATTTATACATTCCTTTTGCTGTGAGGAAGAGCATATTGCCCCCACCAATTCATTAATATGACTCTTTTTTCTAGATATGTTGAGCGGTTATATGCCCGTCTCACTTCATTTTTATCACTGTGTGCTAGCGCGGATTCGATCACATCAGCATTGTAGCCAGCCTCATTCATGGCTGTACTAGCAATAGAACGTAACCCATGCGCGACTAATTTTCCACCATAGCCAATTCGTTTCAAAGCGGCATTGGCAGTCTGGCTGTTCATCGGTTTACTTGGGTCATTGCGGCTAGGGAAAACGTACTGACGATTACCACTAATGGGACGCATGATTTCTAGCAGTTCTAAAGCTTGTTCTGACAGCGGGACTATATGGTCACGCTTTGCCTTCATACGTTCTGCCGGTATACACCATTGCTTATTTTCTATATCAATCTCTGACCAGGCTGTCGCAGAAGCTTCGGCAGGGCGTATGAGCGTCAGTAGCTGCCATTCAAGCAGGCAGCGGGTTGGTATAGACAGGTTGCTCATAGAAATGGTGCGCATTAGCTTGGGCAGTTCTTCGGGGCGAATTGTAGGCATGTGCTGCTTCTTCGGGCGTTCGAAAGCATTACCTATACCTGAAGCTGGATTTGCCTCAATCAGTCCAACATTCACCGCATAAATCATAATTTCATTGATGCGCTGCACCAACCTTCTAACCGTCTCCAATGCTCCCCGCGCTTTGATTGGTTCTAAAACTTGAATCAGGGTGCGAGCTTTCAGCTCCTGAACAGGAACATTTTCAATACTGGGCAGGATGTCTTTCTCAATAGAACGCCAGATATCTTTAGCGTGGTCAGCGCTGACGTGACTTTGCTTCAGCTCGAACCATTTACGTGCAACATTGGCGAAAATGCTTTCCTGAGCGATTTGGAGCTTCTCAGCTTCTTCACCAGCTCTTGCTTGTGGGTCTATTCCTTTGACTAACATCGCAAGCTTCTCTGCACGCACTTCTCTGGCATCAGCCAGTGAAAGAGCAGGATAAGCGCCGAGGCTAATCATGGTGCGTTTTGATGTGTTAGGAACCTGATAGCGGAAACGCCAAATTTTCTTGCCGGTGGTTTTGACCAGGAGAAAGAGTCCGTCACCGTCATGCAAGGTGAGGTCTTTATCAGTGGCTTTGGCTTTTTGTACTTCGGTGTGGGTGAGGGGGCGTGTAGTCCGCGCCATGCAAGGAACTTCCCTAATTGGTATACGTTTATTGGTATATATCTTAGCGTATACCAATTCGTATACCAATAGACGCCGGTTTCAGGCGGATCTTCTCGGACTTCTACAGACACAAAAAAGCCCGCAAACCTAGAAGGGATGCGGGCTTTCAGGACTTCTCCGGACTTATCTGGTAATAACCGGATCATTATTTGGTGGAGCTGGGGGGATTTGAACCCCCGTCCGAAATTACTACACCGTTGGCACTACATGCTTAGTCCAATCTTTACATTCGCCGGTTAGCTGCGGATGGACACGCCACTAACAAACTATCCTGATTGGGTTTAACGCTTTCACCCCAGGCAAGGTGTCCACGCGATCTCTTTTGGGTTTGACCTCTCTTGATCCCCGTCCTAAGAGCGGAGGCTAGGGAGAGAGGGCTCTAAGCAGGGTATTAAGCTGCTAGGGCGTAGTTTTCGTCGTTTGCGACTATTTTTTTGCGGCTTTTTACGAGGCCAACCGCCCCTCGGCATGCTCCTTGGGCTTCGCAAATCCCGTCGAATCCAGAATCAGCCCCAAGTACTATTTCGCAGTATATCAGAAAAACTGCATGCTAAGCCAGAGACTTAGCGGTTTGAGTTCTTCATGATACGTGCTTTGTCTACTTTCCACTCACGATCTTTAATGTCATCGCGCTTGTCGTGCTCTTTCTTACCTTTGGCCAGGCCGATTTTCACTTTCGACCAGGCATTTTTCCAGTACATGGAAAGCGCGACGACAGTGTAACCATCGCGAGTGACTTTACCGAACAGCGTTTCTAATTCACGTTTGTTCAGCAGCAATTTTCTTGTGCGGGTCGGATCACAAACCACATGACTTGACGCCACGTTGAGAGGTTGAATAGTTGCGCCGAATAAAAAGGCTTCACCGTCGCGGAATGTGACATAGCTGTCAGTGATGTTTGCTTTACCAGCTCGCATCGATTTGACTTCCCATCCCTGCAAAGCAAGCCCCGCCTCGATCTCATCTTCGATGAAGTATTCATGGCGAGCGCGTTTGTTCATCGCGATAGTCGCGGAACCGGGTTTATGTGCTTTTTTCTTTGTCATAGTGACACTTATTATACTGTAAGCGATGCCGAATGAAATCCCCACGCGGTCAGAGTCAGATGTTTTTCCTGTTTGTGGCGCGCTGTGCTTCGTTGTTTTTATTACCGTGCCGATAAATGGTATTATCTGTACGTTTTATGACACCTGGAAAATGATATGCCACAGATAAGTCGTTCTGCGCTTGTGCCGTTCAGCGTGGAACAGATGTACACCTTAGTGAATGATGTCGATGCTTACCCGCAATTTCTGCCCGGTTGTACTGGCAGTCGTATTTTAGAAAACAGTCATACGTCAATGACTGCGGCTGTTGATGTTTCTAAAGCGGGCATCAGTAAAACGTTTACCACCAAAAATACGCTGATAAGCAATAAACGCATTGATATGCAACTGGTTGATGGCCCGTTTCGTAAGCTCACCGGCGGGTGGGATTTCATCGAACTGAGCCCTGAAGCCTGCAAAGTTCAGCTCAGTCTGGATTTCGAGTTCACGAATAAATTGATTGAGCTCGCGTTCGGTAAAATCTTCAAAGAGCTGGCAGGAAGCATGGTTCAGGCATTCACACTGCGTGCAAAAGAGGTCTACAGTGTCTGAGATCCGCGTTGAAGTGGTCTACGCGTTGCCTGAACGTCAGTATCTGCGAACCGTCAAGCTGGAAGAAGGCAGCAATGTTGAACAGGCTGTTGTTGCTTCTGGCTTACTTGAGCTGCGTCAGGACATTGATTTAAAGAAGAACAAGCTGGGGATTTACAGCCGGCCTGTAAAATTGATGGATACAGTAAACGACGGTGATCGGATTGAAATTTACCGGCCACTGATTGCGGATCCGAAAGAGCTGCGGCGCATTCGAGCCGAACGTTCTAAAAAATAAGGCGCCTTAGGC